>CAYYXT010000003.1:0-158894 GCA_964475825.1 uncultured Nitrosopumilaceae archaeon | reverse complement strand
AGTTACAGCGATAATGGCAGCGGTGGTGACAATGGCAATGGTGGTGACAATGGCAATGGTGGTGACAATGGCAATGGTGGTGACAATGGCAGCGGTGGTGACAATGGCAATGGTGGTGACAATGGCAATGGTAGCGATAATGGTAGTGGTGGTGACAATGGTAATGGTAGCGATAATGGCAAAAAATAAACATACCAAGGATGTATTAGAAGTGAGAAAACAGTAATTACAAAATCACAGAAACATTTCAGAATTAATTCAAAACAAGATAAATGATCTACAAACAAAAAATATACAAGATATGAAAAGACGATTTATTTTGAATTAAAATTTATTGTCTCTTTAATTTTTGAATATTTGGAATTAGAAATTGATTTTGATTCATACATGGAGTCAAGTTTTTCCAGAATTTGCTGTAAGAAATAGTTGTTTATTTCCTCATCATATTTTTCAGTGTATTGAGTTTCAGAGGTTTTTTCTAAATCCTGTTTGGATTTAGTGTTATTGGAATGTTTGAATTTCTTGCCAATTATCACACCAACAGCTAAAATCGACATCACAATAACTGCAATTACAAGACTGTAATTTTTTTCCAGTTTTGCAGTTACAGTAAGTGGTCCGTCAATGAATACTTGAGCAGAATTTCCATCATGTTCAATTTCTGCACCTTCCCATTCAGATAAAGCATTAAGAATCAAACCATCGTTTGATGAAACAACACTGATAGGTACTGTTTCACCTTGTTTATACCAGCCACTACCACTTGTAACTCCATTATCAGCAACAACATTAAGCTTGTATTTAGTAGTCATAAAAAAATCAACTAGATGATACTGATTCATCACCGCCGGTGGAGTAATAAAAAAAGTAGAACCATCATCTTCAATATTCCAAAACTCAGATTTATCAAGGGACCAACCAGTAATTTCCTGTCTTACTTTATTTTTCTCAGTTTCTGTTGTTTTTGACACATTAATTGATACTTCAGTTCCAACATCAAACCAATTATCTTGCGTAGGAGATGAAGGTAAAAATGAAAAATCATTAGTGCCTGTTACAGTTAGTGCATGCTGTATAACTGTGTAAAAAACTATGTGTGATGAATCATTTGAAACATCCAGAGTAAAAGATCCTCTGGCAGATCTTGAAATTTTGACAGATTCACTACTGTCAATAGAGTAAGAAACAAGATTGTACCTGCTTGTTTCGTCTTTCACCCAAGAATAATCTTGAGTAAGAGTGAATTTCTCACCAGAAGATAAAGGAACATCATATGAAGGAGCAACATCATCTTCAAAACTTACAGATAGTTTATTTCCACTTTGCGCAAAAGCTGATGAATCATCGTAAAAAATACAAGTGCTCAAGCCAAACAAAAATACGAGAATACAAAGTAAAAACCTCAAGACTCTGTTGTCACCAATATTTCCAATCCAGCATATTTAGAATCTAATTTATCATGAATTTGATTTAGAGACTTTGTATATTCGCTATTCAGATTTTCATATTTTCCACGGGGAATTAATTTACTATCAAAATCAGAATGTAATTTATTTAATGATTTTTCATAACCATATTTTTTTGCCAGTAATAGGTAAAACTCATCAGGTATTGGCCATGTTGATTTTGGCAATTCAAATACGCCACCTATTGGCTCAGAGCTTTCACCTCTAAAACTATCAATTTCTTTGATTTTCTGAAATCTATAAGCAGTCAAGATATACCTCACATCGTTTGGGGCATAACGTAGTTTCTCTACCAGTCCGCATTTTAAAAGAGATTTTTCTATAGTAAGACGAACCAAATCCTGTTTTGCTTTGTCACTTTGGCCTATTACTTTTTGAGCAATTTCAGATAGTTTTACAGGGCCCATCTTCTCAGAAGTCAATTCAGATATTGCAAAAATGATTTTTTGTGTCAGCAATTCCTTTGAGCCATATTCAAGATATTTGAAGCAGTTTTCCTTGAGATTCTTTATCTTTAAAATTCTGCCAAATAGATCATTTTCACTTAACAAACGTATTCACTCCTTTACAACTAACAAAAAAGTGATTAGACATATTATTTTTGATAAAGACTGCATATTTTTTGGTTGGGTTTGGGGTGGGAAATAAGAATTTCAAAAGATAGCAGTCTAAAAATCAGAAAACTCTACTTAAAATTAGATGAGACCAAGACACAGTCATGAAAGCAAGATTTAATGGAAAATGCGTAGAATGCGGCGAAGAGATCAAGACAGGAAAAGAGATTGTGAAAAACTCCAAGGAAAAATGGGTTCACAAGGCATGCTCTGATATAGAAGAGAAATTGCCATAGTCAGAAAGTATGAATTATTTTAATTCATCAAGGATCTAATTTGGTTTTGGTCTCAAGTTCCAGTTAAAAATTTCAAAACTTTTTACTCTCCCCCTCAAAAATGATCAAAGTCCATCAAAATGGTTTAATTTTTAGTGTAACACCATGCATTTTTTAATAGTTATAAAATAAGGCAGTCATATGTCAGAGTATAAACTTGATAAATGGGACCTATCAGAACTAGCAAAAGATCCAAAGAGTCCTGCATTTCAAAAACAAATTAGAGATTTAGAAGCACTGGCAAAAAAATTTGAAAAGATAAAATCAAAATTAGATCCTAAAATGTCATCAAAAAAATTTATGGGTATTTTACATGAAGTTGAAGAAATTTCTGAAAAAATGAGCATGATTGGGGGATATGCATCATTATCCTATTCTGCAGATACGCAGTCAGATGAAGCCACATCTCTTATGACAAGAATGTCAAAGCTTGGATCAGAGATTTCCAATAAAGTTTTATTTTTTGATTTGTGGTGGAAGACTCAAGTAGATGACAAAAATGCAAAAAGATTGATTAAAGATTCAGGAGAACTTTCAGAGTATCTTAGTCACAAAAGACTATTTGCTAAATATGCACTTTCCGAACCTGAAGAAAAAATTATCAATACTTTGGATGTTACAGGAATTTCGGCACTAGTAAAACTATACGACAAGATGACTAGTGCGTATGAGTACAAAATGAAGGTAGGGGGCAAAACAAAAAAGATGACGCGTGAAGAAATTACAAATTACATAAGAAATACAAATCCAAAAATTAGAGAAACAGCATACAAAACAATCCTAACAAAATATACAGAAAACAAGGGTGTGATAGGAGAGATTTACCAAAACATTGTTTTGAATTGGAAAGATGAGGGAATTGAAATTCGAGGTTACAAATCTCCGATTTCAATGAGAAATATTGGAAATAATGTAGATGACAAAACCATAGAATCACTTCTTACAGTGTGTAGGAAAAATTCCCCAGTGTTTCAAAAGTTCTTTACACAAAAAGCAAAAATGCTAAAAATGAAAAAATTACGTAGGTATGATCTATATGCCCCAGCAGCAGCCAACATAAAAGAAAAAAATTACCAATATGACAAATCAGTCAGGCTTGTTTTTGAATCACTTAGAAGATTTAGTCCAAAGTTAGAAGAGTTTGCTAAAAAAGTATTCAATGAAAAACATGTTGATTCATCCATCAGAATGGGAAAAAGAGACGGGGCGTTTTGCAGCACATTAACTCCAAAGATTACCCCATATGTTTTAGTCAACTTTACTGGAAAAACAAGAGATGTTTTCACATTGGCCCATGAATTAGGCCATGCAGTACATAGTCAAACAGCACAAGGTAGATCAATTCTGGTTCAAGATGCACCATTGCCATTAGCTGAGACAGCATCTACTTTTTCAGAGTTGTTGTTGTATGATAATTTATCAGATAAAATAACAGATGATGAGAAAAAAATTATGCTTTCAGAAAAAATCGATGATCTATATGCAACAATTATGCGTCAAGCATTTTTCACTATTTTTGAAGTAGCAGCACATGAACAAATTGGAAAAGGAACAACCATTGATGAAATTTCAAAGACATACCTTCAAAAGCTGAAAGAACAGTTCGGCAATTCTGTTGTTGTTTCAGAAGATTTTGCAATAGAATGGAGCTGTATTCCTCATTTTTATCATACACCGTTTTACTGCTATGCATACTCCTTTGGAAATTTACTTGCGTTATCATTATTTCAAAGATATAAAAAAGAAGGAAATGATTTCGTTTCTTCATACATCAACATTCTTGCTGCTGGCGGTTCTGAAAAACCAGAAAAATTATTAGCCGAATATGGTTTTGATATCAGTTCCCAAAAGTTTTGGCAAGAGGGACTTGATTACGTTGAGAGTCAAGTGAAGGCTCTTTCAGCGTTAAACTAGAATTTTTAAAAGATACATTATAGACTAATTTAGGCGTGTAATCGTACAAAATATGTACGATAGGGTGTACGATAGTGTTAATTTCGTGTCCAGATAGACACCACAAGTGATTATCAGGCGTGATTAATGGTGACACATGTGACACCAAGAGAGTAATTTTATGACTAGAGAATGGTGACACATGTGACACCGCACTAGTGACAACTGGTGACAACTGATTTTAACCCTTTTTTATGCCTGAATTGATGCCTTTTTCACTATGTAATCAGGCACGTTAAAAAATTAACTTGCATTGAAATCCACCAGTTATCACTAATTAGAAACCCTAGAAGCATCATGTGCTATCGCTTCTAGGGTGACTTGACACCTTGAATCTCTGGGAAGAAACTCAAATCATTATCGGAGATTAAATCATAATTTTCTATACAAAAAAATCTATGAGAAACAATTTTTATGACATTATCTAATTTGAATACAGTATGAAAATTGAAGTTAATGATGAATTATTTTCAGATTTAGCAAAAAAACTAGAAACTACTCCAGAAAATGTCATCAAGGTATTTCTAGATCATGCCAAAAATTTACCTCATCCCATACTTTCTAACGCAAATCAAAAAACTGGCTCACTTGATACTGCACTTAAAAATCTCATGGATAATGCAGAACCTGCCTATCTTATGGGAGAAATAATCCAAAAAATTGTAGGTGATCGTGAGTATACTGTTGAAGATAGCGATTATGACTTTGAGGAGGGTATTTTTTGGTTTGAAATTGACTTTTCGCAAGGTGATAAGGGAATCATAGAGACTGCTCATTTACAATTTGGGAAAACTGCAGTAATTTTAGGAACCTTTTCAATAAAAAATCTAGTTGAAAAAGATCAGGAAGATTTTACTGATAGTATAGATAAGATTATTTCAGATAACATTCAAGAAGATGATCATCATTCATTTGATGTAGAATGGTCAGATGAAAACTTGGCAATTGTGACAATCCGTATCTATACAGAAAATATTTTAGATTTGCCTAAAGTTTCTATTCTTGAAAAAATTGCGCAAGAAATAATAGATTTTTTCAGTCCCGATGAACGAAAAAATCTAAAATAATATACAATCTGACAATATAGGATTAGTAGTGACAATATTAGGAAAAATTTCAGTCAGAAAATTCAAGCCTAAAACAGTAAAAAGAGGCAAGGAAACAACAAAGAGAAAAAAGGATTTGCAGGAAGCATTTGTAGAACAAAACAAAAATCTCAGCGAACTACAAGAAAAATGTAAAGGAAAGCAATTATCGATCAATGTGACATTTTACCTTAACGAAAACACTGCAGACAAAAGTAGCTACAAAAAAGACTTGGATAATTTACTCAAAATACTCATGGATGTGATAAAAGAGGAAATGGATGACAATGAGAGAAAAATCGGACTTGGGCTAGTCATAAAAAACAAGGATGAAGAAATATTTGAGATTATTTGTCATAAGGAATTTGTTTCAAATGAAGATGATGAGGGAATAGACTTGGTGGTTTCAGAGTGGACGGGTAACAAGGATCGTAATATAATTTGAACTACCTTACAAGAATAAGAGACAATATGCACGAAATTACAAGAGCAAAAATCAATCATTGAAAAAAAATTTGTGAACACCTAACAACATTATTTGTCAAGTAAATCTTGTAAATTTTGAATATTTTGTTTTTTTAATTCTTGTTTAGATTTGAGTGAAGAAACAAGATGATCATATGATTTAATGCCGTTTACAATGTTTAAAAAAAACTTTTCAACAAAATGAGAGTCAATTCTATGTTTTTCTAATGTTTTAAATATAGAATCGTGAAATTTCAGTACAGATATTGTCTTTTTGAAATCAGTCTTAAAAATATGCTCACTTTGTATATTATTCGATTTTTGCCATTTGGCACAAAGATCTTCAAAAAGATAAATTATTTCAGGTTCAAGTTCTTTTATAGAATAGTTTGTCTGCAATTTAGTTAGAATTTCAAATGGATCTTTTTTCTTAATTACAGTGGAAAATTTGTAACGATTCGGATTAAAACAGGATACATTTTCCAAACGACAGCAATTTGAAAAGTCAACATCAGCTGAAATGATATTATTCCAACCTTTAATTTTTGCAATTGCTAATAATATGGAGTCTGGATAGTGCAGTCCTTCAGATTTGTATTTTTCTACTAAAGAATCTGCCATGGATTTTACTTCATCGCTTGTCGAATAATCTACTATTCTATCACCAAAAGATTTCTTTAGATTTTCTATGATTTTATTTTTTGTATATCCAGTCCATTTTTTATTTGGAAGTTTTTTTGATACAAAAAGTTCTGCAAATACCTCAGTGCATACAATGATTTTACATTTTTTAACTTTTAGAAATGCTTGTATCTTTTTTTCTGTGTATTGCTCAGTAATTGCCTGAATTACTGCGTTAGTGTCAATTATGACGAATGAATTTGTGGGACTAATCATCTCCTTATTATAAAAATTTCATCTTGTGAATCATAGATTTCTCCCTGAAAGCACATGTAAGATATGAGCCTATGTACTTCATCTTCAGGAAACATACCTGTTTTTTGCAATTCAGTAACAAGTCTATCTTTTTTTATAGGCTTTCTGTTATCTCTAAGCAATCCAACAAGTACATTATCAAGAAGTGTTTTTAGTTTGCCAGCATCAGAGTTTTTACTAAATATGTTATTAATTTTATTTTTCAACACGTTTTTTGCTTCTTCAGTTTTTAATGAAGAGTCAATTGAGTCTTTGACTAACTGGTGAAGTATTTTGTCCTCCTTTGAAATCGCCAATCTAGCTTCTTGAAGTGCGCGAATTGTTAGATCTGCTTTTGTCATACTGTTTTGGTTTACGTCTAGATCTCTTAGCACATTTCTAAATTCATTTTCTTGTATGCGATGTATCTGATTAGGTAAAACGTCCCAAATTTTGTAAAGATGGTTGGAAAGCTGTTTACAATTCTTATAGTTTCCAACAATACGCATAGCCAATTTTTCTTTGTTTGGATCGCTTTTGGCTTTACGTAGTTTATCTATAATTTCATTATTTTGCTTCTCCAAGTCTTTAATTTGACCATGAATTTCAGATGCTTCCTTTCCTTGCTCTTCGATTGTCGGATTTGAATATTTTTCAATCTTTTCCTTAATTCCGCCATACAATGAATCTGCCTTGTTGTAATCAGTATCGTCTTTACATCTAGCAATTAAAGTAGAACAGTCATTTCGTAGTTGTTTTACGTTTTCAAATACGATGCATGTAGATTCTTCATCAAGGCTAGGAAAACTGGTTTTAATTTCATTGATATCTTTCAGTAATTTTGAAATTTCATTATCAAATTCAGGATCATAGTGGATGTTATGAGAATCAATCAGTCCTTTCAAATAATAGTTAACGGTTCCTCCTTTTCCCTTTCTTTTTTCAATCAAATCATCCCCAATTAATTCCTTAATTTTGTCAGATAACCTTTCTTTACCTTTGATGGAAGTTTCCTCGGAGATCTTTTCTACTAATTTGTTATGGGTTATTCCTTTGAATATTGCAATGTTAACTACAATACTACGGATAAGATCATCATCACGCTCATTCCTGATTTGATTCTTCATGAGATGAAATTCCATAGACATCAAGGTATTAAGATTAATCTACTTTATGTAGGTCAGTTATTGCAGTTATCCTCCTCAAACATGTATTTTTGATTAGATTGCATTCACATGTGATGGTCTACTTATGTCATGATTTTTGAGTAGTACATGGAGGTGAAGACATTGGGAAAATACGGAGGAACAGGAGATAAAGATGATTTAGATAATCATGGAGATCAACTAAATGAAAATAATGATGAGTATAAGGGTAATTAAATTTTCATAATTCCTGAAATCATCAAATTTTCTTTTTTTTAAATTCTAAACTCTTTTTGATTTCATAAACTTGTGATAAAGTATGTTGAATCATGAACAAAAAGGCTAGATTTTACGCATGATTCTATGATAAATGCCCTTCTGTGAACGACTTTTCAGGAACCAAATACCATTCAATTAAGACAGATTAAGAAATGGTTAGATAGTTGGTTTAATCCAGAAAATTCCTAAAATCAAAAACACTTTGTCTTAAACTATCAATATCAACATTGAATGAAATATCCGTAGGATTTCCATCATTATCAATATCCGTATTTAGTACATTCAAACGATTTTCCCAGCTGCTTCTGTATCTGTATTAATCAAAATACCGTTTTAGGTATGACCCTTAGAGAATTAGAGTTATTCAAGAAATAAATTTTTTGAAGGTTTAGTATGTTTTCCAAATTTTATCAATGAATCGTACTTCTTTGAAAAACTATAGATCTTAGAAGGTGATAAGAAAACATTTCCTAACAAAATTTTGTTTACAGATGATTAGTATAAAATAAGAATTTTAGATTTTAATCTTTTATTAGTAATTCAAGGTTGCTAATTGTAAAACTTTTCAAAAATTCTTTTGCACTTTTCACTATGGGTATGTACTGTTTTTTAGGCAAGTCTACACATTGACGAATTTTATCAGCATCAGGAGATACAATTAAGATGCGTTTATCTTCATCCATACGAAGTGCTTGAGTTAAAATTCCATTGATATGTTGATCCCTGAAACTATATCCAATTGAAACAATAACCTTAGACTCTAAAGAGTATTTTCTAAATTCATAAAAATAGAAAAGATAAGGATCAATGTATTGCATTTTGTAATCGGTACCAAAAATCAAGTCAGGATCAGGAGCAGTAGTGTCTAATTCTTTTAATCGGAATCTATCATTTTGACGTTCCCAGTCAATAGAACCATGTAGTTTATACAAGTAAATGTTAGGTTCATCATTCAAAGGCTCGAATGGTTTCCAACTCCAAAGACGATTTTCTTTATCAAAGCCTCGCTCGAGTGATTTACCAGAGGGAGTATTTTTTTCAAGACAAAGATCATAGTTAAGGGAAAAAATTCTTAGTGCGTATTGGTATTGGCTTTGAAAATTGAACAAGTTACTATAATATTCAGCTTTATTTGCATCTGGTAGAGTTACCCATTGTTTTAATTGTTGTAAAATCAAGTGGCGGAATTTCTTACATGTTTTTTGAAATTCATAACCTGCTGTTTCTAAAAGACGAGGTATCCAACCACCAACAAATGGATAAATTGGATTGTTTTCTCGTTTTTCTAACTCTGCCAACACACTGACTAATCTCTCAATATCAAAATTATCATATGGTCGTCCTTGAATTCCATCGGAATACAAAATTGCACTTTTGACGAAGTGGTAAAACATGGAATATTCCTTCCAATCATCGTGTAATTTTAGTAATTTTTCTAGTTCGTCAATCATTGTTTTAGAAACTGGAATGTTGGCATCATAACTACAACCTGCACCGGTTAAAATTATCACTTCATTATACCTAAACAATCAATCACCTCAAATAAACCAAGGAACTGATATTTGTTCCAAGTTGTCCACATCTGACGGAAATTCTTTCAGATAATCAGATAGTAAATGACAGTATTTAATTGATATTGGAATTTTACTGGGATTAAATCCTCTCCAACTAGAGCCAGACATATTTAGAATCTCTTGTAAGGTTTCAATTGTTTCTTCATCATTTAACATTTTACTACTCCAGTGAAATTCTATGAAAACAGGATCTTGGATTTGTTGGAAGATTGCTGAATTATTTTGTTGTAATCCATCAACCCATAAAAGATATTGTTTTGGTTTATGTTTAATTGTAACATATGTGCCTTCATATGGAATTAAGCTGTTGGTATTTGCATAACCAAAAAATTGGTGACTAGTATTAATTCGAATAACTATAAAATCAATATTAGAATGAGTATTTTTTAGAGTGTTGATTGCATCGTTTATGCAAACAAGTTCTTTTTGTTTAATTTTAAATGAAACGTGAAGAACACATCTGGAAAAATTTGCATTAAAGTTATTATTAATTGCAGAAATTAATTGTGTTTTAAATTGGGTGAGATAGGAAGTCTCATTATCGGAATTTCCCAGAATATTTACTTTTTTGTAAATACCACTTGAATCAGTACATACAGAATAGGCAAAATATTTTATAATTCTACCATCAACGAATTTATGAGATTGGCTGAGTCCAAATATCAGACTGTTTGATTTTTGTGATACTTTCCACGGCATACCGCCCAATTTTACAAAAATCTGAAGAGCGAGATTAGAAACAGCCCATTTGAATTGTTCCCTTTTTCCAAGAAGTTGGTAAGAAACAGTCTGAACGGATATTTGGTGTTTTAATAGATAAAACTTGAGAAAATAATATGCGGAATGATTATTTCTATCTTCAATAAAAATAGGAAGTATTTGTTTTTCCGGATTTTTTGCTTTAAAATCAACAATATACTCTATTACAGTTTGTAAACTTTTGTCAGAATAATCATTAATTACACAATCATATTCATTTTCAATTTCCAAATGAAATACTTTGGATAACCCAGTAAACATAATTCCCTGTAATTGACCTCTTAGTGCTTGTTTAAGATCAAGAACCAAGTTTTCGTGTTCTTTTTTGAATATGTAAAAAAACGAAACGTTTCCTCCCAATTCTTTTAATGGACCATAAGAAGTAATTCCTTTGAATTGGGAAGAACTTATCTGATTATTAGCAAAAATAAATTGTTTTGATTCAAGATTATTAGCATCTAGTTCTTGAAATTGCGTATTTAGTGAAATGATATTTTGAGAATTGGTTTGAAGTGGGAATAGTTTATCTTTAAATGTATTAAGAAATTTTTGAACTTTTTCAAATTTATCAAGATAATAGTTTCTATTGCTTCTATAATTTTGATCTAAACTTAAGCTAAGTCTAAGTACTTCTCTCATATTTTTATTTTCAGGATTATTTAACTTGAATTTATAATCAATAAGAAATCCAATTGTTCTTTGTGAGGAAAAATAATAAGGTTCTAACCATACTGTCGCATCTCCATATTCATGATGTTCAAGAACAAAAGAAATAGTCTTTCTGAATTTCTCAGAGAGTATTATTTCAGTATCGGGAAATTTTTCAAGTGATTTAGTTTTTAATAAATGAAAGAGATAATCCATGCTCAGATAGTAATTATATTCAGATTTACACAAAAATTCTTCATATCCATCTATCGGCTCAAATGAAACCCAATAATTTGAATAGTTATCGATATCAACATATTTTGGTAGTGATCTTTTTTGTATTCCTTCTAACTTGGCTGAATTTGTATAATCTTTTCGCCAAACTCTAAATTCAAATTTTTGAGAATCTAATGGTAAAAAATTTAATTTGATTTTATTATCAGAACTCAAAATAACCTATTTTATGATTGATCTCCATTAAAGATAACTTTTACTCGTTTTTGCTGAAGATAATATTTAATATGTAAATCATCAGAAAAAGATTAGAAAAATTATTGACAATCTGACATTAGAAAAGGCTTTAGAAATTAGATTGAACAAAAGGAAGTTTTACAGGTTGAAAAAGAAAGTGAATGACAACAAGAGAATTGTACTTAGAAAGAAGATATTAGAAAAACTATTGGGACTTTTTTAATTTGTATGTTTTTTAATAAACTCGTAATTTATGATTAGTATTTTATATCACGACTAAATCAACATGTTAGGAGATAAATAGAAAAAAATATGAATGATTTACCCAATACATCAAACAACGATTATTCAGATAATCCAAAAATTTCTGAATTGATCAAAATTGGAATTAAGGATGGCTATTTAAGAATTAAAGAAAACAAGATAGAATACATTTACAGTAAGAAAGAATACCGTTTCTCTGATCCAGAAGAAAAGATAAGAGCTGCAACATATGTCTCATTAATTAGGGATTATCAGTATCCCCCAAAAAATATAGATGTTGAAGTTCCACCTCCTCGTAGAGACCCAAAATTACCTGCGGATATTGTAGTGTTCAAAGATGCTGAACATGATGTTCCATATATTGTAGTGGAGATTAAAGCCAAAGGAAGAAAATCAGATATTATTGAAGCTAAACGTGAGTGTTTAGGTAACTCCAATCTTCTTAATTCCAATTACCTACTTTTAGTGTGTGATACTGAAAGATTGGCATATGATGTAAGCAAACAACCATCTTTGCAAAAACTAGATAACTTTGTTATTGCTGATATTCCAAAAAAATATGACAAAGTTCCAGATTATAAGTATAAAAGAAATGACCCCAAAATGGATCTTAATCGTACATCATTTAATGAATTAAGTAAAAAATTTGAATTGTGTCATGATGAAATATGGGAGGGGGGGAAAAGAGATCCGGCAGTTGCGTTTGATGAAATTAGCAAGATTATGTTTGCCAAGATTTATGATGAAAGATTTACTCCGTCTGATGTTTACTATAAATTTCAAATAGGCACATATGAAGAACCGGCGGAGGTTTCTAAACGAATTATGAATGAACTGTATGCCCCAGCACAAGAGAAAGAACCAGATGTTTTTAAATCAGATATAGAACTTCCGTCAAAAATAATTTTTCGACTTGTAGAAATTTTACAAGATATCTCATTAACACAAACGGATCTTGATGCAAAGGGTAGAGCATTTGAAAGTTTTCTTGGAACTCTTTTCAGAGGAGAATATGGTCAATATTTCACTAGGCGAGAAATAGTTCAATTTATGGTCTCAATGTTGGAACCTGATGAAGATGATGTCATCATTGATCCTTCCTGTGGTTCGGGAGGATTCTTACTATATTCTTTGGAGTTTGTTAGAAATAGAATTAAAGAAAGATACAAAGGTGATCAACGTACAATAGATAGAATTGATTGGGATTTTGCACATAAGCATATCTATGGAATTGAAGTAAATGATCGTATAGCACGAGTAGCCATGATGGATATGGTAATCCATGATGACGGTCACACCAATATTGAACCTCACGATGCATTGGATGATTTCAAGCATTTCGATAAAAGAAAGGATATCAAATCTGAAAAATTTTCTTTAATCCTGACAAATCCTCCATTTGGAGCAGTTGTAAAAGATGAAACCATTCTCAAATCATTTGAACTTGGAAAAGGTCGTGAAAGACAAAGAACTGAAGTTCTTTTTATTGAACGTTGTCTAGATCTGCTGAAAACAGGTGGAAGAATGGGGATTGTACTTCCAGATGGAATCTTAACGAATACATCACTTTCTTATGTTAGAGAATTTATTAAGAAAAAATCTAAAATATTGGCAGTTGTATCTCTGCCTCCTACTACCTTTATCCCTGCTGGATCTGGAGTGAAAACATCATTATTGTTTCTTGAAAAGATTGGAGAACCAACCGCCGATTCATATTCTATTTTCATGGCAAGTGCTGAGCATGTAGGTTATGATGCAACAGGTAAGCCAGACACAAATGATTTTCATGAAATCTTGTCTAAATACCAGCAATTCAAAAATGGTACATTTTGATTAGCATGTTGATTTATTCTATTTCATCCCGAGAATTATCTGATCGACTAGATGTATTTTATTATCATCCTGAATTCAAAAAAATAGAAAATATTTTTGCAAAATTAACTTGTGAGGTAAAACTATTATCTGAAATTGCCACCATTTTTGGTGGTTCTACTCCCAAAGATGGGTCTTCTACTGAAAAAGGATTAGATGAAATTAAATTTATAAAAACACTTAACATTAGAGATTTTTACTTAGATTTAGAAACGGTTTATTACATTTCAAAACTTTCTCATGAAAAAAGAAAATCTACGGCTTTACAAAAAGATGATGTTTTATTGAATATCATAGGTGCGACTCTTAAAGTAGTTGGTAGAGTTGCAATTGTCCCTGAAGATTTTGGAGAATGTAATATTAATCAAAATATTGTCGGAATTCGAATTAATAATAAAAAAATACATCCTTATTATTTAATGGCTTATCTTGGAAGCGAATTAGCTCAAACCCAAATTGCTAAACTTAGCAGACAAGCTAGTCAAGTCAATCTCAATAGTAAAGAAGTTGGTGAAATTCTTGTACCTATTGCTTCAGAATCAATTCAAAAAGAAATAGTCATCATGATAAAAAATGCCCAAAAAGAACTAGCAAAATCCAAAAAAACTATGGAAGATGAAATTGAAAAATTTGATAATTATATACAATCAAAATTTAATTTGAAAATAACTTCTGAGACATCCTCTTTTGTTATTACTTCATCAGAATTATCTGACAGAATCGATGTTGAGTATTATAAGCCCATATTTAGAAAATTAGAAAAAGATCTAAAACTCATTTCGAAACCTCTCGGTGAACTTGCTGACGTATCTCAAATAATATCAGAACCAAAAAAATCTCCTGAAAAAATTTTTCGATATGTGGAAATTGAAAATTTAGATCCATTGCTTGGAAGAATTACTGCATATCAAGAAATTTTAGGTCAAGATGCACCTAGCCGAGCCAGAATATTGTTAAAAAAAAATTCTATAATTGTTCCTTCTCTTAGCGGCACATTTAATAAAATTGCAAACGTCACATCTGAATTTGATGGATGTGTGGGGACGACAGGTTTTCTGACTCTGGTTCCAAAAGTTAGTCAATTGTACTTATTTGGAATTTTACGTTCAAAAATAGGGCAATTACAACTCATACGTTCTGTTACTGGTGCAATCATGCCCACATTAACCCAACAAGAATTATCAAAAATTTTGATTCCAATAAAGCCTGATTGTAAAGATGAAATTGAAGCATATGTTAAAAATTTTCTCACTACTCTGAATTCTTTACAGGAGAAAATTGAAAATATTATGAATGAAGTGAAAGATAACGTGACTAAAAAAATAACGTGATGTTATGTTTAACAAACCTTGGATTGATGGTTCACTCGAAATTTTAGATCTTGCTATTGAACAATACTTTATGGCATCTTTAAATTCGGATAATAGAATCTCAAACAAATATTTGAGAACTTCGTTAATTACTGCTGACGATGCAGTTGAATTAGGAACTAAGGGATTTATTGAACTTGAATTGAACGAGACTGTAAAACAACATTTCACTATCTATGATCTTTTCAGTATTTTAACACAAATCGAACCTTACAAATCTAACCAAGATTTTAAAACAATTATCAAAATGTTAAAATATTATCATAAACAACGAAATCAACTTTATCATAATTCATATTCCCCATCAATGTCTAGATTACAAGTACAAACATTTCTTTTTTGTATCTTATCGT
Source organism: uncultured Nitrosopumilaceae archaeon (assembly GCA_964475825.1). Classification (GTDB taxonomy): domain Archaea; phylum Thermoproteota; class Nitrososphaeria; order Nitrososphaerales; family Nitrosopumilaceae; genus Nitrosarchaeum. The sequence continues at coordinate 143,386 of CAYYXT010000003.1, read as the reverse complement.
ATTTCAGATTATTGTATGAAGGTGATTTTGATATTAGTTTACAAAATGAAGAAAAAAGACGATTTGTATTTTCATTTATAGAATCAGAATATTTTGTAACCGCTTTGTCAAAAAAGAAGGGAGTAATCTTTGATGATTCTTTTTCGTTTTCAGATCTTCTAATTTCATTAAAGGGTCTTAACTTGATTAATGAAGAATCTAGGCAATTTTTTGAACAAGTAAATGAAATTAATGAAAAATTAACTCCTAGTCTTTCAGAACTATTAAATCTATATGATGTTTCAATTACTTTTCCGGATGAAATTAAAAAATTGAAAGATGAAACAACCTAATTGCTCTTTTGATCATAAGATTTCTTAAATCTATATCTAAGATAGTGAAATTAAAATCATAAGGACTTATTCTTTGGTTTAGGAATTGTCCATGACTTGTTTTTTGTTGTTAGATAGAAATTGAATGACTTTCCACATTTACAGAGATATCGAGTACAGTTTACAGAAGCGCCCAATTTTGTACCCGCCACATCTCTTTGTGCTACATTTTTCACATAAGACCATGATTTGACAGGTTTTTGTGTTTGCACCTTACCACACACTGGACATTTTACATCCAACTTACATAGGCATCAAAGAATTACTACTTAAATCATTTTTTAATCAAATTAAATAATCGGATAGATACAGATGATGAGAGAAATAACAAATAATCTCCTAACTTAATACTTCATGTACTTTTCTTAACAGTCTAGACAGATTGATGAAATCTACCTAAAAATCAACAGTGTCTCAAAAATTCATTCTTTCAAGACTAGCAAAATTAGCGACATTTCTCGGGTTCCGTCTAGTCAAAATGATCTGAAGAAGATCTTAAATTCGATTCAATGATGTTAAAATTATGTCCGAAAATCAGTTTGTTGTATTTTTAGACAAGCCAAGAACCACCGAAATTAAAATACACAAAATACATTGTGCCTTTTATCGAAATTATTTGAAAAAGCATGGAACTGAGAATACCGAATGGCATCCAGCATTAGATATTGAACAAGCTGAGGAAAAAGCAAGATACCTGTCAAGACTCCATAAGAATCTGGAATGGAGACGTGCTAATTGTTGTTTTAGAAGATAATACTATCTACTTTACAATGTCTATGTTGTTTTCAGTCACAAAATAAACAATGACTCCAAGCTTTCTAAATGCGGGTAATGTTTTGTTAACCTTTTCTCTATAATATTCATCTTCAGGTAGTGCAAGAATAAATTCACCATCTAAGTATTCAGAAATTCTAAAGGCTAATTGTCCAATAGCGCGAAAATAATGTGTGTATTTCTGGGTAGTAGTTAATGGATTAACTCCGTCTGGTTTCTTATTTCCCTCAACTTCTATGTAATATTGCACTTCATTTTTTCGTGCAACTATATCTATGCCTTGTTCTCGTACTCGTGGAACTACAGAGAATCCATCATTACTGAGAAAATTCCTTACTATATTTTCAACCTCTATTTCTCTAAGCAAAACCATCTTAACTCATTTTATTTTCGTATTGAAATAATACCATTCATTTGTATTTTTTCTTACATTTGATTAATTTATTCCTAGTTTCCACCCTTTTCATATATGCAAAGTTAGTGACAGTCAATGTAAAATATCGCATTATCTGATTATTTTGACCGTTTTTGAGAATCAGGTGATTGTCTTTTATGTTAATTGAAACTCCGTAACCTCGAAGTAATTTTACGTTGAAGTGATTACGTTGTCCTTTCTCTGTCATTTTTTATTATGTTTTTAATCAATTTTGCTACTTGTTGTCAACGAAGAAAATTTCCAAACTTTTTCATAATTGCTTGAAATGATATTGATCTTTGAGATTTTTTTATTTTTGATTATTATTTTAATCAGATTTATGAGTTCATCCACTATCATGTATATGGTATTCCAATTAGCAAAATCAATTTTTTGTCCTCGTATAAATTTGAAAGTTTTATCTTTTATAGTAATTTCAAAATCATATGATGCGAATCCTCCATTATGTAATGAATTACGAATTTGTGCTGGAGCATTGAGAATTTTATGATTTTGTGTATCATTAAGATCTAAAAAATTAAGAATGTTTTGTGTCATTTTATAATAGCCGTCATCAAATGTATTGTTAGTAGCGCGCATTAATGATTTAAGAAAATCTTCAACGCCAAACATGAATTTTGTGAGGAAACTCATTCTTGAAATTTGATTATAGCTAGTAAGAAATTGTAGTCGTGGAATAGCATCCAACGTAGAAAGTTCTGTAACATTTGATTTTTCATCAATAACCTGTAAGAATTCTTCTAAGAGCAATAATAGCCATAGTACATCTTGAGATAAAATCACAAATAGACCACACCGAATATCTTCTTCTGTGTACTTGTCACGATTTGCATATGCTTCAGTACGCAGATCAGTAAAAAAACTAGAAAAATTACGCTGTGCATCAAGTACCTGATTTTTGATATGATCTCTAGCACTCATGTTTGATATCCAATATGATCAAATCTTAAGCGTTACGACAATACAGCATACTTTTTGCTTAGACTCGGGGATACCATTTTTACTAATTGTCGATAAACTCATTTTCGTAAATTTTATGGGTTAGTGACATTTCTAACCCTCCGTCTATATTCCCCCAATAATTGTACTCCCAAATGAATTTGAATCGTTTTCAAGTTAAGATCTTTTAATTTACAAGAAATCCTTGTATCATCTCAAATCTTTTCAGGCTGAATCTACACATAACATTTTTTCCATGCATCTACACGTTATCCCTAGAAAATGATGACATTTTTTTAATTAACTGAGGTACAATGTTACTTTGAAGAAATTGGGAACAAACTAATCGTACATTTTACCATGTTTTAAAATTTTATAATAATATGGGGCTGGCAGTCCAACGCATGGACTGCCAGCTTGTTCCCCGAACGGTTTGAATTCGATGTCAATTTCAAGTTTAAAATTATCTGATTTAAATGTTTGAAATTATCCTAATCACAATATTAGTTGCTAGATATAGGGTTTTGGTAAAATTAGCAAAATAATTTCATCAGACAAAAATCTAAAAAATAGATGAATAAAACAAGAGTAAATTTAATAATTTCATCTCTAAAAAGACAACCTATGCAAAAGATCATGGTTTTGTTTGGATTAATTGGAGTACTAATTTTTACAACAAATTATGCATATTCGCAAGAGGTGGGTCTTGCCACATTTCAAGAGACAGCACAAATAATAATTGATAAAAGCATATCTCAAAACGTCACAGCGTCAATTGCTCTACAAAGTACAAGTATCCAAGAAATAAAAATTCCTGCCGAATTGGAACAAAAAATTAGAGAAAACAATAGAATAACAGCCGTAGTTTTGACAAACCAGAATCAATGTGTTTTGGGCGTATTTGATGAATCATGTATCATCATAAATATTGCAAGAGACTCAGCAGACACAAATTTTCCAGCAATTCAAAACTCAACAAGAAAGATTGCAGAATCATTCATTGATGAGATAAATCAAACATTTGATACAGATGCAAAATTTCATTCTATATTTATTCAAACTAATGATGAGATGAGCAAAGCCCTTGAAACATCAGGAACAATTTCAGGTAGAGGTACAATATCTGCAGTGTATACAATGCCTATGGAAGATACAGAGTCCATGTATGAAAAAATCTCAGCATTGTTACTCCCAAAAGTCATTAGAGAGTCTGGGGGGTTTTACGATATAGCAAAGAATCTATCCAAAGAAGAAAAATCAAAGATAACGTTTTCAATCATACCATTGGAAAATAAATCATTACTACAATTGAAATTATCAGTAGATTATCCAAATATGGCTTCATCAGTTAATGAAATCAATCCATTAGAATTTTTGAAATCAGAAGATTTGAAAAGATCGGGTTATTTTTCAACTGGATTTTATCCATTAAATTCAATATTACAAGTTGTAATATTATCTCCAGAGTCCACTAATGTATCAGATGTGAGAGGAAGCATAATTCCCACTCAAATAGTAGATGGTGAAAAAATTCCAAAAGAAATTACAAAAGAGGGGTGGATTTTTGATCCAGAACAAGGGAAAAGAATTCAAGGAAAATATATTTTTGGTGAAAGAACATCAATAAACAAAGATGAATTAATTTTTTCATTGGGGGGCAGTGAGTTAGTTGCACCCAAAAAAATTGAAACATATTTTGATGAATCAATTATCATTGTAATAATTATTACAGTTGTAGCAATTGCAGCAGCAGTGTTTTATCTCAAAGGATATAAAAAATAAAACTATACAAGTAAAACAGCGGCTGCAAAGACAGTAGTCCACTTACCATCCTTATCACCTTTTGCTGATTGAGTAACATTTTGTGTTTTGTAAATCTGACCAGAGATTGTCCACTGTTGTCTTTTTTCATCCCAGCTTTTATCAATATCAAATGGAATACCAAGGGATGATGCCAGCATTTGCGCTGCAATGTCTTCAGCATAATCACCTGATTGTTGTTCATTTTGTCCAAATGATTCGTATTCTGAAAGATAGCCGTAACGATTCGTATCTTTTGGTCGTGCAATACCGACTGACGCAGAACATAATCTATGTGCCTCATTTGTCTGATTCTTTGAATAAATAGTAAACAAAATCTGTCCGGGCTGAATTTGTTTGAGACCCTCATTTCTGGAAATTAATTTTGCGTTTGGTGGAAATATACTTGAAATTAAAACAAGATTAGTACCTGAAATTCCAGCATCTCTTAAGGCATATTCAAAACTCGTCAATCGATCTTCATGAACCCCTTTACCATTTGTGAGGAATAATTTTTTGGCGATTAAATCTAGCAATTCTTTTTTTATGAAATTGTTTTATTATTTATACTTTGATTAAAACCTCAACCGATATTTTTCAAAAAAAAATATACGATCTTCGTACTATGTTTTTCTATGTAGTATCTAAAAATATCTTTTTAATCACACCATTTTTGTCAATCATAATCTTGGATACTATTTTTGAAAGACAAGTAAATGATTTTTAGGACAAAAATAGAAAACATGATTCTTGTTGTACCAACGAATCAAGGATTACTTTACAGCCAACATGTGGAATCAACTCAAAAATTGGCGGAGTCGTCATTTCTCATACGCAATATTAGTGGTTTAGTGTATCAAGTCAAAGTGTTCTTTAATGAGTAGATTTTTTTATAATGTATAACAGCATAGATTATGTTAGAAGATTTTTTTCAATCAGATATTTTCGTAATTGGATACTATATTCTAACAGTAGGAGCATCACTTCTTCTTATTAAAGAAACTAAAAAAAGAATCAAGGATCTAAAAATAGGAATTAATTCAATAAAATATGCACCCATACCGTTTGGAATTCTATTTGCATATGTTATTTTAGCACATGATTTTGTCGAAACTATACCGATTCTAAATTGGAGTTGGCTTGGATACAACATTGCTTTTGGTCCATTTGCAGATCAGGGATTTTGGGGTATAGTTCCTTTCATTCCATTATTAGTGTACATGTTTATTCACATCAACTATGTAGAAGAGTTGTATTTTAGAAAATCAAAGAAGATGGTAGTGATATGGGCATTTGTCCATATTGCAATGGGTGTAAAAGTACACATGGCAATATTGCTGTTGCCAATCGGATTTTTGTTCAAATACATTTATGACAAAAAAGGAATCAATCATTCATATGCAATGCATTTTGCAACAAACATACTAGTTGTCATTGCGCTTTTTCTTTCTTTTATCATTTGATTCGGGTGTCTGAGTAAGAAGGATCCAAACAAAAAATACACCCAGAGATAAATTGATGACGCCCATAAATGTAATCAACAATGTTGCTTGAGGCGGTGCAACATACAGACCAACAATAATTCCAAGAATACCCGTCCCAAAAAACATCATCATCAGGATTTTAAGTCGTAGTGGTTTAACGTATTTCATGGATGATTAATCACAGTTTCACAGTATTATAATCTGATTGGCCAGATACATCAAATAATAGAATAGGCATTTTTTAAAAATTAAAACTCCTTACCTAAAAAAATAAACTCAGTTCCAAGACATACGTACCAAAGTTTTATTTCAAATACTTTATCGGGTAACACTTTAAAGATCCAAAATTTTTATTGGATTTTGTGCCAATATAGCTCAGCCTGGTTAGAGCATCAGATTTGTAATCTGAGGGTCGTGGGTTCGGATCCCATTATTGGCTTTTTAAATTTTGTAACTACCCACCGCTAAAGCATGTTGATTTTCCAATTCACAATTATAAAAATAACTTCGAAAGAGTAAGAAAAAACGACGTTAAGCGTATTTCAGCCTAATATCTTCCTCTATTTTCAAATCTTGGTTTTCTATGTTTTGGTAAACATTCTTTGCAGAAAACATCTCTACCTTCAATTGGTTGAAAAGGTACCTGAGATTCTTTTCCGCAATCAGAACATGTACATGGGAACAGTTTACGTTCGTCTTCTGACATTATTTTGGATAATTATGATGGAATATAAGAACTGTGAGAAATAAAAACAAGGTAAAACTTGGCAATACGAATAAGTATGATGTAATTTAAACAAGCCTAAATGGATTCTGATAAAATAGAATCAAAGCAAAGCGAACCCAATAGCGGAAAAATTTCCATGAAAAAATCAATGTTCAATGCTTTAGTAATTTCAGTGATAGCCGTTAGTCTGATAGCTGCATTTTTTGCAGGTTCGTATATTAGTTTAAAATCAGATGAAATAACAAAATCTGAATTAAACGAGGCAATTGCAAAACTTGAATCAAAGATTTTGAAAAATCAGCAAGCATCTGAGCAACCTAACGTACAACCAATTAGTATATCCATAGATGACGATCCAATTAGAGGAAATCAAGATGCAGCAATTACTATTGTAGAGTTCTCAGATTTTCAATGTCCATTTTGTGCTCGATTTCAGATTCAGACACTTCCATTAATTTTAGAACAATACGTAGAAACAGGAAAAGTAAAATTTGTATACAGAGATTTCCCAATACAAAACAGTCATCCTAATGCATTGCCAGCAGCTGCAGCATCAGAATGTGCACATGAGCAAGGCAAGTATTGGGAATATCACGATGTATTATTTGAAAATCAAGAAGTTTGGAATAAAATGGAAGTTACATCTGCAATTATAGTCTTTAAAGAATTTGCAGCAGAATTAGATTTGAATCAAGATCAATTCAACTCTTGTCTAGATTCAGGTAAATACATTGAAGAGGTTAGCAATGACCTAAAGGATGGAAAAAGTTATGGAATAACTGGGACACCTGGATTTTTCATAGGAAATGAAGAGATAGGATTTGTACAACTAAATGGAGCCCAACCTTTTGAAGCATTCAAGAGCATAATTGATTCTCAACTAAACACATGAGAAATAAGAACAAGCGTTTATTAGACCTAAAAGAGGTTTAGAGGTATCGGAATAATGACGAGTAGGCAATGAGCTTTTTCGTCATTGCTTAAGAGAAGAAAACAAAATGACAAAATTTCAAGATTTAGGATTAAAAGATGAGTTACTGAAAGCAATTCATGAAATGGGATTTGCAGAAGCATTTCCTATTCAAGAAGCAGTAATTCCAGTACTACTTACCGGAAGAGATGTTGTAGGACAAGCACATACGGGTTCTGGCAAGACAGCAGCATTTGCTTTAGCTATGCTTCAAGAAATACAACCAAAAAAAGGCATCCAGGGTTTGATCATGGCTCCAACAAGAGAGCTTGCAATGCAAATTGCAGGAGAGATAAAGAAATTCGGCAAGTATACAGGAATTAGAGTAGCAACAGTATACGGAGGTCAGGGAATGGGCTTACAGTTAGATGCGTTAGATAGAGGCGTAGAGATAGTAGTTGCAACACCTGGAAGATTAATTGATCATCTTAAACGTGGTTCAATAGAACTTGGGGACATTACCCACATTGTATTGGATGAGGCAGATACAATGTTAGACATGGGATTTATTGACGATATTCAGTTTATTTTAGATCTTGCTCCAGAAGACAGAGTAATGTCATTGTTTTCAGCAACAATGCCAACTACAATCCTCAGACTTTCTGAAGACTACTTGAAAAATCCAAAACAATTTCTTCTTGATGCAGATGATCTTAGTGGAGAGGGAATAGACCAGGCATTTCTTGTAATTAAAGATAGAGACAAAATGAAATACCTTATTGATTTTATCAAACCAGTTAAAGGCCAAATCATAGTTTTCTGTTCTACAAAATACAGAACCCGGGATGTTGCCAAATTCCTCCATCAAGAAAAATTTGATGTCGTAGCAATCGAAGGAGACATGTCACAGAGTAGACGAGAACAATCAATGTCAAAATTCAGAAGTGGCAAGGTTGATATTCTTGTTGCAACAGATGTTGCCTCAAGAGGAATTGATGTGCCAAGAGTAGAACTGGTAGTCAACTATGATGTTCCAAATCAAGAATTGGTTTATTTTCATAGAATTGGAAGAACCGCAAGAGCAGGTGCAAAAGGAAGGGCAATCACACTAGTATCATATTCATCTGTGGGAGATTGGAATTTAGTTAAGCGTCAAATCAAAGTAAATTTGACAGACTTGAATAAAGAGATGGGAATAGAAATTTCAATTCCTGATCCTCTAAAAAGACAAGTTCCATCTAGAAGATATGGTGGCTCTCAATCAAGATCTGGATATTCTAGAGGTTCTCGTTCTGGTGGATATGGAAGATCCGGTGGATACGGAGGATCTAGCAGTAAAGGAGATGCAAGAGATGACAGAAGTGGTGGAAGAAAAAAGTACGGAGACCGTGGCGGCAAAAATAGCTATGGTGGACGTAGTAGATGGTAATAAATGTAAAACTTAAAGACAAGTAACAGAACAATCATTCTAAGAAAAAAAATGCACGGTGGATTTGTTTTATTAAATTGTGATCTTGGCGCAGAAGAGTATGTCGTAGAAGAATTAAAGCAAATGCCTAATGTCAAAAATGTACATCTTACCTTTGGTGCATATGATGTAATTGTAGAGATAAATACAGGAAATCAGCAGGCATTTGATAAAGCAGTGGCCGGAATTAGAAAATTATCAAGAGTGGAAAGCACAATGACACTAAGCATCATAAACTCTTGAGCGCTTTTTGACTTTGAGAAGATGCAGTATCAGCTTGTCATTTACTACATCAACTATGATTCTATACTGTCCGACTCTAAACTTGTAGTAAGGTAAATTGGAAAGTTTCTCAAGATACCGAAAAGGATCTTGTTCTACATCTTCTGTCTTTTCTAAAATTCTCTTAATGTCTTCTGTTGGTAATTTGTCAAGATCCTTCTGTGCTTTTGGAGCCCATATTGCAGTCCAGATCATAAATCATATTTCTTTTTGAGTTGAGCATTTGTCATGAACTTGCCCTTTTTGATGTCTTGTATGGATTTTTCAATATCTAGAATGTCTTTTTCAGTCAACAAATCGGCATCATCTTCATACAATGTGTTTATGAGTCTGTTAAACATGTCCTCAAATGACTCATTTGGGTGATTTTTTAGAGTTGCCCATTGTTTCTTTGATTTCTTTGATACTTGAATGGTTGTAACTGTTGCCATAGTATGCTATAGAGTACTATAGTATTTAATTTTTTAAATTTTTAATTATTTAATCATACCTGACTGAAAGGCTTACATGGTTTTATTTTGAACCCACTTTTGTAAGAATATCAAGTTTTAATTCGATTAATTCTATAAAATGCAATTATTGAAAGATGTAGTTTTTAGATATTACCATTTATCTTTGCCTGTACTTTTGTCAGTATACGTTCTGCCCACTTTATCGAGTTTTCAGCATCACTATCCTTCAACAAGTTCGGTTGATACTCAGATTCATTTTTGAGACTAAGTAGTGAGGTAAACTGTTTACTTATCTCACCGTATTCTTGAGATTGAAAAATGCCTTTGATTAAAGAAAGCACTTCAGTATGTTGACCTGAAGAGCGTTTTCCAAGATATGATGTTGTCAGCGCATCAAGTGCATTAATTGCACTGTGAATTGCACTCAACTGCATTATCATAAGCATCCCTTTCACGAGCAATTTGTGCCATCTCTAAAGATTTCTCCGCCTTTGTGATGTATCCTTTGGCTTTTGATGGATCAACGCTTTTCATTGTATCATGCTTCTCAATTTGAGACCTGTTATCATGATATGATTTTCAAGAATGGATCGTATAAGAGGGCTATTTCTTTTAGAGATAAATTCTTTTTTTGAAAGTATCAGAGGTGACATTTTACTGTAGAATTTTGGCATTGTTTCTTCAGCTGCATGAGATATAGCAACAGTAGCATGGGCAAAATCGTCAGATATTACTAGCACGTCCATATCACTATCTTCTTTTTCCTCTTCCTTTGCAACACTTCCAAAAATCGCCGCTGCAAGTATTTTTTTTGTAGTCAGATGCTTTTTTAGAACAAAAATTAATTCATCCAGAGTCTTGCTTTCTGCTATGAAAATCGGTTCCATGATTTTATTTAGTATGTAACTTTCTTCATTGAGTGTTACATGGTATGCTCTTCCCACAGGCTGTATTCTCACTATACCAAATTTTTCAAGTCGCTCAACTGTGAGTGCTGTCTCATTTACTGAAACATGTGAGGAAGTCGCCAACCCCCTTACAGTAGACCTTACCTTTGTATTTGTAAAGTGCACGTAGTATACTGATAGACGCTTTATTGCCGAGTGATTGTTCTAAATATTGATGAAATATCATTCTCATATTTAGCACATATGTCATACATATAAGACATATGTCACTTTTTTATGACATTCATCATTTAGTAGTGACTAGTCCGGTAGGATCCAGTTACTGTTTTGGCATAATTTCAGTACCATTTAGTTAATGAGATAACTTAACTCCTTTTGATAGATCGTCTGTTTTCTTTTCGCTAGTACCTAGAATTTTAATTTCTTTTTTTCCAATGGAGATGCGCCGGTATGAGATATCTTGTTTTTGTTTGGCAGGTGTGTCTTTCCAATTTTGTTGTAGTTTTGGCTGATAAAATCTTTAAGAAGGAGGGTTTGATCCTTTTACAAAAGTAAAAGGCACTTTTTATGCCTAGGCCTAATGGAGAGTCCATAATACTTTCTGTCGTCAAACTCGGAAATGACTTGGAAAAATTTGGGAGACATGTGTTATTCTTGATAGTTAGTATAAAATATCCAACTAAAATAACCAACAGAATAATTGTTATAGGAGATAATTCAGATTTATTTCAAAATGGAAAAAATAGACTATGAGGGAATTGTTTGGGCAATTAATCACAATAATCCAGAGCCATTAGTTGAACATACACTGCATATATTGGAAATGCACGGAGTGAAAAAAGAAGACATCCAATTAACAGATGCTCCAGATAATGTCAAAGTGGGTGCAATCGTAGTTGAGATTTGGCCTTATCATCTTGACGTTGGAAGGGTGAGAACCATTCGTAATGAATCATTTATCAGCGGTACTGTTATGACAATTGAGCTAAAATTAGATGCAGACGGTAACTATACAGATTAATTTTGAAAAAATCAAAGAAACAAAATATCATCATTGTCTCCATTGCCATTATTATCGTAGGGGCAATAGCAGGCTACAATTATTCAGTAGACCAAACTAAACAAAAAGGACTCAAGTTTGGCAACGAACTTCAGCAAATTCAAGAAGAGGTTAAGCAGTTGCAGATAGAATTTATTTCAAAAATCACACAGTGGAAAGAAGGGGACTTGAGTCAACAGGAATTATCAGAATATTCAAAAAATCATATTGAAAAACTGCAAAATGTGATTTTAAAATATGCTGATTTAAGCCCACCAAAACAATTTGCATCATCGGTAGAATTATTCAAGCTTTCAACACAGACACAATTAGACAGCGATAAGGAATTCATAGAATGGATAAAAACAAGTGATAATTCTCACAGTATTAGATCAGATTCATTATTACAAGAATCATTTGAGTATGAAATGATGGCTTTGGGAGAATTCAATGCAGCAAAAGCAGGATTAAGATAGGTAACGAATATTTAGTTTTGACATAGGGTTCAGTTTTAGGAGACTGCAATAAGCAAATATTCAGATATAATTATAATAAATTCAATTTCTGCAATAAATCTAAGATGGGTGAAATTTCTTTTAGAATTTCTGTTTTATCTAAGGGAGTGGGTTCTGAAAATTTAATTGGGAATGTAATTGTAAGCATATCTTGATCAGTGTGAGATATTCTGATAGAATGAACAGTATTGTTGGTTTTTGCGATAAAATCTTTCCATTTTTTCAGGTGCTCTCCAACACGATTTACGTGATTCTCTAATTCATCAATATCAATATCTAAATCAGAATCAAATAATCCAAATTTAACAAGTGGAATCATGACAAGCCCACCTGGAATTTTATCATGGGTTTTTAGCATTTGTGAAATAATTTCTACCGAGTTTTCTTTTGGAAAGATATCACCATAATCAGGATCAAAGTATCCAGCTACGAGTTTTTTAGAATCAAATATTCGAAAATATTCATCATCTAAATCTAATTTCCACAATAACTAGGCAACAGAACATAAATAAATAAACAATTTACCAGAGTTAAATAAACAAGGAAAAGAAGAAAAAACAATGGCAATTTCCAAAGAAAACAAAGATTTCATTGATAGTTTGATTGATTACTACATTAATGAATCAGAGTCATATAGGCAAATTGCAGAAAACTTTGCTCCAGAAGTAGGGTCGGTTCCAGATACAGCGTTTGGGATTATTACAGGATGTGTGTATTCTGGATTTTTACAGGCTTACCAAAACCAACAACAAACCCCAGGATTAGAAGATATCAAAGAATTCAATCGAATTCTAAAGAGCCGTGCACCATTAATCAAGAAAGCAATTCTTGAACCGATCAGACAACAAATAGGAAAAAAAGACGATTAAAATTTGTCTAACAAAACACGCAGAATTATCAGTCAATGTTTTACAAAAATCATAGTTAAAGTTTAATTTGAATTTATAATATCAAAAGACATGAAGATAGACGGAAGTAAAATCATCTTTGGTTTAGGAGTAGCATCCGCAGTGGTAATGGCGGCAATAGCACTCTATTTTTCAATACGTTGATAAATCAACAGGTACAATGAACAGCATAATGTCAGCGACAGATGAATTCAAAATTACACAGATAATAGATAATGGTCAAATGGTGCAATTAACATTAATTGAAAATGTGTCAACTGAACCAATATCACAAAAACAGATGATTATTGAAAATGTTTCAAAAAAACTAGACGCCGAAACAAAAGAACAGGTCATGCCATTACTGGAGGCAATTTTACAAGCTCAGCCAACAATCAACATCAAAAGCTATCAGCAAACCCAAATCACAATTGCAATGCCAAGATCAAGATATGAAAATATGGGCAGACCACAAGTTGGAAGTGTTATTGGAATAAACATGAAAAAACTCTAAAGATGTGAATCTATTTCAGCAATAGATTTTAAAGATAATGAACAGGTAAAATCTCTACAAACAAAAACAGATGTCTTATCACTAAAAATTTTACCTGCAAAAAACGGAAATTTTACAAGGTTTTCTAATTGAGTTTTATTGTGTATTGTCACCAAAATTGATTCAGGTAAGAATTTGCTAAAAAGAAACTTGCAAATTTCAGAATTTTCAGAGTTAACAATTGTAATTTCAGTGGGTTTTTGCAAGTAAGTGTAAATAGTATTTAGCAAATAGCCAAATCCAAATGGGTTTTCTGCTGCAATTTGTGCCTGAGATTCCATAATTTGAGTTGCAATTTTTAGGAATTTTTCTTCTTGAGTTAGATGAAACAATCTAAGCATTACAAAACATGAAACAGAATTGCCAGAGGGTAATGATAAATCATAGTTGCTCTTTGGTCGGATGATTAATTTTTCATGATTGTCCGAGGTCATAAAAAAGCTGCTGCTTTCAGAATCCCAAAAATGATCAACTAAATAATATCCTAATTTTAAAGCCAAATCCAGATGTTTTGATTCAGGTTCAATCTCAAATACATCAAGCAGTGCATTTGCAAAATAAGAATAATCTTCCAAGTATCCATCTATTTTTGCAGTATTATTTTTGTAGGTTCGTAGTAATTTGTTATCATGTAGAAGATTTTTTTCAATAAATGATACACATTTTTTTGCGGTATCCAAGTATTTGGTTTCACCAGTTACACGATATCCTTTAGCAAACGCTGTGATCATCAATGAGTTCCAAGATGTGAGAATCTTGTCATCAAGCCCAGGAGTAACTCTTTTGGAGCGAACATTCAATAATTTTTCAGAACAACTAGTAAGAATTGCTCTAATTTTATCTTCAGATATGCCAAAATGAAATGCAACTGCAGAAATGTTGATGTTGTTGCATAAAATACTGTTACCCTCCCAATTTCCACCATCAGTTACATCATAGTATAGACAAAATAGATCAGCGTCATCTCCAAGAATCTCTTTGATTTCACTTTTCTTCCACACGTAGAATTTTCCTTCTACGCCTTCTGAATCAGCATCATATGCAGAAAAAAATCCGCCGTCATTTGACGTCATTTCTCGTAATACATAACCTAGTGTTTTATGCAGGATTTCAAGATAGAAAGGATCTTTTGTGATTTGATATGCTTCAGCATAATTTACAGGAATCAAGGCATTATCATAAAGCATCTTTTCAAAATGAGGAACCAGCCACCTAACATCTGTAGAATATCTATGAAATCCGCCACCAATTTGGTCAAATATGCCGCCTTTAGCCATTTTATTTAGAGTTTTAAGCGCAAATTCATTAAATTTTGAAAGCCCAGTAAGTTTTGCATATCTAAACAAGAATGACACATTGGCAGCATTTGGAAATTTTGGTGCAGAACCAAATCCACCATATGAGGGATCACCAAGTTGAAATAAATTCATAGCTGCCTCATCAAGAATAGTTCTTTCTAGTTTTGATGGAACTTTTACAGTCTCTGCTTTTTGTAATGTCTCAAGAAAATTATCAGATGATTTTTCAATATCTTTTGGCTTTTCTTTCCAAGCTTGTGCTAATTGTCTAGTAATACTTCCAAAACCAGGACGACCATACGAATCCAAAACAGGAAAATAAGTTCCAACATAGAATGGTTTTTGATCAGGAGTTAGAAAAATACTCAAAGGCCATCCACCCTGCCCTGTTGCTATCTGGCAAACTTTTTGATAAATATCATCAATGTCAGGTCGTTCTTCTCTGTCAACTTTGATGTTTACAAAATGTTCATTCATGAATTTTGCAACTTCCTCATTTTCAAATGACTCGTGTGCCATGACATGACACCAATGACAAGCGCTGTACCCCACACTAAGAAAGATTGGCTTGTTTTCATTTTTTGCCTTTTTGAGAGATTCGTCATTCCAAGCATACCAATGAACAGGATTATGTGCATGTTGAAGTAAGTATGGACTGGTTTCATTTATCAAACTATTTTCTGCCACAGTGAATCACATCCCTATTGGTATTTGTACCTAATTGGCATAAATTAGTAAAATATTCCTTTGCCTTCTTCTAGCTCATAAATTCTGACATTGATTTTGGCTAATAATTTAACTTTTGATTTATGGGCTTTTTTGTCATGGCTGTAATCTTTTTTCTCTACTAATTCTTGCAATCGTCTTAATTGTTCTACTGAAAGCTTTTTGAATTCATTTTTTGATCTTGAAACAAGGTGAAGTAGAGTTATTCGTTCACGATCCTCAGCGGTGATATCTTTAGACATGTATTGCTATGGAATTAGGATCTTTATTTTTCTAATGAATGAATCTTAAAATTTCATGCTGAAAATAGACAAATATGAAAAAAATGCGAGCCATGGTACTATCTGAATGTGCCCCCATTGAAACTAATCCGTTAAAATTGACTGAAATTGACAGACATGAAATCAAAAAACCAGATGAGATTTTATTAAAAATTGAGGCATGTGGAGTTTGTCACTCACAACTGCATGGAATTGAGGGAGATTGGAAAGATATTGGAATTCCACCGACTTTGCCTACAGTTCCAGGTCACATCCTTCTACTTTTGCAAACTGTACTGCCATATGACCAACTCCTCCAATTCCAAATATACCAATTTTTTTGTGTAATTGTGGTTCTGCAGCTTTTACTGCCTTGTATGCTGTAATTCCCGCACAGAACAATGGTGCTGCATATTCCGATTTCATGCTTTCCGGAATTTTTGTTGCAAAATCTTCTGATACTGTAATGTATTCTGCATATCCTCCTTTGAGTGACTCTCCGGTAATTACTGATGATTCACAAAGTTGTTCTTTTCCTTCTTTACAATATTGACATACTTTACACGCCTCAAGTAACGGTGTTATCCCTGCCCTGTCTCCTATTTTGAATTTGGTAACATTACTGCCAATTTCAACAACTTTGCCTACTACCTCGTGATGTTATTGCATTTTCACGTAGTAAAAATCATCTTGATGTTGCAAAGAGATTAGGGGCAATAGACACTATGACTTTTTCTGAAAATCAAGAATTTCTAGATGAACTAAAAAAAAGGCATGGAATGCTAGATGCTGCAATCGTTTTTGCTCCAGCAGATATAGTAACTGATGTTGCAATCAAGTCAGTAAAGAGAGGCGGATTAATCGTAATTGCAACAGTTGGTAAAAATCCAACATTTTTTGCGTTTGAGGAAAAGACAATTCGTGGAACTGTGATTGGATCAACAAAAGATATGGAACAAGTCATCAAAATATGTGATGAAAAAAATCTCGTAGTCATTACAGAGACATATCCGTTAGAAAAAGCAAATGAAGTTCTCAAAAAACTAAAAAATTCTCAAATTCAAGCAAGAGCCGTATTAATGCCATAATCAAACCAAATAGTTGATGTGTTTTTTAGCACATAGTATGAAACTAAAACAAACACCAGAAAACATGATCAAATAGCAAAGAATACTCAAAGGCGTCTATATAGATTATTGATATACTATAGGATTACAAGAAAACAATACGATTTGATTATACGATAACGTTACAAATAGAATTCATGACAAACATACCAAAACTAGACGTAGATGATTTTATCGAAGGTGAGTTGGAATACGACGATGATGGAATCTATTACGGGGAATAATTAACCATAGATTCTGTATTTCGTATTTTAGAAAAACAAATCTAGAATTTAATCACTAATTAATTCATCAAGAATATCTTCTAAATCCCGTTTCCACACTTCTGTAATTTTCATCTCATGTTGAAGAATTTTCTTTCCATTTCATCATGATCCTCTTTATCATGTGCACTAATTTGAGAAATAAGATCGGTGGATTTCATTTTTCTTGGATTAAATCTATTGCACTACTAACAGTCATGTATTTTCTAGAAGTCATATCAACTTAAGGCTTGAACAAAAATCCAAATTAATTTGATTTTCTCTTCAATATTATAAATGAGTTAATTCGGTGCGACATGTTACAATTATAAACACTGGGAATTTAGAACTTTGAAATTCAAGTCTGAAAGAATATTGGAAATTAAGTCCATTTGAAATCATGTATGACAAAAAAATTACGTAATTCTTTCTATCGCATCAAATCCCTCATCGATTGTAGGTATGTCAAATGAATTAATTTGTTCAAGTATTACCTCTTTGGGTATGAATTTTCCAGTTTTCTTTTCTCTGCTCTTTAATCTCTCAAATATTGTGTTTTTCGGTAATTCAAAACTCACTGCAAATAATTCCAAGTGTTTTCCATGCTCTATTGCAAATGTCTTTAATTCATTAATTAGTGAAAGTCTAATATTACGTTTTAAGTGGGTTCTGTCTATTACAAAGTCCTTGTCATTTAAGATGCATCCATGTATTTTTTCAAAAAATTTGGTTGTAATATAATCGAATTTTTTTTTATTTTGAATATAGTCAAATGCCTCAGTGTATGAAATGCCCATGCATTCTGCCAATTGTTCAATTATGGAATCTGTGGAACAGACAATGTATTCTTTATGAGAATTAACCCATGTAGTTTTGCCAGAACCTGAAACTCCAATCATAATTATTCCTTTCATAGTTTAACATGATTTTTGACAATTATTTGAGTATAAATCAATGCCATAAAATATAAAATTAGAACAAAATTCACGTCAATTTTGATTTAAAAAACAATTTTACAATAGTTTAATTACAACACAATTTCACCGAGTTTTAGAAAGTTATGCCATTCGATAGAGAAAGAGAAATGTACAAAGCAACATGTGGTGACTGTGGAAATGAATGTCAAATACCATTCAAGCCAAAAGACGACCGACCTGTTTATTGTAGAGAATGTTTTCAAAAACATAAACCACAAGAACGTAGTGGTGGCTCTAGATTTAGCGGTGGATCGAGTTATGGTAGAGGATCTAGTGACAGAGGATCGAGTTATGGTAGAGGATCTAGTGATAGAGGATCGAGTTATGGCAGAAATGACAGAGGATCCAGTTATGGCAGAGGGACAAGAGACGATAGACCAAGAGAAATGTTTACCGCAACCTGTGGTGACTGTGGAAATGAATGTCAAATACCATTCAAGCCAAAAGACGACAGACCTGTTTATTGCAGAGAATGTTTTCAAAATCACAGACAAAGTTAGTAAATTGTTTTGAGTAACCCTCAAAACTCCGCAATTTTATCAAAACAAAGATTTAGAATCTATCATCAGTACCAAACATCATTGGGTGTTGCACCTTCACGAGATAAAATAAAAATCGGAGTAATGGTACAGATAGTACAAAAACAAGATCAACGTACAGGAAATTTGACTGAAGGTATAGTTAAGAGAATTCTTACTTCGAGTAATTTTCATCCTCATGGAATTAAAGTTGAATTGGACAATGGAAAAATAGGACGCGTTCAAAATATAATAACACAATACCCAAATAAAGACGGATAATCAATCACAATCTGTTGGTTTTTGCGATGTTTGAATTGTTGTAACTTGTTTACTGGCTTAAATAACGGAGTGGTAAAATTTTTCCTATGAACTGCAAACGATGTCACCACACTAATGAAGCGCACATCCCATCAAAGGAGAGCAAATCATTGATGAGAGTGGGCAAGTGTAAGATTCCTAGTTGTACCTGTCAGCAATATCTAGATCCAATTCAAGAAATAGATGAAGATCTAATGTAACTATAATTCATATACCAAATTCTTTTGAGATATTTTATGAACAAACATGCACCAGCTGACGAAATGAGAAAAGAATTAGACAATCTTTTGTCCAAAATCAATGCAATGGAAATAATTGCGTCTGATGAATTTCAAAAAGGTTCAGTCAAAGTGTTAAGAGCACTAGTTGAAGGACAAATTCATTCAATTAATGAATTTGAGCATTTGAAAAAAGCAATAGATTTACTGACATTGGAATTATTTAAGGTTCAAAATAAAATCAAGAATTAAGTTTAGTATCACTCAAACCACATTCAACGCAGCGAATAATTGTTGTATTTTCAAGCACTCTGTCGATTTTCATGTCAGAGCCACAGCAAGGGCAGAGTGTTTGAGTGGATGTATTTTGTGAATCTGATTTAGAGCGTATTTTATATTCAGGTTTTACATCGTACTTGATTTCTAGATTACAGATTGGGCGATAACGAGCAATTATCTGATCTAAAATTTGTTTTCGCTCATCGTTTCCAGATTCAAACATAGGTAGAATTGCAAGATACAGTGATTTCTCAGAGCCAGATTTTTCAGTCCAACATTTGAAACTAGAATGGTTAGTGAAAAATTCCTCATCAAAAGTCTGTTCACAGTCACCAGCGTAAATTATGTTAAAAGAGTCTTTTTGACGAGACATTATCAAATATACTACTTTTTCCATTGATGGTCCCCATTCTTGAAGTTTGATTGGACCTAGAAACTCATATTGGAGAATTTGAATGTTCAATGAATACAGATGTGATTACTGGCTTTTGTTTTTTTCTGGTATTAGGGCAATAGTGCCAAGATTTGATCGCAATTTACTTCTTGAAAAGAATAAATTCAAGAGAATTAGATTTTCGTTGAATGAAAGATCCTCACAATTATGCCCATGCAGGTTATGGTATGATTCTAGTTGCTGCAAGTCTTACAGCAATTGCTCTTGTTGCGTTGGCAATAGGCTCAAATGTACTTTTTGGAGATAACACACAGAGAGAGAATACGGCTCATTTCAAACAATGCAAAGCAAATGATTTCAAAACACAGGATTGTGAAAAATACTGGGACAGAATCAACAACGATGTATCTGGAATTTATGTAGATCTAGATAAATGATATAGTTAGTATAAACACTGTTTCTTTTCAGATAATATGATGAAAAGAGTCATTTGTTTTTCAAAAGATACCATGCAACTAACGCTACTAATCCAGCAACTGCAACTTTTCCAGCAGTAGATTTGGGCATCAATTCTTTTATTAATTCTATAATGTCTTCTTCTGGGTGATGTATTGTGACTCGTCTTTCATCACCTAATGCATTCAATACCTTACGGTTGTCTTGGATGCTCTCTTTGGCAATCTTTAGTATGTCTTTTTGCTTCATATCTTCTCTATCCTCTTTGAAACATATAACACTATTTTGGCTAAAACTTCTTCGTTGAGCATACTTCGTTCATCTTGAATCTCCACTAGTAATTTAATCAGATAATCCGTGTCATTTTTACTCACAACTTTTATCTTATATCCATTCATTCTGAGAAATGTATCTGCACAAGTATATCCAGTTCTTTTATTACCTCCACCAAATGGTTGAGCCCATGAAATACCTGCCATAACATATGATGCTTGCAAAATTAATTCATTTTGTTTTTCAGCATCATCTAAAATTTTGATTAATTCATCTTTACGTACAGAAATCTGTTCTAGTGCATTAGGATTGTTTTCAAGGTATTCAGTTAGAATCCCACGGTTAATTTCAACAACAACTTTTATTGGAAGTAACATCATATACTAAAAATTTTACTTGATATTAAAACTTCAAATTTGAGATAGTGTGTATGAAGTGGTTTCTATCTGTATTTTTTGTATAGAATAGGTTCAGACATGCCTTAAGTAGAGTGAGATAAATGATTTAGTCTATCTCCAAGTTTTTAATAGTTAGAATTTGTGAGTGGGTATGTAATAGAATGAATTTGTAATTTCAAATTAGACTCCATACAATTCATATTTTATGTCAAATGAGCCATCTTTTCGTTTATGGCGATTATCTACGAAACCTAATGGAGATAGCATTGATGAAACATAATCTACCATGTTCTTGTATCCGCAAAGGTAAAAGATTGAATTGTAAGGAGTTATGGGTTCATCCAGAATTTGTTCTAGCTTTGAACCATGTTTATCAATTCCAGAAAGAATATTTTCTACTCTTCCAATGTTGCCACTCCAATTTTTGGACAAGTCACTAGGACGGCTAACAGTAGGAACATATGTGAAATTCCATAAATCGTTTTTTTCTGATGATATCTTTTCAAGAAGTTCTCTATATCCTAGTTCTTGAGTACAAGTAACTCCATGTAATAATATTATTTTGTTCTTGGTGCCTATCTTTTTTAAATGAAGTATATAGCTCATAAACGGAGCAAGACCTGTGCCAGAAGAAACAAGTACCATTTGCCTTGTATCTGGAGTTCCATTCTGTCTTTGTTCTTCTATTGTAAAAGCACCTCTTGACGGTTGTAAAAAAACTAGATCATCTAGTTCCATTTTAAAGAGAGATGTGGTAAATTTTCCCAAGGTTGGGTGTTCTTTATGTTTTATGTAAAACTCGTAGTAGTTTTTTTCATGTGGGGGTGATGCTATCGAGTAGGCTCGGTGTGTAATTTCTTTTTCATCCAGTTTAAGACCTAAATTAACAAATTGCCCGGGCTTAAAATCATCAATTTGTGAATTGTCTATGTGTCCAAATTGGAAAATAGCTAAATCATCAGTGAGGTTTTTCTTGTAAATTAATCGTCCTTGATTTGATTCCAAAATTTCTCAATTTAGCCTAAACTTATCATCAAAATGACTGTTGTGTTTTACCTTGTATGTTAGAATCATTTCAATTTAGCATGATGTTATTTCTTAGTACTTGAACATTTTGAGTGATTCATCACAACCCTAAAGGGTGCGGGCTTTCTCGCTCTTATTCTGTAATTTCAGTATCCGTTTGCAAAATCTTCCATAGTGTTTAGATTTTTTGTCAATCTATTCATTGCATAAAATGCACCACCAACAATTCCCGCCTGGTAAAATGTATACAAAAATACACCTGAAGAAGTAGGATCAGATTTTGTAAAGCTGAGTATAAGCATTGTAAAGAAAACAAAAGTTCCAACACATATCACCAGTTTATTAATAAATCCAGAATCCATTCCAACGATTCTTTTTGTTGCTCCTGCCATCAAAGCAATGCTAGTAATTATTAGAAACGTTGCACCACCGTTTGCAGTCACATATTCATTTAACCAAGGTAGGAGACCGTCTGCTAAAATATTGAATTCAGGCATTATACTACCACCATTTAATGCAAAATTAACAGAACTAAATATACCGCCTATAACAAAAAAGAACAAGAAAATTTTAACAATTGATCTTTTAATGGGACTACGTATTTCGCTTGGTCTTACAGCTCTTTCAGTGATTCTAACACCATAAAGAAATCCTACGGCAGCTGCAGGAAGAAACATGAGATTAATTAAAAACGGTGATTCTCGATTAATTGCCTCAATTTGAGGATAAAATACTAAAAACAAAAGCACTGCAAGAGAGGCAGATACTACAAACAATATCAGATTAAGATATTTACGGTCACCTGACTCTGAGGCATTATATTCCCAATTGTACATTTTTAAGAATCAGAAGAAAATCATTAAAGATCAAGTCAAAAAATCATTTGGTCAAATTATCAATTCTCTTTACCCTTTTTACTAGTACCTGCCTAGAAAATACAATGAAAGGCAAAAAAGCAGTCATAGTTACAGGTATTGGCATTATGAT
Organism: uncultured Nitrosopumilaceae archaeon; assembly: GCA_964475825.1. Lineage (GTDB taxonomy): Archaea > Thermoproteota > Nitrososphaeria > Nitrososphaerales > Nitrosopumilaceae > Nitrosarchaeum. The sequence goes on along the minus strand of CAYYXT010000003.1, from coordinate 120,341 downwards.
TATGGGTGTGATTTTTCATCTTCAAGGACAATCAATAGTAGGGCCAGAATCATCATTCATGTATTCAAATCCACAGTGGATCACATATGGAATTCAGATAGCTGTTTCAGGAGGCATTATTCTGGCAATCGGGATAGGTTTGAGTTTTATCAAAAAAAACTAGTCAGTTACACGAAGGGTTATGGTACTACGAATTTTGTCTAATTTTCGAATCTTGGTTGAAATAATTTTATTCATTTCTTCTGCAGTGTTAGTTTCAAATTTAACAACAAGATCATAACTGCCATAAGTGATAATGCAATCTTTAATTTCTGGAAGTTCTTTTAGTTGTGAATAAATTGAATGCTCTTCTCCTATTTCACAGCTAATCAACATGTATGCTTTTTCCATTCCAATTGCGCTTTCTAAAATAAACTGTAACTTAAAGACATCTGAAAAAATATTTACAGAGAGATCTTAAAATCCTGCAAGAATCGGATCTTCGGGTTTCATTATTTCACGTAATAGTATAGTAGCAAACGAACCTCTGGAAAGAGTAAACTCTACAGTAGTATCTTTTGATGAATAATTAGTACATTGTATTGCAGCTTGTCTGAATCCACCTTCACTACTAATTTCCTGCATTTCTTTAATGAAAAAATCCTTCGGAGTAATCTCTTCAGTTTCTAAAATTTTGGATATTTGAAAATCAAAGCGGGTTTTTTTGTAATACGAATATCCTACAAAAGGTAATGCAAGATGTTGATCTAGACCTTTAACATATTTTCCAATTATCCCATGAAAATCATAGCAAACATCACCTTCTTGTGCCTCAAAGAGATTTTCCCCATCTGTAAATGCGGCACTTAATGCATGATTGAAAAGAAAAGATTGGTACGCTTGAATGTAAAATCTTCTAAGGAATAACGGTATTACATGAATTGCTTTTTGCTCATTATCATGTTCAATCATTTCTTGAAGTACGATTCTTTCAATGTCCATTTGTAATGGAACTTGTTCAAAGTATTTTTTGTAGTTTGATTTGTCAGCGAGTTTTTCTCTGATCTCGGTATTTTCTTTAGAGTCATAAGGAGATGTAAAAGAGACGATTAACTCGACTGCCTTTTTGAAATTGCGCTGTAAAAGTGCCTTACCAATGAGATGCGTGACTGGTCTTTTGGAGCCAAATCTTTGGTAACCATAAAAATTTAGAATTTTATCATACTCGGTAAAATCAGAGAGATTACCAGCACATTCAGAAATTTTTATGATAAAATGATTAGCAATCATGTCTTTTTTGGATAATGGTTTTTTTACAAAACCAATTTTTTCAAGTGAGTATTTTTCAGAAACATAGTTTTCTATGGATTTACCTTTGTTATCAGAGCAAACAAATTGTTCAGTTACTGCAAAAGCATCCTTTAGTCCAAGGGCTTTTAATCGAATTTTTTTTTTTCTAAAAATATCAGAAAGTGCATGGTTTGTATCTATTTTTTTCTTTTTTAGTTTGTAAACAGCATAGCCATCTTGTTGACTAATTGATTTTAATGATTTCTCAGAGAGTACCTCGGTTACTTGAAAGTTCTCAACTTTGGTTCTGATTCGTCCTCCAATTCCATTAAATTTTGTACTATAAACAGAGATGCCTATTTGAGAATCTATTTTAGGTATCACGGTAATATTGTCACTGTAACAAATTTACTTATTGAAACATCTTCAATTTGAGCTCCTAGCAATACTTTGTATTTTCCAGGAGTTGCCTCATCAGATGCAGAAATTGTCACCTCCACAGGTCTAGGAGCATCAGAATTTAATTGGAAAGGATCAGATACATTTGAAATGACATTCAAAAAGTTGTGAGGATCTGACAATATCAGAGATACATCAGACAAGTCTTGCTGCGGAGATATTATGAAAGACAAGTTCTTTGACTCGCCGGGTACAAGTGAAATATCTTTAGAGTCAAGTTCAATTCCAAATGGAAGTGCAATAGAAGTATCAACTACACCAATATTATTTTCCACCCATTCAGTAAACCAGATTTTATCACCGTGTGTGGTAAAATCAAAGATTTGAGCCAAGCCGCAATCAGAATCAACATCACAGTCACCCCAAGATGGATTTTTTGATGGAATCAGATATTCTACGAGTGATTCAGATTTTGGATCCATGACTGCAATACTATTTGCGGTTTGTTCATTGAAAACTAATTGTCCATCAGAATTAGTTTTAATCCAATATGGTCTAGATATTGGAGATTTTATAACTCCAGTAGAGTTACCATATGTAGATATTTTTGGATCAGATGTAACATACTGAGTAAATTGTTGTGTGGCAGGATCAAAGTTAAAGATAGCAGAGCTTGATGTGTCTGCTAACCAAATCATACCATCATCAGATACAGCCATACCGTTTGGAGTAAGTAATTCAGGAGGTAACTGGAATATTTCGATGTAATCAAGTGCAGGAAGAGATTCTCCATTAACGTTAGCTATAGAGTTGCGATAGCCTTCTTGATCAAATTTTACCAAAACTCCGCCTTGTTGGAAAAGCCAATTTGTATACCAGACATTTTTATCAGTATCAATTGCAAAATCACCAGTTACAGAACCATTAACAGGAGAAGGGAGACTCAGATATCTCAAGTTATCATTGGATTGAGTAGGATCTAAAAAGGTGATTTTGTTTCCAGTAAAATCATTTATCACTATTTGTGAACCATCAACTTTCAATTTTTGTGGTAATGAATTACCTTCAGAAGGATAATCTATTTGTTGATATTTTTCATCTTGTGTGGAGAATCGCCATACAGAATCATAAGATTCGTCTGTAAACCACAGTGAACCGTCAGGAGAATAATCAATCCCCCAGATCATCGAGCGACCATTTTTTGGCCAGAGAGTATTATCAAATTCAGTAAAAGATTCAGTAGTAGGATCAAATTTTGCTAGTTTACCCGTGTTGGTTTGTGCAAACCACACATTTCCATCATAGTCAGCAACTATTGCCAAAGGATTTGTACAAGCAGTTGGAATGGTGTATTCTTTGACAAATGCTGTTGATTTTGCATCTCCTGAACCACAGTATTGTGCACGTTGAGCATCAGGGAAATTATCAGCTGGGGTGCCAGTAGGAGTTATTTCAGATGGTGTTGGAGTGTTGTTAAGAAGTACTCCTGCAGCCAAAGATGTCAGCATTATTGTTCCAAAAAAGATAGCAACCATTAGTCCTTTTTTATTCACAATTCAAAAAATATCAAGCCTTGTTATATCTCATTCCAAGAAAAATTAATGAAAAACTAAAGCAATTTCAAGTTGCCAGTTATTTTATCGATAAGATTCTCAGGAGCTGGGCCAATAGAAATACAAGTCACGGTACCCGGAGCAATTTGAGTATGACCTGCATCTGTAACTTCAGACCATGGAAGGTCCAAATCAATTGCATGCCTTTTTACTTCTTGTAATTCTTTAATGCCTGAAACTTTGAGTACGACTTTCTCTTGGCCACCCCACCATTTATTGAACCACTCAGGATGAGATTTTCTAACATGTTCAGCGCCTAGAACACAGGCATGACCTACTTGTGCGGCAATCTTTCCTTTTCCCATTTCAAGGTCAGTTCGAATCACAATTACTTGTTTGATATCGCCCATAAAGATATCAAAAAACATACTTGATGAAAAACTTTTGAATTAAATAGCTCGGTTTTACACACTTATTTTTTGTACAATTTATTTCAAAGGATGAAATTTAGAGATATGAACTGTTAATCATAAGCCGGGAGGGCGATTTGTCAGATCACTTTGACACCCCAACTATATTTACACATGAAATTAGGCAAAATCATAATATCAGACCTCTGCAATACATAACTGATCACAACATCAATAACATCGGACCTACTAACAGGTCTGTATAATTTCATCTAGTCGTTCTATGTTGTCTGATTCAAGATTGAAAGAAAATAAAACACCTTTAATTCAGAAAATGAAAATCATCTTTACATAGATAAACATCCTTATCTTTAGAATGTTAGAGAATTTTTGCCTATCTATAATCAAACTCTGAAAGATCTACTACCGCTATCTTTGAGGTCTACTCCTGCTGTAAGCATTAGAAAAGAAAATAAAATGTGGGTAGCCACTGGCATGCTAATTCATTATTTGGAATCATTTACAGATTCCCTTGTCGTAACAGAAGAAGATGAAAAGCCAATTGGAGTAATTGGAGGAAGAGAAATAATTGAGAATATTTTCAAAAATCCTACTTCTGAATTTTTCGATGAAGCCACAGTAGAGCAGGTCATGAATAAAGATCTTACAATCCTATCTGAAAAAATCAAACTAAAAGAACTCCTTGAGAAATGGAAACAAACTAGAAGAGCATTTTCAATAATTCCCAACAATTTAGGAGGATATTCGGCCATATCTGGAAGAAAATTACTTGAAATTGGTGCTAATTGTATCACAGATTTGACCATTTCTGAATTACCAAAGAAAGAGGTGGTCACATTTGATCTCAATGATACAATGAGAGACATCATAAATTTAATGCTTCAAAAAAATACTAGGAAATTGAGATTAAAAAACACAAATAATTTTATTAGCGATCGTTTGATCATTCAAACTGTAGCGCAGGAACTTAATTTTTTTAGAAATATAAAATTCTTGGATCATAGGATTGAAGAATCATTCAAACTAGAAGAAGCAAAAAAAATTTCCAAGGATGTTAATTTGGCAGAAATTTCAAAAATTATGTACGGAATGTTACACCCCTACATATTTTTTCAAGATCAAGTGATTACACCTTGGGATATTTGTATGGCGTTACAATCAGACAGAATTGAATTTTTGGGATAGTCCAAAGAGAATTTTAAAGATCATTTCTACAAATAACGTTCCATCACATGGTACAAAAATTCTAAAAGTCATCTATTTCATAATCATAACAGGAATCTCTGATTTGTGCAATACATAATTTGATGTGCTACCAAGAAATGCTTCTCACATTGAACCTAACCCTCGTGAACCTATACAACTATGTCGATTACATCCTTTTTATTATGAGCAAACTTTACAATTTCTGGACCTGGTTTCCCGAAAATTATTTTTTGTTAACCAGAGTTGATAATCGTTGATAGGGTTAAAATTTATCTTTTAAATTTATTTTAATATGGCAAGTCGTATAATATCTCCCAGCAGACCTGCGGGTTCTGAAGCCACTGCTGGCAAAAACCCCGTCAGTCATATTGGTAAAATCTACAATGCACTCTCTTTTAAAATATATATTATTGAATGATTGATGCCTGTAATCGTACAAAAAGTGTACGATAGATAGTACGTTAATATTTTTCATGTGAAAATATACGGTACTCTTGAATGGCATGCGTGAATCATGTCGGTACTCTTGAATGCGAGTGAATGTTTTTTTGAATGGTGAATGATTCATTATGAGACATTCACGCGTGACAACTGGTGAATGTGAAAATATTCACTATTCACGCATGAATTTATTGTATATTCAACACTGAATCACGCCTGAATAATTAAAACATACTTTGACTGATTGAATAATTCTCTGAGATTCAATGAATAGAACCCTTAGTGGATGTCTACAATGTGAGACATATCTTTTTGTCACTTGTTTTATGAAAAGAGGATTAAATCATCTAAGAATCCAAATTCATCTTACATCACACTATGAAGGTTTTGGCTCAAAATGATCTGTATGTCCTTTCCCACCGCAACCATCTTCCAGATCCCACACATATGCGATTTGCTTTTCATCAAAATTATATTCTGTGATTAGATATTTTGCCTGTCCTTCAAAGGCAGTCCATCTCCAACACTTGCAACAACATGGTCCACCTTCTGATGACATTTTCATCGCATCATCATACACTTTTTGCTGCTGTGTGTTCAATATGATGTTTTTATCATAGGACACAAGGGTTTTTGCAAGAGATGCCTTGATGTCATAAGGATCTGAAGGAATTACATCAATGTACGAATATTGCTTGAGGCCCTCAATTTGCTCTGTGTATCTGTGAGAGTCCATCTTGGAACAACAAGATCCCTGCAGTCTGTCATCATCAGACTTGGAGTTCAAGAAATCTGCAGATGCGCAATAATTCGTATGGGCATTACTCAGGATGATAAATTTCTCATCGAATCTGTCAATTGTAACATCTGGTTTTTCTGACACCGTGGAATAAAAAGCAATTACAAACAAAAACGGTAGTATCCACAAGACCAAATATTTGTCTGAAAATTGTATTGCTTTCATTGTATGATCCCTTTTGCTGGTTTTTACTTTTGCCTCTTTGGAGACCATCTTTTTAGAAGCAATGAGCTGCTTGTGACAGAAACAGAGCTTGCAGCCATTGCCAACCCTGCTAAAGCTGGGTAAAGCAAACCAATACCTGCAACTGGTATGAGTATTGTATTATATGCAAATGCGTAAATTAGATTTTGTTTTATTTTACCAACCGTTTTTTTGCTTATCTCTATGGCAGTTACTACACTGTTTAGATCATCTCTTAAAAGAATAACTTTGCCAGATTCTATTGCAACATCTGTACCACTTCCTATTGCGATACCAACATCGGATTGCATTATTGCTGCAGCGTCATTTATGCCATCCCCAATCATTGCAACCTTTTTTCCACCACTCTGTAATTCTTTTATCACATTAACCTTCTCAGATGGCATTACATTGGCAATCACTCTATCTATGGAAAGCTCATTAGCTATTGTGGCAGCTGTTCTTTTGTTATCTCCCGTAAGCATCACTACTTCCACTCCGTTGTCTTTTAATGCCATAATAGCAGACTTTGCACTCTGTTTTGGAGAATCCAGCAATGAAATCAATCCGACTAATTGACTGTTAAGGGCTACAAGTACGACAGTCTTTCCCTCCTGTTGGAATTGTGAGATATGTTCTTCTGCTGTACTGATCTCAACTCCTTCTAATTCTATCTGTTTTGGGCTGCCAACGAGTATTGTGTTTCCGTTGTATGTTGCCCTAACACCTCTTCCAGGAATTGCAACAAAGTCTGTTGGGTTTTGTAGATCAAGATTTAATTCTCTTGCTTTTTTTACAATTGATTTTGCCAATGGATGTTCAGAATTTTTTTCAGCAATTGCAGCAAACTCTAAAAATTTTTCTTCTGAATTAGGTATAATATTACCATCTGTTAGCGTAATCGGTTTTAAAGATAGCAAATCAATTACTTGCGGCTTTCCTTCAGTAAGAGTTCCGGTTTTGTCAAATACTGCAATCTTTATTTTGCTGAGCATCTCAAGGGCATCACCGCCTTTAAAGATTACCCCATACTGGGCACCTTTCCCCATTCCCACCATTACTGCAGTTGGAGTTGCAAGACCAAGTGCACATGGACATGCAACAACTAGAATGGCTACTGCTGGAATTAATGCAGCTGCAATATGATGTTCTCCAGGCGGGGTAACAAAATACCACGACACAAATGTTACAGTGGCAACAATTAGAACTATAATTGCAAAATATCCCGCAATCTTGTCAACAAGGCGTTGCATCGGTGGCTTTCTTCCCATTGCGTCTTCAACAAGATTCATTATCTGTGAGAGCATTGTATCGCTTCCAACCTTTTCAGCTCTTACCAAAAGAGCACCCTCCTTGTTTATTGTACTCCCAATCACAACATCGCCTGGTTTCTTTTCTACAGGCATTGATTCACCAGTTATCATAGATTCATCAACTGCTGAGTGACCTTCAACTACTATACTATCTACGGGAATTTTTTCACCGGGTTTTATGATCAAGATATCTCCAGGCTGGATTAATTCAATTGAAATTTCAGTCTCTGTTTCATTTTTTCTGATTCTTGCAGTCTTTGGTTGAAGTTCTAACATCTTTTTAATTATTGATGATGCCTTTCCCTTGGTCTTGTTTTCAAGATACTTACCAAGAATTATGAAAGTTATCACAATGGAAGCTGCATCATAGTAGATGTTGTGCCAAGCAGGTGTTGGAAATGTGTTAAACACACTAAATAGATATGCGGCTGTAGTTCCAGTAACAACCAGAGTATCCATGTTTGCAGACTTCATTTTAGTTATTCTGTATGCTCCAATGTAGAACCTGCTTCCAGTAACAAACTGGACTATACTTGCACAAACAAAAATTATCAATGCTGCAACTCCAGTTCCTGCAAATGGAATGAATGAAAAAAATTCTGGATAACCAAGAAACATGACAGGAATTGAAAACACAAGTCCGATGATGAATAGTTTTTTTAGTTTCTTTGCTTCAATTTCTTCTGATGTTACGATGTCATCTTCACTTAAAATTTGAAATCCTAATTTGTTAATTATTCTCCTAAGATCTGAAATTGAGAGTAGAGTAGAATTGTATTTAATGACAACTTGATTATTTCCATAATTAACAGATGCTTCTTTGACTCCTTCTATTTCCAGTAATCTCTTTTCTAATTTTTCTGAATCACTGGAATCCGTAATTGCTGCTATCTTTACTGAGAATTTTTCATAGACAGTAGAATATCCAATATCTTTTAGTGCGTTTTCAATTTTCTCTAGATCAATTAATGATGAATCAAACTCTAAAACGGCTTTTTCAGCCGCCAGATTTACCTCACATTTTGTTATGCCCTCAATATCTGACATGTGGTTTTGAATTGCAGTTATACAGCCAGCACAGTGCATGCCTCCAATTTTTAGGGCAGTTTTTCTAATGCCTGCATTCAGAGTGTTTGCATCTTGTTTCAATCTGATTAATAATGATGAACTTCTGATAATTAATATGACATCTTTACAATTGTAAAGTACAATCATTAAATAAATCAAAAAACATGTAATGCCAGTGGAAAGCCAACACGTAGAAAAACCAGATTCAATGAAGCATTGTCAAGTAGATGAAATTAGAATTTGTACAAGATGCGGATCAACTAACATCAAAATAGAAAAAGATACAATTTACTGCAATGACTGCGACGCGATTTTATGTTTTGAACACCGAGACTAGACATGAATGCCTTATAGAAGACTGGACAAATTACTTGGCTAAATTGAAAAATTTATAGAACAAGCAATTTAAGCGCAAAAGATGAGAATCTCCACGTGCAAATGTGTTTGCTCCTTTGGAATAATTGGCATGATTTTATGCACTATTCTAATAGGGTTTAGTACTATTGGAATGGCGGCTGCAACAATTTCAAATGCTGCTCTAAATAACATGAATACGATGTATGATAATTCGGATAGTTTTGTTGATAAAATGATGAAATTCTTTGATAGCACAACAGGCATGACAGTTCTTTTAGTTTCATTTGCCTCAATGCTTGTAGGTATGTGGTATAGAAAAAAGACAAGATTGATTCCAGTGGCAGCAATAGGTGCAGTTTTCATGTTTGCTGGAATGTATCACACACATTCTCTCTGGCTACAAATTCTTGGCACAGTAATAATGGCATTTACCTACTTGCCAATGTACAGTTTTAGAGTTAGCAAAACACTCAGGATGTAATTATAATTGGTTTGGAATCTATTGTATGTACATGTCGATGGTATTTTTGAAAACCTCATACGGTTGGGCTCCAGTAATCTTTGTGTAACCATTTTCTGAATTTCCGATAAATGTTGTAGGTGTTCCTGTCACTCCAATATTTGCACTGAGTTGCGTTAGTTCGTTTACTCGCGGTTCATACTTTTTACTGTCCAGACAAGTATTGAATGATTCCATATCAAGATCAGGTATGTTTTTTGCAAGAATCTTTATTTTTTCATATGTTCCCCAACCAGAATTTTCATCTCCCTGATTTGTGTAGATATAATTATGATATTGATAATACTTTTCTTGCTCATTAGCACACCAAGAACTAGCAGCAAGAGGCAATGAATCTGGACCGGTAATACTTATCCCAATAAAGGAAAACCTTGCTTTTCCAGTATCAATATACTCTTTTTTGATCTCCGGTTCTGTTTGATCAAAAAATCTCTTACAAAATGGGCACTGGAAATCCCCAAATTCAATTATATTTATAGTAGCAGAAGATGCTCCCACATATTTTGCATACACAGGAATTTCAGATGTTGGTGTAGTCTTTGCAATTGGAAGCTCTTGTTCTACTATAGTGGATACGGGTATGCCATCCGAATTTTGTTTTTGAGATTCTAAAATGTTTGTAGAGAAAGGCATGATGTTTCCCAAAACATATCCTCCAAAAAATGCAGAGATAATTGCAATTGCTACAATACCGATAATTAATTTATTAAAAGTGGATTTTTTTATAGTTATATTTGCAGTATTTGTTGTTTTTTCTATATCATCTATGTCCAAAAACCATTATCTCCTTAATGATAATATTTTTTAATCAGGATATTTATCTCTTATACATTACAATTGTAAAGTGATAATCGAGGTTTTGATTTTCAATTAATCATCATATTCACAAATACCGATTTTGTTACCAATCCGTCTGTAGCGCTAATAGCAAGTGTGCAATTACCTGTTGGTGCAAAATTACTATCAATTAATAATTGTCTTTCTCAATTCCAACAATGAACATTATTTTGCATAGAAAATGTATGAATTTTTTTAAAACAGTTATTTCTCTACAGGATTTCCAATCATGTTGCCCCATTCAGTCCAAGAACCATCATAGTTTCGTACTTGAGGGTATCCAAGTAGATACTTTAGGACAAACCAACTGTGCGAGGATCTTTCACCAATTCTACAATAACAGATTACATCCTTGTCAGGAGTTACGCCTTTTGGGACATAGTTTTGTTTCAATTCTTCATATGTCTTGAAAGTTCCATCAGTATCATTTACTGCCATAGCCCATGGAATATTATTTGCACCTGGAATATGTCCCCCTCTTTGTGCATGTTCCATTGGATATTCTGGCGGTGCGGTTATCTCGCCTGTGAACTCTTTTGGTGATCTTACATCAACTAGAACAGTGTCATTTTTGGCTAGTGCACGTTTGACATCAAAGAGATAAGCCCTAAGACCTTCATTTGGCGGCTGAGCAACATATACAGTGGGTGTGACTTTGGGTTCTTCTATTGTGTATGGTCTTTTTTCCATCTCCCATTTTTTTCTAGCTCCATTCATTATTTTGATATTTTTGTGACCATAATATTTGAAGACCCAGAAAACAAATGCTGCAAACCAATTGTTGAAATCCCCATAAAGTACAACTTGACTATCTGCGGTAATTCCATTTCTGTTCATAAGATCTTCAAACTGTTTTTTACTAATGATGTCTCTGGTTATTGGATCGTTTATGTCACGTTTCCACCAAATTAGTGTGGCACCTTTAATGTGACCTTTTCTGTATCCGTTTTCAGGATCATAATCAACTTCAACAAGTTGTATTTTTTCAGATGGTGTATTTTTTGAAACCCATTCAGTATCTACTAAAACCTCAGGATTAGAATAATTCATAGAATAGATATCATTTGTATTGTATTTTAATATGGTCGTTTACAATTGTAAGATAATGATTTTTACAGATATGATTATTTTGTAAAGTTAGACGAACTGTTTTTTTTGTTATTTGTATTGATTTCTGGTTTTGTGATAGATTCGCTCATGTCAGTTGATTCACTTGTACAACAAGAATTATGTGATTTATCAGATTTTTTTGAAAAACGGCCTGCCAGAAACACAACTCCCAGTATAACTCCACACATTACGATACAACCTACGAAAGGAAGAAGAAAAGGCAAAATAGCAAGTGTTGTTACTGGATTTATTGTAAATGAATAATACAGAACCACAGCAGCTACTGCTGTTACTAAAGCCAAAATAATGATTTTCTTTTTTGAGAGACTTTTACACCCAATACACCACACACTAATCACTTTCAATAGTTTTAGCCAAGTATTTTAATACACAAGTTTACAAATGTAAAAAACACTTATAGATTTTGAATTCTAGTCTAAAGATTAATGTTACAATTGTAAAGATCTGTATTAAAATATGCACTAGTTTCATTACCAAACATGTTTGAAAAACATTGTCCGATGTGTGGAGTGGAAGTCAAAAAAGATACCGCAGTCAAAAGATTCGGAAAATATCTCTGCTCTGAGCAGCATGCTGAAGAATTTGCAGTAAGAGAACAACAAAGACAAAATGAAGAGAGTCATAGAGATCGTCGTGGTGGTTGCTGCTAGCATAATTTTGTTGTGTAAATCAGAATCTAGAAAAAAGAGTCTATGCTATTAAAATTAAGTGATTATACTTGAAGAAAAAATTGATTCTTGGAAGTATTGTTGTAATTGCAGTTATAGTTTCCATATCATCCATATCGCTTATATCACCTGAGAAAAAAGAAAACACAAAAATTTTTCATGTAAGACTTGCTGATCCAAAACTGTACGAGGATGGGATTTTTTCAGATACATTTACTATCAAAAATGGAACGTACAAATTTAGATTTGTTTCAAGTGGCGATAGTCCTAAAGTTTTGACAGTTGCACTCAAAGGAGATTCGTTTTCATTTTTTGAAGATTTCAAGCTGAATGGAACTCTACAAGAGCCTGGAACTTACTATACATGGAAATATCTAGGACAAGACAAAATCCAAATTCCAAATGAACAAAATATCCAGATAGTAATCAATCCGCATGGAAATATTCTGGGGCCAGTTTCAGTTTTTCTTGAAAAATAGGATACGTTGGATTTTTTATGATAACTAATGCTGGAAATAAGGTGGAAAAATAAGTTGAAAAATACTAGAATTCAATCAACTGCATTATTTCTACTGCCTGTTATTCTTTTTTCACTTTTATCATTCAGTAATGTTTTTGCGCAAGAAATATCCAATGATGAATTTGTCACATACTCTAAAAAAAGCAATTTCATCAAAGAAATTTCTATTCCCGTTGATGACTTTGGTTTGAGGGGAATTACAACAGATAAAACTGGAAATGCCTGGATCTATCATGCAACACAAAATGCAAGTTCAATTTTCAAGTTTGATCCAGTCACTGAAAAATTCTCAAATTTTGATATATTAAAAAAGACCAATACAAAAGATGTGATTGTTAATCTTTCTGGAGGGCATATCATTTATGATGAATCAAGAAATATGATATGGTTTACAGATGCAAGAACCAATTCTATAGGCAAATTCAATATAGAAAATCAACAAATGGACACAATCAATATACCGACAGAAAATTCTGGACCAATGGGAATAATTTTATCACCAGATAAATCAAAGATTTGGTTTACAGAACTAAGTTCAGATAAATTTGCAAGTTTAGATATAAAGACAAATGAAATTAAAGAATATAAAATCAAAGAAAACAGCGGTCCGATATTTCTTGCATTTGATGAAAAGGGCTCTTTACTGATAACTCTTACTTATTCGAATAGTGTTTTAATTATTGATGTTACAAACATGCAATCAGATACATTTCCAAATCTTTCTGAGATCAGCCTGCCAAAGCCAGACTTTTTCTCACCTTTTGGAATTGTAATATTCAAAGACTCTAAAGGAGTAGAAAAACTGATTCTATCAGATCATGGCTCAAGTAGGGTAATTGTCTCAGAATTAGATTCTAGTTTGAAAACATATACATCATTATGGACATCCCCCAACACACTATATCCACAGACTCTTCCAAGTCAGATAGATACTGATGAATATGGAAATATCTATTTTGCACAACACGGTGGAAACAAGATCTCAAAAATTGACGTATCAGGTACCATTACAGAGTATGATGTTCCAACAGGTCCACTCTCTACGGTAGTCTATCTTGATGCATCAAAAGATGGGAAAGTGTGGTTTACAGAAGTTTTAGCAAATAAAATTGGTTACCTAGATACGAGCATTTCTGTTCCTTTTAATATACAAGTTGACAAAGAAGAAATTGATTTTACCGAAAAAGAGACATCAAAGCAAGTAAAAGTTATCGTAAATAATCTGAAAAATAGCAATGACGTGGCATCACTAGACAATATCAATATTTCACTAGTTGGCATGACTGATTCGGGATTGAATGGTATTTCTTTTACTGCCACTCCTTCCATAATTGACTTGAATCAAGAAAATAATGTAGAATCTACTTTGGATGTATCAGTTGACAAAAATGCCAAATCAGGCACATATCAGATAATGATTCAAGTCTCAGCATCAGAACAGATTGATAAAACTATGACAATATCCAAACTTTATCCGTTAACAATAAACGTAGATCTACCAAAACCAATTCTACCTCCAACTATAAAGAAAACTGACCCTGAACCAGAATTTGCCATCAAAGATACAATACAGAACACTGCAATAGCGGCAATAATAATACTAGTAGCATTATTTGTGTATAATAGAATTAAAATAGTAAAGCAGAAAAAGTTTTCAAAACAAGAATAGTCAAAATATTTTTAATTATTTCTGTGAGTTCATGATTGCCTTAATTCTTCGTTGATATTTGTCTTGAAAGAGAACTTTACAGGAAGGACAACAAAAAAATCTTTGAATGTTTGCCACTTTTAATATGCTAGGTTTTTCAGCAATCTTTCTATCACAATAATCACATTTTATTTTTACATGTAAATTTGAATTGAGTTTTTTAGTTGCAGTTCCTTGTGATTTGATATCCGTTTTACTAAGATCTAATTTCATACCAAGTTTTTTCATATCCAATATAGGTGAAATTGATTTTATTATTCCCATGTTTATCATTCTGTCATAACGTATCTGTACTGTAGGTGTGCTTACTTTGATTTCCCTTGAAATCTGTCTAAATGACTTTCTGCCGTCCTGAATTAGAGATTCAAGTATTGCAATATCTGTTTCATCCAGAGGAAACGACATGGCTATCCTATGGCTAGCTATTATCTATATCATACATCTTACATTTGTAAACAACATACTTTATTTGAAGAATCAAACCTTGTATAACAATGAAAATAGATCCTGTCTGCAAAATGGAAGTGGAAGAACACAATGCAGTAACTTTAGAACATAATGGGAATACATTCCATTTTTGCTGCCCATCATGTAAAGCCGTTTTTGAAAAAAATCCAAGCAAATACCAAAAATAAAACTAATCCAATAGACTTCCTTTTTGTTAACTTAGGTATTGTTAGTCATGGCCAATTCAGAATTATTGGTGCCTTCTAGAATCCATGTAATTCCCCCATCATTTGTCATATAGACACTTGCAGCCATGCCACTTGAGACTTTTTCCATTGCTATCGCATACATTTCTCCATTTCGTCCTGGAGCAAAGTTAAACACGGCTCCTGTATTGGTAATTTGACCTTGCGTTTTTACCATTGTACTTCCACCATCAATGGAAATTGCAATTAATCCATTTCCATCTAATGTTGAAAATATATACATAGTTTTTCCATCTGATGAAAATCCTATTCCCGTTATTGCACCGTTTTCTATACTTGAATCAACATGCTTCCATTGTTGTCCTTTGTCATCACTAACATATAGTCCAGAAACTGTTCCTGCGTATACTGTGTCTTGATTTAGTGGATCTGCAGCAAGTGAAATAATTCTGTCTGGCGGAGTAAGTGATTTCCATGATGCACCTTCATCCACAGTTACAAAAAGTTCAGAACCTCCTCCAGGTGAGCCGTAAATCAAACCTTTTTGTGCTGAACTTGCAGTCATTGCGTGAAAGTCCACTGGTTTTTCTTTTACTTTGGAAATCATTGTCCATGAATTTCCTTTATCAGTACTAACCCTAAAACCAAGGTTACCATTCATTGCAGCTGGGTGTCCACTAGAGTACATTATTCCGTCATTAGAATTAATAGAAAAACCCATAAGGTCTGCGGTATCTTGTCCTATTCGTTTCCATCCGTCTGACTCTTTTTTGAATAGACCGTTGTGGGTTGCAAGATATAACGTGTCATCAGTTCCTGAAAGAAACATACCAACACCATGTACGTCCATCCAGGATCCTAGGAGTTTAGATTTTGGATCACTCGTATTATTTTGCGAACTTGACGTATAACTTACAATAACTCCAATGACTACGATAGATACTATTCCAAGTAATACATATTTTTTATTTTTTGATTTTGATGATCGCAATTTTTTCATCTAATCAATTCCAAGTTGGTGATGTATTAAAGAACAATAGATTACAATTGTAAAGATTATCTCTCATTTTGCAAGTGCCTCATCAAGAACTGTTTGGAAAGATTGATAGGGTTTTGCTCCTGAAACTTTGGTATAACCTAGTTCATCATTTCCTATGAAAAATCCAGGCGTGCCTTCAATGCCATAATCTTGTCCATCTTGAAGATCATTATTTACTTCATCAAGATATTTACCTGAATCCAAACAAGTTCCAAACTCATCTTCGTTTAACTGTAATTCGCTAGCATATTGTTTGAATAAATTTACTGCTTGTATCAATTCAAGATCTTTCCATTGGCCCTGATTCTGGAATATCTTATCGTGGTATGGCCAAAACTTTCCTTGGTCGTCTGCACATTCTGTTGCAAGTGCAGCTGGCATTGCATTAGGGTGGATACTTTGGATTGGAAAATCTCGATAAACAAACCTAACTTTACCTGTATCAATGTAATTTGTTTGAACTAGAGGAAGAGTGTCACTATGGAATCTTTTACAGAATGGACACTGAAAGTCAGAAAATTCTATAATTGTTATCTGGGCATTTAGATTTCCCATCATTGGATCATCGTCTATTGAAGCCAAAACAGTTTGAGGTTTAGTTGCTTGCTTGTTTTCAGTTGTGCCTAAAACATCTTCTGCATTACGAATGTAGATTTGTTCTGGCTCTATGCTGTTTACTCCAACAAAATAACCTCCAAAAAATGCAGAGATGATTGCAATTGCTACCCCACCAATAATTAATTTATTAAAAGTGGATTTTTTTATAATTACATTTGTAGTATCTGGTGTTTTTTCTATGTCCAAAAATCATTGTCTCCTTAATGATGATGTTTTTTATTTAGTATATTTATTTATGATACTTTACAATTGTAACATACCATATTGATATATAGAAAATACAATTAGAAAGTGAAATGAAAATATTGATGATTATACTAGTTACAATTATTGTATCTACTAGCGGTACATTCTATCTATCTGCATATTCTGAATCTGGTCAATCAATGATGTCTCAAAATAAAATGGGTGGAATGATGGGTATGTGCCAATCAATGATGAATAAAATTCCACAAGATGTCATAATAAAAACAACTTCAAGTCAGGTTGCAAAGGTTGGAGAAGAATCTAAAATTATTTTGCTTGTAACGGATAAAAAAAGTAATCCTCTAGATAATGCCGATGTGATTCTTCACATAGAAGACGGTGCACCAATGGCATCTATGGATAAAATGTCCATGATGGATATGATGGGAAGAATGATTCAAGCAGAAAACATTGGGTCTGGTCAATATCAAGTGAAATTTACACCAACTGAGAAAGGATACTATACAATGCATACACATGCCATACTACAAGGAAAGTCAATGATGTCTATGATGAATAATCACATGGACATTGGAATTATAGCAAGATAATTTCCAATAGGATAAAGATTAAAAATTAATTGCATTCCAGCAACAACATTCTTCCCAAGAACAGTTAGGGCATTCTTTTGGGGTTTTACTTGTTTTACATTCAGATGGAAGACAATCACAGTCAGCACACTTGATTTGCATATACTACGATTAGTCACTCCTTATCTATAATTCTGTCACCTCATCTTTATTGAAGATCAGCACAATTGACATTAAAGGCAAAATATGTTTGAAATTCATTATTACTCAAACTCTTTTAATTCATCAATGTTATTCCATCCCCCGACTTCAGAAATAATTCTATAGCTGTAATTTGTTTTTGACAGCAAGTAATGGGCACCAATATGTCTTCATACATAGATGGGGTGATGGTGAAAGTATTCCGTGTTCTTTCCTAAATGGCGATATATTTGAGTCAACTTTTCTTTGATCTCTTTTCTATATCCTTTGTGTTGATATCAAAAAAACGCTGATAAAAATTAATTAGAGTGCGCCTTTGGATGTTCTAAATAACTTAATGATAAATTAATCGTACATTTCATCATGTTTTAAAATTGCCAATGAAATACACACCAAAGTATCCGGTTTGGATGAAGTATGTGTATGGATGTATAATGTGATTGGAAGACCAGTAAATGATCCCAAGGCAGTCATTGTACAGCCCACTATTGTAGGGCAATTACATGATGCGGAAAAAAATCAAATCAATGAAATAGTTGAAAGTAACCTGCAAAACATACACGAGTTTTGTAATGAATTGATCTCAGGCAAACATCCAATAGCATAATCTGATTTTGACATTTGGAGCATATGATATTCATATACTCTAAATTACTCTATTTTTCTTTGTCAAATTTCCCTAAAAGGGGCACAAACACATAACCTGGTTGATTTTTAATTTCCACAATTCCATGAGATGTCTTTTTTAGTAAAACCAGTGATTGTGGAAATTCCCCCACAGGTGCAATCAACAAACCATCTGCAGATAATTGTTCAAGTAATGATTCTGGAACTTTTTTACATGCGGCAGTAATTATGATTCTATCAAAAGGAGATTCTTCTGGAAACCCCAATTTACCGTCGCCTAAAATTACTTTGACATTACTAATTCCTAATTTATCTAGATTTTTTTTTGCAAATTCTGCAAGTTCTGAATGTCTTTCAATAGAGTAAACTTTGCCATGTCCTACCAAGTAGGAAAGAATGGCAGTTTGCCAACCTGAACCGCTACCAATCTCCAGAATTTTTTGTCCTTCCCTGATATCTAGCCATTCAGTCATTCTTGACACCACTGACGGTTGAGATATTGTTTGATT
Source organism: uncultured Nitrosopumilaceae archaeon (assembly GCA_964475825.1). Classification (GTDB taxonomy): domain Archaea; phylum Thermoproteota; class Nitrososphaeria; order Nitrososphaerales; family Nitrosopumilaceae; genus Nitrosarchaeum. The sequence continues at coordinate 101,515 of CAYYXT010000003.1, read as the reverse complement.
TTTCATTATGGATAGGGGGGTGTCTTCATATGCCTTTTCTTTAAGCGATGTTGGTACAAATTCATATCTGGGCATTTTTCTAATGGCAGATTCTACTTTATCGTCATTAAGAAATCCTGACTTTTTCATAATGATGATTAAATCATCTAATCTTTGTTGATAATTTTTATTAGTTTTCATTTTGGTTAAAATACAGTCAAAGTAATTATTTTACAAGCATTATTATCATAATTGGAAATGTTATTAATACTTTAAGTGCAAACAATGGAAAAATTGGTTATGGTCGAAACAAAAAACGTTCCAAAAAAAAGTACAGGAATTACTCCATCTGGGGTATCTAGCTGGACAGAAATTGACAGGTCAATAGAAAATTTTCGCAAAGATATGGAAAAAGCATTTTCATCATTTCCAACAATATCTATGCCAAAAATGTCACATGCATCATGCGATGTTATAGATGAAGGGAATCAATTTCGTGTAAAAATGGATGTTCCTGGAATAAAGAAAAGTGAAGTCAATCTGAATGTGACCGATAACTATGTAGAGATATCTGCAGAACATAAAGAAGAATCTGAAGAAAAGAAAAAGAACTATCTTCGAAAAGAACGAAGCCAAGTATCTTATTACCGATCTCTGCCTTTATCTGAGAAAATATTGTCAGACAAAGTAACTGCAAAACTTGCTGATGGCATATTAGATATTACACTGCCAAAATCAAAACCGACTGAAACACAAAAGAAAAAATCTATATCTGTACAGTAGATTTCTCTTTTTTATTTTCTAAATTCTAAACTCTTTTTTCTAAATCCTTAAGTTCATATAAAATCAAGAAAATTTATGGCGAAATTAACTAACAAACAATACGAACAACAGCAAGAAAGAAGATTAGTGAAGTTAGAAAAAAGAGTCGATGCTGATGATAGAAGTGCTTTCAGTAGTTACCGGATATTTGTTTGGAGTTCTAAGCACACCGTGATCTAATATGGTCACTAATTTTTGCATTCAATGTATTATGATATTATTTTACAAATTATTGGAGTGTTAAAATGTTTGAACTAAAGCGTAGAATGGGACTTTTCCATCTAACTATGTATGGGGTAGGACTAATTCTTGGAGCTGGAATTTATGTATTAATAGGAGAAGCTATAGGTTTAGCCGGGAATTCTGTATGGATTGCATTTGTTTTAGGATCTGTTGTTGCATTGTTTGCTGGACTTAGTTATGCAGAATTATCATCAATGTTTCCTAAAGCAGCTGCAGAATATACATTCGTAAAGAATGCATTCAAAAATAATTTTTTTGCTTTTATTATTGGATGGTTAACGGTAATTACATCTATGATTATGGCGGCAACTGTTGCCTTGGGATTTGGTGGTTATTTTTCAGAATTTTTCAATATTCCAATAATAATATCTGCAATTGTACTGATAGGAATTCTCTCAATAATAAATTTCATAGGCATCAAAGAATCATCTTGGACAAATACAGTTTTTACAATAATTGAAGTAGTTGGATTAATTCTAATTATTATAATTGGTTTTACCATTAGTGAACCAGAATCAGTTAATTATTTTGAAAGTCCAACTGGATTTACAGGAATTATTATTGCATTTGTATTGATTTTTTTTGCATTTATTGGATTTGAGGATATGGCAAACGTTGCAGAAGAAGTACGAAATCCCAAAAAGGTGATCCCAAGAGCAATAATTTTGTCAGTTATGATATCAGGAATAATCTATGTACTGGTTTCTTTAGCGGTAGTTAGAGTAATTAATTGGGAAGATCTCTCTTTATCAGCTGCACCGTTAGCAGATGTGGCAAAAAGAGGACTAGGTATGCAAGGCCACATAATATTTTTAGGTATTGCACTTTTTGCCATAACAAATACAATTTTGATTACACTTGTAGCTGGCTCCAGAATGATTTATGGAATGGCAAGAGAAAAATCATTTCCAGATATTCTTGCAAAAGTTCATTCTAAAACTAAAACACCGTGGGTGGCAATTATTGTAATCATGCTAATATCTATTGGTTTTTCTTTTATTGGCGATATTGTAATTGTAGCAAACATTACGGTTTTTGCAGTTGTAATCACTTTTGCAACAGTAAATTTGGTTGTGATTGTTCTTCGATATACAGAACCAGATATTGAACGAAAATTCAGAGTTCCTATCAATATTGGCAAGTTTCCAATTTTACCAATGTTCGGATTAGGAATTTCAGTGTATATGGCATTTCAATTTGAAATGGAAGTTATGTTGATAGGACTTGCAATCATATCAGCAGGGGCACTGTTTTATGTAATTTTTAATAGAAAATCATCTAGAGATAAATAGTCATTTCCTATCAAAGTAAAACATGTACAAAAGAATACTTGTTCCACTTGATGGATCAAAAAATTCCTTTAGAGCACTGGACAAGGCAATTGAATTAGCCAAACAATGTAAAGCCACAGTTGTTGGCCTTCATGTAATGACTAATGTTGGTCTTTTTACTGCTGTACATGCGATTAAAATCCAAGAAGACAAGTGGCCCAAGAAAACAAAATCTTTCATGGATCTTGCTAGTGAGAAATCAAAAAGTAAACAAGTATCATTTGAGGCAACCGTAATACCTGGCAATAATGCAGGATATGACATTGTACTTTTTGGAAACGGTAGAAGAAATAAGATTGATCTTATTGTAATTGGATCTCGGGGAATTAGTTTTGCGAGAGAGATTTTCTTGGGAAGTACTTCAAATTTTGTTTTGCATAAATCCAAAGTTCCCGTGACCATAGTAAAATAATTTTTTTCAAAGACATGATTACTAAGGGATTTTAAGAATTAATCAAGGGTGTATTAACACCTCAATCATCAGTTTTTGGATAACATATAGATAATTATTGTAAGATTTTTTTGATCAATGCTTGTAAATTATGTATTCTTTTTGTATGAATACCCGTCTTTTTGGATAATTTAATTTCATCATATTCAAGAAGATCTTTTGCAATCATCATACCAATACCAGCAAAGATTCCTAATTCTTTTGAAGTTAGATTCAGAATAGTGATAGGATATAATTTATTTTGTTCAATAATCTTTTCGAGACTTTTTTCTGATGGGTATCTCCAAGAAAAAACTTGCTGACCAATGCAGTTTGCGTATTTTTTTGCATTTTCAGATATTTTAGTATTACAAAAAATAATTTCACCATAAAATCTAGGAGACGTATCTAAAAATCTCGCATGAGTGTAAAGTGCTACTTTAAGTCCAACATATGTACCGCGATGAGAATTATGCTTACATTCTATCATAAATTGTCCAGAATTAGACATGCCAATCAGATCAATTTCATGCAAAGCACATTTACCTTTAACATTCACTCTAATTCCAGAAACTTGTAAATCATAATATTTCAGTAAATCTGCTACGTAATTTTCAAAAACAAATCCAGAAGGGCCAAGTCGCATAATTGCTTCCTTAAGCTGATATCTTTGATGTAATCCTCCATCTTTTTCTTCTGAAATAGCTTGTAAAACCAATTTGTAAATATCACTAGTTCCCATATCACGGTAAACATCCAAACGCACTTTTTTCAAAATTCTTTGTGCAATCTTTCTGCTTGCCCCTGCTCGCATACAAGTACTCAAAATTTTATTTGCGTTAAATTTGACTTTACTTCCATCTGCTTTGAATATGAAAAAATTTCTAGGTGTCACACATTAGATTTTCAGACAAGTACATTAAATTTTCACCGTATTTGATTTTGAATTTAAAAGAATTTGGATTATGAAAACATACTTGAAAATTCAATTTTTAGTTAAAGACGAAATAATAAAATTAAATTAGATTCTAGTCTCTATCTCTAAATCCTTAAGTTAATACAAAATTTAGAGAATTATTGACATTTTGTCTTATTTGTGGAAAAGAGATAGCTCAAAGCGGACAATTGACCTTTCTTTCATGTATTGTATAGGAAAGTGGTGCGTATATCTCCATCGTGCACTAAATAATTGAATTAAATAATTGACAAAGAAACAAAATCTATGTACTGGGATGTAGTAATTGCTGGCGGAAGTGTTGCAGGATTAATCTGTGCAAGAGAAATTGCCAGCAATAATCACAGTGTTCTTGTCATAGAAGAAGATTATGAGATTGGTACGCCTGAACACTGTGGAGGATTGGTCAGTACTGCAGGGTTGGAAGAACTTGGCATAGTTCCATTTAGAAAAACTTTTGATCATTTAATAGAGTCTGCAGAAATTCATGCACCAAACGGAAATAGTTTTTCCATAAATTCAAAGAAACAAAAAGTTGCAGAGATTAGTAGAAGAGAGTTAGATAAACAAATAGCACATCAAGCCCAAAAAAATGGTGCTACAATCAAAGTAAGAACTAGTTTTCAAGAATTAACAGATAAAGGAGTAAGAACAAGTGAAGGAGAAATCGAATGTCAGATTTTTGTTGATGCAAGAGGAGTGTCATCTCTTATCCATAAAGATAGAACAGGAATTTTATCATCTGCTCAATACGAAATTTATGCAGATTGGATAAAGAAAGGAAAGGTAGGAGTGTTTTTTGATCAAGAAAAGTATCCAGGATTTTTTGCATGGATAATACCATCGGATGAAGGTAAAGGAAAGGTAGGAGTTGCAGGAAAAGGAATCAATGTTGTAGAAGCAATAGAAAAATTTCTTGAAACAAGGGGAAATTATTCAACAATTAGGAAAATTTATGCTCCCATTTGGATCAAAGGACCAATTGACAAATTTATCGATGGAAAAATAGTGACAGTTGGAGACGCAGCAGGACAAGCAAAACCAACTACGGCTGGAGGAATTTACTCTAGTGGAATGGGAGGACTGTATGCAGGACAAGCAATCTCAAAATTCTTAGAATCAAAAGACAAGTCAGATTTAGAAGAGTATCAAAAAAGATGGACAGAAAAATTTGGAAAAGAATTTGAAAAGCAATTATTTGCAAGAAAAATTTTAGAAAGATTAGACAACAATACTATCAATAAATTATTTGAATCAGTAACACCTGAAATCACAAAAGAGATTTCCGAAAAAGAGGATTTTGACTTTCATACAGGCTCCATAGTAAAATTACTTGGGATCAAAGGCTCGCTCAAAACGGCTCAAGCCATAATTGGCGGAGAATTTAAAAAACTTCTGAGTTGAGTGTACAAATTCTAGGCAAGGTATAAATGATGTTTACAGAAAATTGGGGCATGTCATCTACTATTTCATTACCTGTATGCAGTTGTTGTCACAGACATATTATGCCTAATGATAGATGTGTAAAATTCAATTGCCCAAATTGCGGTGAGAAATTAATATGGAGATGTGAAAGTTGTAGAGAAGCCGCAAGAACATACACTTGCAATTTATGTAATTCTCAGGGGCCTTAGAAATTGGCTCAGTTACTATTAGTTACTAAAATTCTTCCAACTGGAATGGATGTTGATCTTGACAAGCTATCTGAAACCATCAAAAAGTCATTAAAAGAAGGAATACAGATGAAAAGACATGCAAAAGAACCATTAGCATTTGGATTAGAATTTCTTAAAGCAGAATTTGTTTTAGAAGACAAAGAAGGTCAGATGGATTCATTAGAAAATTCTGTTAAATCTGTTGAGGGCGTTAGTGAATTTGAAGTACTCAACATGAGTAGAATGTCAGTGGACATGAAATAGGTGGTTTCTTGGTACGCAAAGACGAACCTTTGCAGATGCGAGTGGGAGAAGCTAAACAAAGGGACGTTGGCAAAAAACGTGCCAGAATTGGACCAGAAGCCATGGATCATCTCAAAGTCACACCGGGGGATATTATCGAAGTTATGGGGTCAAGAACTAGTTGTGCAGTTGTTTGGCCAGTAGATGAAGATGAAAAATCTACAGATATAATAAGAATTGATGGACAGACAAGAAAAAATGTTGGAGCATCATTAAATGACATTGTAAAAATAAGAAAAGCTACATCAAAAATTGCAAAATCAGTCGTACTAATACCAGTTAATGATTCTGTAACAGTCGATAAAGAGTTCACAGATTTTGTAAAAAACAGATTGAAAGGATTGCCAATTACTCATGGAGATGAAATTTCTGTAATGATTTTAGGAAACTCGATGGACTTTAAAATTAGCAAGACATCCCCAAAACACATAGTCAAAATCGACAGAGCTACAAATCTTACAATCTCAACAGAGGCATCGGGGGATAGAAAAGTTAGAGTGACTTATGAGGAAGTAGGAGGTCTTGGGCACGAAATAAAATCAATGAGGGAAATTGTAGAACTACCATTAAAGCATCCAGAATTATTTGTAAGATTAGGCGTAGAGCCACATAGTGGAATTTTGCTGTATGGTCCTCCAGGTTGTGGTAAGACATTGATTGCAAAAGTTCTTGCAAGTGAATCAGAGGCAAACATGTTTTCAATTAATGGCCCAGAAATCATGAACAAGTATTATGGTGAAACAGAAGCAAAGTTAAGAGACATATTCAAGGAAGCAAAAGACAATTCCCCAAGCATCATATTCATTGATGAAATTGATGCCATTGCTCCAAAAAGAGAGGAAGCTTATGGAGATGTAGAAAAAAGAGTTGTTGCTCAATTGTTAGCTCTAATGGATGGTCTAAATGATAGAGGAAATGTAATTGTTCTTGGAGCAACTAACAGACCTGAATCAATTGATCCTGCCCTTAGAAGACCAGGAAGATTTGATAGAGAGTTTGAGATATCAGTTCCAAATGAAGATGGCAGATTAGAGATTCTCATCATACATACAAGAGGAATGCCAGTTGCAGAAGATGTAGATCTTAAAGACTTGGCATCAGAATTACATGGATATACTGGTGCCGATATCAAATCACTTTGCAGAGAAGCTGCATTAAAATCAATTCGACGTTATCTACCTGAGATAGATCTTGAAACTGAAAAAATATCATCAGATGTATTACAATCAATGCAAATAAAATTAATCGATTTTTACGATGCAATGCATGATGTAATACCTACAGCAATGAGAGAGTTTTACGTAGAAAGGCCAAAGGTTTGGTGGCAAGACGTTGGGGGATTAGAGGATATCAAAAAATCATTAACAGACAACCTAATTGTTGCCATGAAAGAGCCAAGCAAATTTACTAAAATGGGAATCAAGCCTCCAAAGGGAGCGCTAATCTATGGACCACCAGGTTGTGGTAAAACCCTCATTGCAAGAGCACTTGCCACTGAGACAGGAGCCAACATGATTTTGGTTAAAGGTCCAGAAATTCTTTCAAAGTGGATTGGTGAATCAGAAAAAGCAGTCAGAGAAATTTTCAGAAAGGCAAAAACATCATCACCATGTGTTGTAATTTTCGATGAACTTGATTCGCTTGCACGCTACAAATCAGGAGAGGGCGGAGTAGGTGAGACGGTTCTCAGTCAACTACTAACTGAGATTGAAGAAGGAACATCGTCACGAGTGGTCGTAATAGGAATTACAAATAGACCAGACATATTAGATAATTCGCTATTAAGAACAGGAAGATTAGATCTAGTACTCTATGTTCCACCACCAGATGATAAAGGCAGGTTAGAAATTATCAAGATATTAACAAAGAAAATGCCATTGGCAGGAGATGTTAAACTAGAAGAAATTGCAGTTTCAACTCAAAATTACACAGGGGCAGATTTGGCGGCACTTTGCAGAGAAGCTGCAGTTCAAGCAATGAGGAACAATACCGCAAAAATTTCCAGTTCAGACTTTGCAAACGGTATGAAGCAAATAAAACCATCAATTACTAAAGATGTGGATCAATGGTATAATACAGTAAGAGAAAGTATATCTAACGTGGTACCTAAATCAGGAGATAAATCGTTTTACGGATAAAAATGGTAATTCCACTAAAAAATATAATGCATGAAAAAATCAAGGAAGTAAATTCCCTTACAGATTTGGAGTTATACAAATCTCTGACAAAAGATGGAAAAATTATTCCGGAGGATAAATTCAATAAATTATTACTAGATCTAGAAATTTTGGGATTGATCAAAGTTGCATGGATAACAAAAGAGGCACGCAGAATAGAAGCAGTCATAATAAAAGAAGAAGTAGATGCAGTTGACGAACAAAATCAAGAAATGATGGAAAAAGACTATGAAGCTAGTTTTCCGGGTTTTGAAAAATAATTAGATTTCTAAAATAATGGGAAATGAAATGCAGCATCTAATGCAACTGCAACAAAAATTATTGTAAGATAGGGAGCAGTTACTTTGTATGCTTTCCATGCAAATTCAGATGTTGGATTCTTTGTGAGTTTGTAATGATAAGATAACATCAATCCGCCTGAAACTGCTGCAATTGCAGTATATACAATTCCCATACCAAATGCAGAAAGCATCAAAGAATATGGAAGTAAAATTAGAGTATTTCCCAAGATGTATTTTGATGTTCTTTGCATTCCAATTACAACTGGAAGCATTGGAATTTTGGCTTGTGCATATTCGTCTTTGATTTTCATTGCAAGACACCAAAAGTGTGATGGAGTCCACACAAATACCAAAAACCCTACCAGAAATCCCAATAAATCCATACTGCCAGTTGCAGCTGACCAACCTGCCCAAGCTGCAGCGCTGCCAGCAATACCACCAATTACGATATTTGATGTGTATAGTCGTTTAAGCCATACTGTGTATATTATGACATAGGAGAATATTCCCAACGCAATAAAAAATGCAGAAACAGCATTTAGTGCAAAATATCCATAAATTACAGAAATACAACTTACAGCAAATCCATAAATCAAAACATGTGATGCTGCCATTCTGCCAGAAGGTATTGGTCTAGTACTAGTTCGCGTCATTTTTGGATCAATGTCTTTGTCATAGTAGTGATTCAGAGCACTTGAACCAGCAGAAGCCAATGCACCTGCTATAATGATATGCAAATATGCCCAATAATCCAATTGGGGTACATCTGGAACTAGTTTACTTGCTGCATACATTGATGTTACAGCAGTAATCACTAATAAAACAACAATTCGTGGTTTGGATATTTCCATTATTTCCTTAAAGCCCAATCTTACTTTATCCAAATCAGAAGCCATTTAATTTATTCGACTTTGATGATCCATGTTATTTCAAAAGGAATAAGTATCTCAGTCCTAACAGCTAGCTTGAATGAGTAATTGGGATCTCATGATGCCAGGCATGGGACTAACAGCTATAGGTTTAGCCGGTGTAACAATATCTTATGCAGGAATAGCTCATACATTTGTAGATGGAATGCATGCACTAACAGGCCTGACCATGTTTATTGGACTGATCTTTCTATCAGCAGGTATCTTAGATGGAGGTATCTCGACTAGTAATAAAGCCAAAGCAACTACTCTAGTCATCATATCGATTGCATTAGGATTTGGAACATTTGCACTAACAATGAATTCATCAAATTACACAATTACATTAGTAGGACTATTAATGGCAATTGCTTTTCCATCAATAATCATAGCATATCTTGCAATGAAGATGCCACAGTATGCCAAACCAATAGGGGTAATTGTCGTACTAGCAAGTGCAACAGGAATTATCATGTGGTTTGCGTTTGGATTAGTAAGTCCAGATACTTACATGATCAACGAACCAATCATAAAAGTGCCTGCAAAAGAAATTCAATTGACAGGTCCAATATTTGCAATTACAATTTTAGAGAATTCAGATACACAGGGAAATCCAGATTATGAGCCAGATGTAGCACATGTTCCAAAAGGACACACCATAGAATGGACAAATGCAGATGCAGCAGTACATACTGTAACTAGCTCAGTTGACTTTGGTGATACATTTAATTCAAATATGATGGATGCTGGTGAAAAATTCACATTAGATACAAGCAAACTAACATCTGGAGAATACGAATACATGTGTGTGGTGCATCCATGGATGATAGCAACGTTGATCATAGAAGAACCAAAAGAAGATGTTAAAGTAGTAATTCCACAAGGAGCAGAAACTCAACAAATTGGACAAATCTATTATGATCCTGAAGTGATTCAAGTTCCAGTTGGAACTACAGTAATTTGGGAAAACACAGACAGTGCAATGCATACAGTAACTTCAGGTAATCCACAAGGACCGAATGGAACATTTGATTCAGATATGATTGCTGCAGGCGATTCATTCAAGTTCACATTTAATGCTCCAGGAAAAGAGGACTACTTTTGCATGGTGCATCCTTGGATGATAGGTTCTGTTGAAATAGAATAGGTTTGCAAAAAATCATTATATCTGAATCTCAAAAAAAAATCCTTTCAAATCATGCAGATAATGAAAAACCAAATGAATCATGTGCCATATTATTTGGCACAGTAGACGGTCAGAAAACCATAGTAAAAGAAATATTTCTTACAAAAAACATAGATGAGTCTCCAGTTAATTTTACAATTTCAAATGAGCAATTAATTAAATGCTACAAAACTGCAGAAGAGAAAAAGATGGAAGTGGTGGGCATTTTTCATTCACATCCAAATTTTGAAGCATATCCATCAGACACGGATAAAAAATTTATGTACAGCAATCCAGTTGTGTGGGTAATTTATTCAGGAATATCAAATGATTTCAAGGCATATGTGCTTGAATCAAATATTTTAGAAATTTTAATCGAAACGTAAAGATCAGTGTTTTAATCTAAAAGTGGCATTTAGTCCATCGACTTTTTTTAAAAGTGTTTTATCAGGAGAGATTATTTTTCCAATCACATTAACAGGAGATGCAGGTGTAATTTCTCCTTTTTTTCCAATAGGTGTAGAACCGTAAAACAAGCAGATTGCTTTGCCTGATGGCCAATATGCAACATCATTTAATTTGACAGGAGATTTTGCATTTTCTTCGGACATATCAATCGGAGATTCGGAAGAATAGATCTCCTCACCCCAGATGTTTAGTTCAACGGTAAATGGTAATTTTTCTACAAAGGCTTTAACAGTTTTAGGAGAATATTCATCGTCTAACTCTAAAGTTATATCAGATGTATTTGGAATTTTGACTATAATTGTGTACTTTATGAGTTTTGATGATCTTTGAATTAAATATCCCTTTTTTTAAACAGAATTATGGAAATTCACGTATACGACACCTATGTCAAAGCCAAAGATGGTCATACCATGCACTTTGATGTAATTACTGGTGAGAAAAATCACGATAAAGCCATAACATATGGTAAAGAGTGGTTAAAATCAGTTGATGAGTCAAGTGCAGCAATGACAACCAATGAATGTCAATTCTGTCATTCACAAAATGCACCAGAGCCTGTTGAACAGGCAATTAAGGAAAAAGGCTATTTCATCCAAAAGATGGAAGGCTGTCCTTAAAAACATCTTTTTCCTTTTTTAATTATTTTGATCTATATTTTTTAGGTTGGTTATTTTCTTTAAAGTATGACAGAACAATATTCAAAGTGGACAGTGGAAGGAGATAAAAAAACAAAATGGATTTGCGGTTGTTTTCAAACAGCAGATGATTATTTTAAATTCTGTAAAAAACACAATGATATTTTGAAAAGAGCGATTCAAACACAAATAGATGAATTGGATTTGACTCTAGTAATAGAAGACTAGAGAGCAAGTAGTGCTACAAATGCAGATACAAAGACAATTGCAATTGTGTTTAGTAATTTGATTACAGTGTTTAGTGCAGGACCAGCTGTATCTTTGTAAGGATCACCAATGATATCACCAACAACTGCTACTTTGTGTAATTCAGTTCCTTTGTTTCCTTGCATTTCAACTAGTTTCTTTGCATTATCCCATGCACCACCAGTGTTTGCCAAGTGGTATGCCAGTGGAAGTCCAGTGACAACTGCGCCCATCAACAAACCAGCAACAGCAGTTGGTCCTAAGAGAATGCCCAAGAGTATAGGAGAGACAATGACAATTATTGCAGGTTTCCAAAGTTCCTTAATGGATGCAGTGGTTGCAATATCTACGCATTTTGCATAATCGGGTTTTGATGTTCCTGCGAGAATTCCAGAATCTGATTTGAATTGTCGTCTTACTTCGTCTACCATTTTTCCTGCAGCGCGGGATACGCCGTTGATAAGTTGGCTAGTAATAATAAATGGGAGTAATCCACCAACTAATAGTCCTACAATAACAGTTACATTTGTCAAACTATAATTCAAATCCAAAACTCCTTCAAAGATATGCGCGGCCTCAAATTGGAATGCCTGTATCATCGCAAGCGCAGCCAATCCAGCGCTGGCAATAGCAAATCCTTTGGTTACTGCTTTAGTGGTGTTTCCTACAGCGTCAATTTCATCAGTGACTTTTCTGTTTTCTTCACCCATTCCAGTCATTTCTACAATTCCACCTGCGTTGTCCGCAATTGGTCCAAAGGCATCAATACTAAGAACAATTCCTGCAAGACTAAGCATAGCCATTGCAGTTAATGAAGTTCCAAAGATTCCATACAATACTGGGTCTGTACCTTCAGGTGCAGCATTTGAAGCAATACTGTATGAAACAATAATTGCAATAATTAATGCAATCATAAAGGGTCCAGTTGATTGCATTCCTTTGATAATTCCCATCAATGTAAGTGACGCATATCCCCATTTTGCAGATTCAACAATATCTTTAACTGGTTTGTATTTGTAATTTGTATATCTATCAGTAATCTTTTGAATTACAGGGACAAGAATCACACCAATCACAGTTGTTCCAAATAGTGCATATGCAATTGTTGTTTGCCCAAGGAAATAATATGTAAATATAAAATTCAAAATAATTGCAATGGTGGCAGAAACATAAAATGACACATTCAGGGGTTTCATAACATCGGTAATATTTTTAGAACGGACTATGACAATACCAATAATTGATGCAATCATTCCAGATGTTCCAATTAAAATTGGATACATGAAAATTTCAGGAGCACCAATAAGTGCAGCGATAAGTAGGGAAGCTAATATAGTAACAATATAAGACTCGTAAACATCAGAACCCATTCCTGCAGCATCGCCCACATTATCACCTACATTATCGGCAATTGTTGCAGGGTTTCTAGGATCATCTTCAGGAATATTGGCTTCTACTTTTCCTACCAAGTCTGCACCCATATCTGCAGCCTTTGTAAAAATTCCACCGCCGATTCTTATGAATAATGCAATTAGACTTGCACCAATGCCAACACCAGCAATTGTAATTGGATCAGGGTAAATCATGTAAAGTCCAGTAATTGCCAAGAGTGCCATTGCTGGAACTGCTAGTCCAACAGTTGCTCCGCCTCTAAAGGCCATGGCAAATGTCTTACCTAGTCCACTACTACTTAGATGAGCTGCTCTTACTGCTGCTTTGACAGTAATTTTTAATGAAATCAATCCTGCAACTGCAGAAAGTGTCGCACCTACTGCAAATGCCAATCCGTTTGAAAATCCAATAAAGTACCCAATAATGATTGAAAGTGCAATCGCTATTGGAATTATAATTTTCATCTCTCTTCTCAGAAATGCCGCGGCTCCAACTTTGACAGCATTTGAAATCTCCATCATCTCTTTAGTGCCTGAAGGCTGTTTTGTAATCCAAGTAACTATGCCTAGAGCAACTATGAAAGAAGCAATACCAGCCCCAATGGGCAGAATTTGTTGTATATCCATACTATAATTGGCTTGCCTGAGGCTTGGAAATATAAATCAATGAGGGAATTTATTTTCTTTTTTGATATGGTAGAAATGTTTTTCCACGGAGTCCTTGCCTTACCAGCTTGTTGAATCGTTTACCATGTGCAAGATATGGAAATCTCATGTGGATTAATTCATGAACTAGGGTATTTTCCAAAGTCTTTTCATCAGGAATTTTTCGGATGTTAATAAAAACCAGATTATGTTGCAAATATGAAACACCATAGTACTTGTAAGCAGATGTTCTTCTGCCTTCAGTCATTTCTTTTGGCATACCCAATACTTCTTTGGTAGTTAGGAGAATTTTAGGTTCGGATATAGAAAAGCGGTTTGAGTAGATGCCGATTTTTTCCAATATTTGCAATTTTAGTTCAGGATCTAACTTCACAGTTTTTTGTCATATAATCTACGTTTATCCTGAAATGTCAATTCTTGTATGAGAATTGGTGTATTATGTTATGTTAATCCTCATTATGTTATTACTGATAAAAACTATCAAGATTCAGCAGACTGGCAATATCATCAGTTTATCAAGTGATAATCTTTGTTAACTTGGAACCAAAAGAATCGATTTAAAAAATTCTATTTTATAATAATTACACCATAATTACAACACTTTCAATTCTAAACTATGGTTATACGGTTTTAGCTAGAGAAATTTCCATCAAAGATGTTTGATTAGCAAACTAAAAATCTCTCAACCTGTTAATAATATCATGCTTTATCCAATCGTAATTTATGATAATTTGTGTACTTCTTGTACCTCATATGCCAAACTTGTCAATAGATTACTTGGAGGAAAAATAACTATGGTAGGACATTACACAGCACAGGGAAAAGAACTCAAGCAATCAATATTTCCTAAAAATTATGATGGATTAGACATGTCATGGTTTGTTACAGAAAAAAGAGCGTATGGAGGAAGAGAAGGATTGAAACAATTGATAAAGTATGGAATTTCAACTATACTTATCCCAAATCACAAAGAATTTCCAAAAAACAACTTTCTACTTAATGAGTGTACCACAGATTGTAGAACAGTAAAAGGTGTGATGATTCGCTCTTGCAGTATTCTTACTACTGGAAAAATCATTGAAATTAATTAGAATCAGTACACGTCCAGTTTGATTTTCATGTAAATTCTGACGACACATATTAAGATAATTGGAACTTCTGCTGTTCCAGAGTTTGGAACATTGCTGTTTTGATTTTAGTAATTTCTTTAATCTCGATGGTTGTTATTTTGTTAATCAACTCAAACGATGTTTTGGTTTAGAGTTCTCTTTTGTTTTCCTAAATCCTTAATTTTAGCACAGTTATGGAAAATTCATGAATGGCAAGTTTGTTATTGTTGGAATTGTCATCGTATTTGTTGTCTTGACCGTATCACTTGCAGTTATGCAACAGCTTGAAATACAAAAACAATGTAGAGGAAGCACAATTTGTGACACGGAGTTAGTTACAAAAATAGTCGATGGCGACACATTATACACCAAATCATACAAGATTAGATTATCTCTTACAGATACTCCTGAAAAAGGTAAGGATGGGTTCTTAGAAGCGACTCAATTTACAGCAAATCTTTGTCCAGTAGGTTCTAGCATTACAGTAGATCAGGATGACTTACAGCCATATGATAGGTATGCCCGACTAGTTGGCAAAGTTTTTTGTGGAGAAAAAATACTCAACTCAGAATTACTGTACAACAATCATGCAAATATTCTAACATCATATTGCAATACAAGTGAATTTTCTGGTGAATCATGGGCAAAAGATTTTGGTTGTTAGATTCTAATCTTATTCCTAAATCTTTAAGTTAATACAAAATTTAGAAATTGGTATGAGTAAAAC
Source organism: uncultured Nitrosopumilaceae archaeon (assembly GCA_964475825.1). Taxonomy (GTDB): domain Archaea; phylum Thermoproteota; class Nitrososphaeria; order Nitrososphaerales; family Nitrosopumilaceae; genus Nitrosarchaeum. Next base: position 86,024 of record CAYYXT010000003.1, on the reverse strand, counting down.
ATCAAACAAAGCGAAAAAAAGAACAAAGGCAGCAAATAACGCTAAATCAAAAAAGTAGTTTGTTTTCCTAAATCCTTAGGTTCATACAAAATTTAGAAAATTATGGCTGAGGATATAATATGCGAGGATTCTGGGATTAAAAGAACAAGAAGAAATTGAAAATTATCAAAAATATCTTGTAATGTTAGTATTGCAAGAGCGATCATCAGATCAAATATTAAAAAATTTATAATATTATTCTAATATAAACACAAAATTTGGATAATATAATAGAGTAGATCAGATTTATCTAGTCTCCCCCAAAATAATTTCAATGACTTTAAAAAACAAAAAAATAGAAACAAAAATTACAATAATTGCATTTGCAACATTACTTCTTGCAACAGGTTTTACTTCCAATATTCCAACTGCTACAGCTATAGAAGGTGATGTACTAGCCACATTGTTTTGTGCAGGACCTGGTGTGGGCGTTGGGTTTGATGGAACAACACTCTACTGGATTGGGTTTGATGGAATTAACCTTCATAGATGTACTACTACTGGAGTAGTTCTTGCAGATGTTCCAATAACAGGACTACTACAACCTATCAGCACAATTTCATGGGATGCCTCTAGGGGAATATTCTGGGGTGCATCACCAGACACGGGTAGTGGTGTAAGACAGATTTACCAAATTACAACTGCTGGAGTAGCTACACCAATGTTTACAGTAGTTGCAGATGGTTTCTTCTATACTGATGGTTTGGCATATGATGGAATGGATGACAGCCTCTGGATATCTGGAGATGTTTCTCCAAACATATGGCATTATACCATTGCAGGTGCATTAATTGCAGGACCGACACCAATTCCTACAACATCGGGTTGTGGAAATAGTGGAATAGCAGCTGGTACTGGAGTCCTATATTTGGGATGGAATGGATGCAACATTATCCAAAAACACGATAAAGCAACATTAGCTTTGCAACTCACATTTCCTATTGGAACAGGGCGAACTGAGGACTTGGAATGTGATAATGTCACATTTACTCCTCTTGATGCAGTATGGACCAAAGATGCATTTGATAATGAATTAATTGCATTTGAAGTTCCAGCTGGAACTTGTCCTGTAGGCGGTGGCGGAGATGAACAACCCACAACAGAACGTATGACAGGTGGTGGTAGTGTAATTGATCCTATTGGTACTCCTAGCACAAGAGTCACTCACGGCTTTGAGCTTCACTGTGATGTAGCCAATGTGCCCAACAACCTTGAGGTTAACTGGGGCAAGGGCAACAATTTCCATCTGACTAGTCTAACATCAACTTTCTGTACAAACGATTCAGCCATCATACCGAATCCACCTGCAGCGGACTTTGACACCTATAATGGTACCGGGACTGGCAAATTGAACGGTGTATCTGGCGCAACGATAGAATTTACCTTTACTGATGCTGGAGAACCTGGCAAGAACGATCATGCCACTATAGTCATCAAGGATAGCAGTAGCAGTATAGTCCTATCAGTCTCGGGTAATCTCAAAAACGGAAACCAGCAAGCACACAAATAAGTTCTAACTATCCCTTCTTTTTATTTTTCAACAAATCATACTTTCCGTTATAACGAGAATTGGAAACTTTTTATTCGTAAAAAGGGGATTCTATTTTTACTCTTTGTCGATAAAAATAGTCTCCCCCCTTTCTACGCTCGAAAATCTGTATGTGGTCGTAAAGATTAAGATCTGATGATCAGCAAAAACCATTATTGACCTTAAAAGGAAAAAGAAATCATTACAACGTAAAACTGCTTCGTGGTTATGGAGTTTCAATCAATCTCAAAGATCATCATATGATTCTAAAAGATGGGATGAATGATATCACAGGAATTTCAGAAATGGAAGAATGGTTTGTTACACAAATCCCCTATGAAAAAATTGTAATTTCGGGTAAAGGATATGTGTCCACTGAAGCAATCAAGTTACTATCTGAGAAGAACATCAACATAATTCTGACTGACACTTATGGTAATCTAATTTCTAACATGAATAATGTAAAGAGTTCAACTACTGCAACAAATTATAGAATAGGTCAGTATGATACATTTAGAGATCCCATTAAAGTCGAATATCTTAGAAAACAATTTCTTACTGCTAAACTTGAAAGTCAGATTGTATTTCTTAAATCATTAGAAAGAAAAGAATTACAGAAAGGAATTTCACAACTAGAACAATACAAAAAGCAAATAGAGTATTTCAAAGAATATCGTGCTTTTCTGACTTTGGAATCAAGATGTGGGCATATCTACTTTAACAATTATGCAAAACTCTTTGATGTAAAGTACAAGTTTGAATCAAGACATGGTGGCGGAATCAGACTTTCAAATAGATATGCTTCAGATGTGATTAATGCCCTGTTGAATTACGGATACACGGTATTAGCTGGTGAGATTGCTAAATTTGTGAATGGTCTGGGCTTAGATCCTTACTATGGATTTTATCATAAAATGCACACTTCATTTCAGGCTCTGGTTTACGATTTGATAGAGCCGTTTCGTTGGCTAGTAGAGTATGCGGTTTACAAGTTGGCAAATAGTGATAATTATCAACAGTCAATTAAGAAAAAAGACTACACATGGACTAGGGAAGGGAAAGTTGTGATGGATTCGGATTTGATTAAACGATTTCTAGAGATTTTAGAGAAAAAGTTTCAATCTGAAAGACCTTACAAATTCAAGCATGGTTTAAAGATGAAAAATGGAATGTCAATGTGTCAAGAAATTACAATAGCAAAAATCTTGATGCAAAATTTAGCTGAATATTGTTTAGGAATAAAAAGAGTTTAGGTTCTAATTTTTATTTTAAGAGATTAACAACCAATGAAGTTTTTAATTACATTTGCTGCATCTATTAATTCAGTTTTTTGTGTGGATGACAAAATTGTGTCTGCAGTTACTTTATTGATGAATGCATCTAATTTCCCACATGCGGAGATATCATTATTTATATTAATATCATCGAGTAGTGCTTGTATAGTTCCAAGAACACTTGTGTTTGCACCATAACTATCTCCCAATATGATCAAGTCATTGATTGCCTGTCCAGGTGTTTGAATAGTTACTTGTTGAGTTGCAGATGCAGAGTTACCAGCCTGATCAGTAACAGTCCATGTCACTATAGTCGTAATTCCTGGTACAAATACAGCTGGTGCATCATTAGTTACAATAGGAGATGAATCCAAGTTATCACTTACAGTTGGACTGCCAAGAAGTGGAGATACAGATGCTCCAGATATGATGGAAATATTGTTTGGTGCAATAATTGTTGGTGCTGTTTTATCCAAGTTTATGCCAGATATGGTACTGCTTGCAGAGTTACCAGCATTATCAGTACATGTGCCTGATGCAGATTGATCAATTCCTTCCAGTGTAACAAACACATCAAAGAAAGAAGTTACTACACCCGATGTGACATCTGTGCAGCTAAATTGTACATTTACATCTGTATTGTACCAATTATTTGCATTTGGAAGTGTTGTTGGGGTACCAGTAATTATTGGTAAAGTAGCATCACGTTTTATTGTTACATCTTGCGAGTTTGTCCCACCAGCACTTGTTGCAGTACAGGTTAATGTTGTGCCAATAGTATCAGTATTGATTACACTTGTATCACATCCAGTTGTAGTTATAGCAGATTCTGCATCAGTTACATCCCATGATACAGTAACGTCACTAACATACCATCCGTTATTTCCAAGTGTTCCACTAATTGTTGGTGTAATTATTGGAGAAGTTGCATCTGGACATGCAATATAGTTAACTGGATTTCCAATTGGTGCGGCTCCAGAATACACAGCACCACATTGATTGTTGATGGTGCCGGTGTTGTTAATGGTGCCGAAGTTGGTGATGGTGCCGGAGTTGTTGATGGTGCCGGCGTTGTTGATGGTGCCGTCGGAGTTGTTGTTGATGTTGCCGCCGTTGTTGATTGTAATGACGCCTGAGTTGGTGATGGTGCCGGAGTTGGTGATGTCAGTTCCAAATGTTTGATGTTGAATTGAAATTAGGATTAGGCCGGAGTTGGTAATGGTGCCGGAGTTGGTGATGGTACTGTTGTTGAAGAGGGTGATGGTGCCGGAGTAGTAGTTGTCAATGGTGCCGGAGTTGTTGATGGTGCCGCCGTAGTGGCCGATGGTGCCGGAGTTGTTGATGGTGCCGCCGAAGTCGTTGTTGATGTCACCGGTGTTGTTGATGGTGCCGCCGGAGTAGTTGGTGATGGTGCCGGAGTTGTTGATGGTGCCGGAGTTGGTGAAGATGATGAGGGAGTGGAAATTACTGATACGGCCGGAGTTGTTGATGAAACCGGAGTTGGTAATGGTGCCGCCTCTGCTGGTGATGTCGCCGCCGGAGTTGTTGTTGATGGTGCCGGAGTTGGTGATGGTGAGGGGGTTGTAATTATTGATGATGTCGCCGGAGTTGTTGATGGTGCCGGAGTTGGTGATGGTGATGGTGCCGAAGTTGGTGAAGATGGTGCCGGAGTTGTTGATGGTGCCGGAGTTGTTGATGGTGATGGTGCCGGAGCCGGAGGTCTCGATGTCGCCGGAGTTGTTGATGGTGCCGGTGCCGGAGTTGTTGATGGTGCCGGAGTTGTTGTTGATGGTGCCGGAGTTGTTGATGGTGTTGTAGTTGTTGATGGTGCCGGAGTTGTTGATGGTGTTGTAGTTGTTGATATCGCCGGTGTTGTTGATGGTGCCGGAGTTGGTGATGGAGCCGTTGTTGGTGATGCTGCCGGAGTTGTTGATGATACCGTTGGAGAAGGCATGTGAACAGAAGAGAGGGTTGGTGCAGTTACCGTTGTTGGTGATGGTGCCGTTGTTGGTGATGCCGCTGGAGTTGGAGATGGTGCCGGAGTTGGAGATGGTGCCACCGGAGTAGTTGGTGAAGATGCCGCCGGAGTTGTTGTTGATGGTGCCACCGAATTTGTTGTTGATGGTTCCGATGTTGTTGATGGCGTCGGAGTTGTTGATGGTGCCGTTGTTGTTGATGGTGCCGCCGGAGATGTTGACGATGCCGCCGGAGTTGGAGATGGTGCCGTTGTTGTTGATGACGCCGCCGGATCTGTTGACGATGCCGCCGGAGTTGGAGATGGTGCCGGCGTTGGAGATGGTGCCGGCGTTGGAGATGGCACTGGTACCATCAACTGTTATTGTCACACCAGAATTAATGGTTAGTACAACACCGGAGTTGACAGTCCAAGTCTCTCCTGGACCAATGATTTGGTTTGTAGTTATTGTGGTATTTGTAGTAAATGTCTGAGATGTTGCATGTGCGTCTTGGATTGAAAATGCAGATAATGTGAAAATTAAAACAGCGAAAACAGAAAGATATACAACACCGTGCATTGAGATCAAAAAACGACATGTGTATTAAAAGATGACCTCACCATTTCTGGCAATAACAAAAAATGTATAAACTTAAAGATTGAAATCATAATTCGCTTTCAGGTACATACTTTTCATCATCAATCCACTCGAATTCAGATTTTTCTGAAATAATCTCACCATCCACACTCATGTTAATCGGAGCCGAATCACACATTATTCCATCATCAATTCGTACAAGATTCCTGTTCCAGAGCCTCTTTCTGTCTGAATTCAAGAATACTTTCCTCTGATAAGTTCGAATCTTGCCAATATCCTTGTGCAAGTTACGAATAATGGCACTTTTTATGTGCTGTAATTGTGTGGTTTCTACGATGTAGAACTGCCCATCTTTGCCTTCAATACTTTCTTCATGTTCAATTTCGACATTTTTTTCACTGGGATCATTGCCTATTCCACGGTTCTTCCATTTTCCATTAAATCTGTAATATCCATTTGAAAGGACTAATTGGATTAAAAAGCATTGGCAAGTATTGTCTTTGATAATAGGATTCTGGATAGGACTACTTTTTTTTATGCAATTGCCGTTATAAGAAAAAATAAAGAAGATAAAGAAAGAGTTGGACTGATAGAGCCTACACAAGTTACATTATCTGAAGTGATTCTACGAACAAAAGTAGTATTAATTGAATCATAATAAAAAAAGAAAGTGGGGGTGGTATTTATATAGAAATTAAGAGTAATTACCATAGATACAAGATGAGTACAACTAAAGTAAAAAAGAGTGAATTGAATCCTGATCTAGAAAAAGTTTTAGAGAATGTAGAATCTGGAAAAGAATCACTGACAAAGTACAAAAATTTTGATGAATATATTAAGCACGCAAAGAAAGTCTTAGAAGACTAGTTTTGCGTCAAGTTGAAGCTCGTGATAATACCATAGATAAAAAATTAAAGAAATTCAAATCTGATAAATCCTTAATTGAATAGAGACTTTAGAAAATCATTGGATATGTTCTGATAGTTTGTTAAAATCATCGTTATTCAAAATCTTCTGAAAAGATTTGTCGCAATATTGAAAACAATTCATCTTTTCTAGTATATTCTAAGCTTACCTCTAATCCATAACCAGTAGATTTTGAGCGTAACAGTCCATCTTTGATCATTTTTTCAGCCATTTTATCTACTCGCTTGAATCCTCTTTTTCCTAGATTTCGTTGATTGAATCCTTTTTTCAAATTCTCAAAGTTTGTGTGGCTTTCACCCCAATTTCCACGTCTGTATAACTTATGGATTAATCTGGCCATAATTTCTTCATCGGTAAATTCAGACATGTTCACTTATAGTACCTTTGGTAGACACAAATAAATACTTTATAGGGAAAATAGGTGTATGGAACCAACATTACTTATGAGATATTTAGGAAATACTCCACAACTCAGGATTATAGACTTCTTTATAGATAACAGAAGTGACTATTCTAAAAAAGAGATTTTAGAAGGCACAGGAATGTCCAAGACTACATTATACAAAGTATGGTCTGACTTAGAACAACTAGAAGTTGTCATTCCAGTTAGAAAGTATGGAAATACTACACTATACAAGATTAATCAAGACAATATCATTGTAAAACAGGTAATGTCTATGGATTTATCTCTAAGCAAAATGGCAATGAAAAAATTTGAATTAGTAGACCAAAATACAGAGACTTTGAAAGCTGTGTAATTTTGTGAGTTTGTTTCTAGGTGTTAAAAGTGATAAAAACTAGACGGATAAGCAAACAGAAATGCCCTTCTCTGCTAAGGTTAGTAGAGTTTTGCCTCATTAGGACCTAAACTTATATTTTGTATGACCATAGTTCCTCATTAAGGAACTATAAGGATACAAAATATACAATTAAGGTTAATTTTCCATATTTTTGGTTATCAATTTGACGTGTGCCTATGTTTATTGCCTGAATCTGAATTCACAATCTAGAATGCAAGAAAGTACATGCTAGATATCATTTCAGACTTGCTAATCTTCTAATCATTATTTTTAAATTCTAAACTCTTTTGTGCAATGTTCATTCGTACGAATTAATCTTATTTCTTGTCAATCGAACCGCCCTGACCGTAAATTGCAGTCATGGTATAGCTACTAGTCACTCCGTTAATTGATCTTATTTTTCTTACTGCTAAATCTATCTTATCTGGGAGATCACCTGTAATTTTTACAATTATGTCGTATTTTCCCATTATGCCATTAACCTCAATCACTTCGGGAATTTTGTTTAGATCTTCAATAATATTTTTTTCTTGTGAAGGCATACAATTTAACAAAATGTAGGCAAGCATGTCTTATTTCACCACATATTTGAAATCAATTTAAATCCTTAAGTTAATACAAAATTTAGAGAATTCATGACAAAAAGATCACAATCATGATTGATGATGATCTGGACAAAAAGTTAAGAGACATTCAGGCAAAAAAGATTCAACAAGAACAGACTTCAGTCAGATATTCAAAATGATATGAAAAGATAAACATGGAATATGTACTCATGATTGGCATAACATTAAGCGGAAAAACAGTCTACAGAAAAGCAAATTTCCAACATGAGGTAATTCAACTATTGAATTTTAGCAACAGGAAAAAGGAATTAGAGTACATTGAAGAATGCTTGAAAGAAGGAAAAGGCGTTGTAATTGATGATACCAACATTACACGAGATATCAGAAAGCTACACATTGATTTGGCAAAAAAATACAATGCCAAAATAACGGGGATTTTCATGAACACTTCAATGGGATTAATTCAACAAAGAAGATTGAAAAGGCGTAAAGAATTTCCAATGGTTGTCATTAACAAACAGATAAAATATTTTGAAACGCCAACCAAAGACGAAGGCTTTGACAAGTTAATTATTCATAAAGACTATGACTCATATGGAGACAAGTCCAAAATTATAAAAAAGAGTCTATAAACTGGAAAAGAGAATCACATCTTTAGAAAAACAACTTAATCTTAAAAATAAAATTAGATTCTAAACTCTTTTCCACGCTGAAATATGTTTAAGAAACTCGCCCAAATACCTCAATGATTATTTTTTGAAATTACGTTCAAGTGTGTTAAACAAACTTGGCTAAATCCTAGAAGTGTTTACTAATTCATTGAGTGAGAAGACGCTTCAATTACGCTAACAGTGCCTTTCATCCAAGGATGTAATGTACAAAGATACTCATATTCGCCTGGTTTTTCAAATGTGTATTGCCAAGATCCTCCGGCTTGTATGAATTCTGAATCAAATGTTTTTTCAGTATCAGTGACAGTATGAATCACCATATCATTATTTGTCCACGTTACAGTAGCACCAGGGTTGATTTCAATTGATGGGGGGAAATATGATTCTACAACATCAGGATTCCAAGAATCTTTTACAATAGACACATTATTTGTTTGAATTTTTTTAGCATCAATAATAGTAGACTCGCCTAAATTATCATAGTTAATAATTTCTGGATGTTCCAATAATTTTATCAGGTCTTCTTGCCATTGTATCATAGAGTGACTTCCCTTGTTGTTACTTGGGGTTTGTTTGGATGACAGTGAAGAGATATTCTCCAATACTTCAACTGTGGCCATAGAGCCACGTTCCTCTTGTATTCCATGTAGATGAATAAAGTACGTTCCAGGCTCATCCCATTTTACCTCAATTATTGCAGTGTCACCATTTGCAATTAGGTGTGTTTGAGCAAAGTATGGTTCATTCCACAAAATTCCTGAAGGGTATACTTTGGCGATTGTACTGTGAATGTGAAATGGAGAAGGTAAGACTGTACCAACTCCAATAACATAGAATCTAACTAATTCCCCTTTTACAACTTGGATTGGATTATCCATGTATTGATTGGCGTATCCGTTAAGCGGATAGTATTTTGTAAAATATTCCAGCACATTGTTTGGATCAAATTCACTAAGTGTAAAGAAATATTCTCGTGCAGGATCCATTGGACGTATTGCGGGGTCTATAATCATGGCACCAAACATTCCCATTCTAACATGCTCAGAAGTTGGAAATGCATGACAATGATACATGAACAGTCCTGATTCTTGGGCTACAAAATGATACGTGTATTCTTCACCGGGCATTATTTGTGGAAAGACTCCATCGTTTGCAGAATCATGAGTGCCATGAAAGTGAACGGTATGAGCATATGGTGTTTTATTTACAAATTTGACTGTAACATCGTCGCCCTCTGTAAATCTCAAAGTTGGTCCCGGAACTGTTCCGTTGTATGTCCACACTTTTACCATTACGCCTTTAGAGACTTCAATTTCCGCATCCTGGGCAATTAGAGTGTAAAAGAGTTTTTGTGGGTTTTGATTTTTAAATTTTGGAAAAACATCAGATGTTGCGTCACTAGTTTGAATATTTGGAGATTCCATAAATGCGACAAAGGCAATACTAAATCCGATAATTATCCCTACAACAATATACAAAATGGCAATTTGTTTCATAAAGATATTTTTAAACCAATTTTAGTATGTAATAAACCCTCATCATCATTACCAGGATTTGAAGATTATATCTAGGAAAAAAAGGTTCAGAATTAAATTTTATTATGCGAATTAATAGGGTCAGAATATTTTGTAGTGTAATCACAAATCATACAGCCACCGTCTCATCATACCCCAATTATTCCATTAAATCAAGTAATCTCTGTGTTTTATTTCTAATTTCTGGAGTTATTTTGACTATAACTAATCCTTCGTTTGGCTGACCATACATGACTACTGAATTTTCAGGAGCATGAATGCACACTGGAATTACTAAAAGATCTTCTTCGCCTACAACAGTAAGTCTTACAGGTGTTTTTGAAACAAATGCTTTTTTGATTGAATCGATACTTTGAGGAGTTATCTCAGCTGCGGGATTGTTGCAGACAAGTTCGGTGTATGTGTTGTCATTTTTTGGAGGTTCCCGCTTTATTCTTTTTTCTTGATTATCAATAATTTGCAATGAAGGAATCAAACCAAAAGCAATCATTTTTTCAGCCGTTCTATCACCAACTGTAATTAAATACGAATTTTTTGGCAGGTGTTTTTGTATGTTGGATTTGTTTGTCTGACTTTCAGGAATCAAGTGACCTAGTGGAATTTTCAGTTGGTCTCTAAGGGAATCGGGTAATTTCACAGGAATCGCGATTAGTTGGTTTGTAGAGATTCATTTGCACTTTCAGATTCCATTTCTGCGCGTAATTTTGCAGCAAGAATACTACATTGCGCTGCAATATTTTTTGCACTTGATCTAAATGCATTGGCACTTGGAGAATCAGGATTTGTAATTATGATGGGCTTGCCTAAATCAGAACCAGACATAATTCCAGAGTTCAATGGAATCTCACCTAGGAAAGGAATTTTAAATTGTTCGCTGATTTTTTTTGCACCGCCTTCACCAAAAATATAGTGCTTTACATTACAATTAGGACAAATAAAGTAACTCATGTTTTCTACAACACCTAGAATTGGGACATTTAATTTTTCAAACATTCCAATTGCTTTTACAGCAACATTACTTGCTACATCTTGTGGAGTTGTGACTACCAAAATTCCAGTGATGGGGATTGTTTGTGCAAGTGTTAATGGAATATCACCGGTTCCTGGAGGAAGATCTACAATAAGATAATCCAAGTCAGACCAGTTAGTATCAACTAAAAATTGTTTTAAGATTCCAGAAATGATTGGGCCTCGGTAAATTGCTGCCTGATGTGATTGTTCTGCAAAAAAACCAAATGAAACTACTTGTAACCCATGAGATTTTGCAGGTTGTAATTTGTTATCTACTACATCCATGTAAGCACTTTTCATTCCAAGCATTAGAGGAATACTTGGGCCGTAGATATCTGCATCAAGTAAGCCGACTTTGGCTCCAGCTTGCGATAAAGCCAAAGCTAAATTCAGAGAGACAGTTGATTTTCCTACACCGCCTTTACCACTTGCAACGCCAATAATATTTTTGACAGTTGCCATTGCAGTATCTGCATCAAGTGAACGACCTTCCATCACTTTTGCAGTTACTTTCATATCAAAATTTTTGAGTTCTTTGATTTCAGCAATTGCTTTTCGTACATCATCTTCAATTTCTACATTAAAAGGACATGCCGGAGTAGTAAGCTCCAAAGTAAATTTTAGATTTCCATCATTAAGCTCAAGGTCTTTAATCATTCCCATAGATACAATATCTTTTTTCAAATCAGGATCAATCACTGTACTTAGTTTTTCAAGAACTTGATCAATTCCAACCATTGGGTAAAAAAGTCAGTTTACTTTATTTAAACGTAGGATGTCCAATTGGCCAACCTAGATAATTTCTTGTGTAGATATAACATAATTTCTCATTAATTTTTGATTTATTTTCATTCCACAAATCTGATCTGATGCCTAACTGCACCCAAATTAATACCCATAAAGAGGGTAGTCCCTGTGATGTATGTGAAAATTATTTTTAACCAACTCAAGTCTGAATCTTAAGAGATTTGAACCAAAAACTGTGCTAGTCATATCAGACTTGAATTAATTTCAACATTTTGGATTTATTTTTGCTATTATGGTAATCTGAATGTATTTTCTCCTGACAGTGTAATTGTTCCAACGCATGGTTGAATAATTTCCGAAAATTCATCTGGATTGCTAATTGTTCTCATTACAGCAAATGCACGTATGCGTGCATTAGGAAATGCATCTGCAAGCTTGTTTACCGCACCTATCATAGTAGCTCCACGTGTTATTACATCATCTACCAAAAGAATTTCTTCAGGATCAAATAATAATTCTTTAACTTTAATTGAATCATAATGTTGAAATGCTTTTGGTCTATTTGATGCTAAACTAGTAGATGATTTTGGTAATGGTATATCACGATATAGACATTCTTCATTTTTTCCCAAACCGTTATTGGCTAATGCAGATGTAATGCGTTGTGGCACTCAAAGCATATCTTTTTTTAACAATGAACTTTTTGGAGTAGGAATTAAGATTGTATTTTGACTAAAATAATCACCAAATGGATAATTTTTGAGTTCTTTTTTTATTGCTCGTGCAATATTTTCTGACATTAAGATTCCTGATTGTAAAACCTCATCGTTTTTGAGATTTCTCATTACCGTTCTGGACTTGAAATGTTCGGTTGAATTACCATGTGGGGAGTATGTTAACAATGAACCAAATTCTACTTTAGATATTTTCATTGTAGTTATTTATTGAAACAATTCAGGCATCTTAATATTTGATGGTAGATTTTCTAAAATGTCTGTTGGTTCATCAAGCTCCATTGCACCATACTCTATCATCTTTTTAGGCCATTTTAATTTGGAATTTTTTACTACTGCTTTACAAATAAACAATGGTCTTCCTATTCTGAGTGTTTCCCAACCTTGATGTAACGAACCACTAGAGTCTCCAGCTTCTACAATTACGGTAGCATCAGAGATTAATGCCATGGTTCGATTTCGTAATACAAAGTCTTTAGGAGTAGTTGAATGGCCAACTGGATATTGTGAAATAACAAGATGATCCTTCATAATTTCTTCCTGTAATCTGAGATTTTCTTTTGGGTATACTTTGTTTAGTGGAGTTCCAATAACTGCAATAGTTCTACCGCCATATTTTATAGCAGTTTGATGTGCTGTTGTGTCAATTCCTTTTGCAAGTCCGCTTACAATTACTGTTTCATTTTCAATTAAGATCTTTGTAATTTCTTCAGCTTCTAAAAGTCCCTTCTCTGATGCTTGTCTAGAACCAATTATCGAAACTCTGGGACATGGTAAAGGTATTTCCATGGAACCTTTATAGTAAATTACTTTTGGAGCATATTTTAATTCAATGTCATTTAATGGACGTCCAAGAAGCTCTTTTGGGTAAATGAATGAATATTCTACTTCTCCAACCATTCTATCACCACTCCATTGTGTTTGTATTTTAATACTTTTAGATCATTGCTGATTATGATATAACCTAACTGCACCCAAAATATTGCCCATAAAGGGCAGCCCACTAATGTGGTCATAATGCAAGTTAGTTCACATCTTTAATATGAAAATGTAAACTATTTATTTACATTTGTATATGTTTAATATACATGCTGGAAAGGCTTTTCACTTCAAAGACCAGAGTGAGCATACTTGAGGAGTTTTTGCTCAATCCTGGCACTGAATACCACATACGTGAGCTGGCAAGAATTATAGAAACCACTCCAATATACGTGCAAAAGGAACTCAAAAACCTGGAGTCGCTTGGTCTGCTTAGCAGTAGAAGAAAAGGAAACATGGTACTCTACAAGCTTCAGGTAAAATCTCCCATTGTTGAAGATTTGAAAAGAATTTTTCTAAAGACGGATAGTATAGGATACGCTATAGTGGGAGAACTCGATACCAAAAAGATCAAATTTACTCTTATTTTTGGATCGTTTGCAAAAGGAATTGAAACACCAACAAGTGATGTTGACATGCTCATAATAGGAGATGTGAAGGAGGATAATATTCTACGATCTATTTCAAAAACAGAAAGAAAAATAGGACGTGAAATAAACTTCATACTGTGGACGGAAAAGGAATTTCTACAAAAGGTACGAGAAAATATTCCGTTAATAAAAGAGATCTCAAAAACACCAATAATTATGATCGTAGGAGACGAGGATGAATTTAAGCGATCTATTAAGCAAAGGGCTAGTTGAAAAATTCCAGTCAGATCCAGTACAAATTACAAAAGAAATCGATATAGCTAAAAATGATCTTGCTTCTGCAAAAAAGATGCTTACTATACAAGAATGGGGATGAGTTTTGTCAAATCAGTTAGGTACTCTACTGCGTTGCACCACACGCATACTTCATGTTGTGCATGTATATTGATTTTATTTTTAAGGAAATATTCTTTGATACATGGATTCATGCGTAGATTGTCGTATATGTATAGTAGAAAACTATAATATTATAGTAAATTACTATAAGTTAGTGAATGGACGAAACAACATACAGAATACTTGATGTATTATCTAGAAACCTAGGTAGTTCTACGTCGATACATGAACTGACTAGAAAAATTGAAGAGATGTATGGAGGAGCATATTATGCAAACATACATGAAAAGATTCACGATCTGACTCAAGACCACATAATGACACTTTCAAAGTCCGGAAGATCTTCTATAATCTCTCTATATTTTGAGAACTATCTGTTAATTGATTTGCTTGCAGAGATGGAACTGATGAGAAAGCAATATTTTTTGAGAGAAAAGCAGGAGATGCAGATGCTGATGATGGAGATAGACACATTACTATACAATGTATCTTTTATCAAGTCTATCTCTCTGATGAATCCCGAGAGAAATGCAAAACTGAACAAAGCAGAAATTATGTTTCACATGAAATACCCAAACAAGAAAGAGATGGAGAAAACAAAGATCGAAATTAACACCATAATGGCTAGTCTTCAAAGAATACACAATATTAGAATAAATCATTTAATCTTAGATGACGAAATGTTTCTTGATCTATTGAAATCAAATGAAAGTAATACTGTCAAGGAGATGTTACACTGCAAGATAGCAACACTGCATCCACAAGGCTTCTGGATGTCAATAAGAAGTGAGATTTTAAGAGGAACAATGATAATTGCAGAAGAAAATGAAATACATCCGGCGAAGATAACTGAGGAAGATCTGATCTTTAATCTTGCAAGATTTGGTTACATTGAATTTGGACCGAAGATAAAGCAAGGCAAACCAATTTGCATAGAGTACATAATATCCACCATAATGTTTCACAACGACGCAAGAAGGATGGATGCAATTCCAATAATCCTTGCAAAGAATAAGAAAACAAGCTATGACTTGTTACTCTTTTTAGCACGAAGATACGACTTTGAAGGGAAAATATTTGGTATTCTCAAAGCACTACGAAACCTTGTTGCACATAGAATGACTAACATCGATGAGCCCATAAGACTGCTTGAGGCCATGAAAATTAAAGAAATCAAAGCAAACGCTAAGGTCATGAAGGAGAAATTGAGGCTGTACAATGTCACTTGATAACACAAAATTACTTGATTTTCTAGGCGAAGTTGACAAAGAACTGAGTCACAAAATGGTGGTGGTAGCAGTAGGTGGAACTGCAATGACTCTAGTGAAAGCAAAACCATCCACTATTGATGTCGACTTTACAATTCCTGGAGAATTTTATGATGAGTTTACAAAAGCAAAGAAGATTGTCAATCCTGGATTTAGGGTTGATCTATTTCATGATGGTACAGTGTTTATCACTGTGCTTCCAGAAGACTATCTGAAGAAAAGTAAACCAATAAGGACTAGATTGAAAAACATACAGCTGAGGGCACTTGATCCTGTGGATATAATCATTACAAAAATTGCCAGACTGGATGAAAGAGACGAGCAAGACATAGAATCATGTATTAAAAAATTCAAGATTAAAAAGAGTCAGATCACAAAACGTGCAAAAGAATTTGGTTATGCTGGTAATGATAAAGTTTTCAAAGGCAATCTAGAAATCATGCTGAAAAAGTTTTTTTGATGAACAGAACATATGATAATACCCTCATGGGCTCATAATGCAGCGTATAATGCTATGTTACAAGCAGGAAGAGCTTTAATGTTTTCAAAAGGTTACAGGCCAAAGAGTTCGGAACATCATGTGGCTGTAGTCTCATTTGCAGAGACAGTTTATTCAGCCAAATTTTCAAGCGAGGTTTTACAGGCCTTTGGCAAGGCTAGACTGCGAAGGAGCGAATCCATGTATGACAGGGCAGGTTCTATATCTGAAACGCAAGGAAGAAATCTCGTAGACAAGGCAGATATTTTTATTAACAAAGCGAAAGAACTTTTAAAACTGTAACTAATGTGAAGCCAATTTGATTTTTTCACATTGAAATTTTTCCAATGTATGCAATTCGAATTTGATTTTCTTTCAAAAGTGAGCCCAAAATAATGCCCATAAAGGCGGTAGTCCCGACGAGTCCACACCTTTTTGTTCCCATATGGGATATATTTATTTAGAATAATGATTATAATTAGAATAATTTTTCAGGGAAGAAAGAAGTGTTTGACTACACTACCTACTTATCCTTACATAGGTTAGATAGTTAAAAAAACATAAATTATTTGAAAAATACACAAAATATTACTCAAATTAAGCGTGAATTATCCAAAGATTCATAAATTCAAATTCAAGAAAAGTATCATAGTTGTTTTCTATATCTACCCTACTTGATGTTGTTAGGATTCCACCAAGCATGTTTGGAACATCAATAAAAAAGGCAGCAACAAACATTCTCAAAGACAAGTATGAGAGCATGATTAATGCAGAATTAGGATATATCATTATGATTTTAGATGCCAAAGTTGACGAAATGGGAAAGATGATTGCCGGAGACGGCGGAACATTTCACAAAGTCGAATTTGAAGCATTGACATTTTATCCAAAACTCCAAGAAATTGTTCAAGGTGAAATTGTAGACATTACAGACTTTGGTGCATTTGTAAGAATAGGTCCAACTGATGCATTACTACATCTATCACAAGTCATGGATGACTATCTAAAGAGCGATGTAAAATCTGGAATGATTTTAGCTAATCAAAGTGGCAGAACATTAAAAGTTGGTTCAACTCTTCGAGCAAGAATTACAGCAGTGTCATTAGGCAAAGCCGCTGCAATGGGAAAAATTGGAATCACATGCAGACAGCCATTCCTTGGTGCAGAGGATTGGATTGCAGAAGAGATCAAAAAATCCAGCTCTGATTCAAAAGAAGCTAAAGTTGAGGCAAGTTAAATGGCACGAGAAATGGCTTGTAGAAAATGCAAGTTTGTAACTACAGGAAGGGTATGTCCAGTTTGTAAATCATCAGACTTGACACCAGATTGGACTGGAATTGTACTAGTTGTTGACCCAACAAATTCCCAAGTTTCAAAAACATTGGGAATAAAACAAAAAGGCAAGTACGCAATCAAAGTAACATAAGTTTCTAAATCTTTAAAATCACACTAGCACCATATCACCATGTTGTCATTTAATGCTAAAAAACAATTAATGGAATTTTTATCGGAAGACATTGGTAAGGGCGACATTACAAGCGCACTTTTACCAAAGAGAAACATCTCTGCCAGAATAATATCAAGAGAAGAAGGGATGGTTGCAGGAGTGAAATATGCAAAAGAGATTTTCGAATTAAAAGGCTGCAATGTAATAATTGTAAAAAAAGACGGCAGTAAGATAAAACCAAATCAAACAATAATGATTATTTCGGGGGATGCAGGAAAAATTCTAACATGTGAGAGAACAGCACTGAATTTACTTACAAGAATGAGCGGCATTGCAACCCAGACAGACCAACTAGTAAAAAAAATTTCAAACAGAAAAACCAAACTATATGCAACTAGAAAGACTGCTCCCGGTCTAAGATATTTCGATAAAGAGGCAGTGGAGATTGGCGGCGGGGAAAAACACCGATTAAAACTAGATGAAATGGTAATGATCAAAGACAATCACATTGCAGTGGCAGATTCACTTTTATCTTTGATAAAAATTGCAAAAAGAAAATATAAAAAATTTGAAGTGGAAGTTGAAAATACATCAGATGCGGTATTGGCTGCAAAGGAAGGGGCAGCCATGATTATGTTGGATAATTTTTCTCCAAACCAAATTAAAAAAACAATTCAGATTCTTAAAAATCAGAAATTACGAAACAAAGTAATGCTTGAAGCATCTGGGGGAATTAATTCAAAAAATATTGCAAAATATGGCAATACAGGTGTGGATATTATCTCTGTAGGAAGCATAACAAATTCAGTCAAAGGAATTGACATGAGTTTAGAGATATAGATTAACTAATTGCAAGCATTCTTTCTATTGCCAAGCGAGCCTTGTCTGCAATTTCTTTTGGTACAATAACTTGATTTTTTTCTTGTACCAGTGCATCATAGACTTTTTTCAGTGTGATCATTTTCATGTATTGGCATTCTGCTTTTTCTGATGCGGGAATGAACGTTTTACCTGGATTCTGCTGTCTCATTTTGTATAAAATTCCAGTTTCAGTTGCAACAACAAAGTTCTTTGCTTTTGAGTTATGCACATGATTGAGCATCCCTTCTGTAGAAAGAATAGAAACTCTTCTGTCATCAAAACTTCCTGATGCAAGGTCATACATCATTGGAGTGGTGCAGCTGCATTCAGGATGGATTAGAAATTCAGCATCTTTCATTGAATCTAATTTTTTTGTGATATCTTCTGGTGTAATGCCAGCATGAACGTGGCATTCTCCTGCCCATATGAACATGTTCTTTCGTCCAGTAACTTTTGCAACATAAGAACCCAAAAACATATCAGGCAAGAACAAAATTTCTTTATCAGCGGGAATTGCCTTAACTACATTTACCGCATTTGCTGAAGTGCAACAATAATCTAACTCAGATTTTATTTCTGCAGTTGTATTGACATAGCCAACTGTGATAGCCCCTGGATGTTGTTTCTTCCAGTTTCTTAACTCTTCAACAGTAATTGAATCAGACAGAGAACATCCTGCTTGCAAATCAGGAATCAATATTCTTTTTTCAGGACAGATAATTGCAGCAGTTTCTGCCATAAAGTGGACGCCGCAAAACAGAATTGTTTTTTGAGAGACTTTGGCAGCTTGCCTTGATAATCCTAGGGAATCTCCGGTAAAATCAGCTATATCTTGAACATCTGGAATTTGGTAATTATGTGCAAGAATAACTACGTCTTTTTCTTTTTTTAGACGGAGAATTTCATTTTTGAGACTTGTTTCTTGGACTAACATTTACCATCACCGTTGCATTCAGTAGTGATTTAAAGAATAAGATCGAGTCAGGATTATTCTAAAAAACAGGCAATTATGGCAATTCTTGCCATATCACGTACCAACGGAAATACCGCTGGAGCAGTATTTTCGTAGAGTCTCAATTGCAGATAAAATTGCTAGTTTGCTCGTTTTTGGATTGGTCTCATCTGGGACGTTCTCTATGGTAAAAGTCATCTTTCCAAACTTTCCTTGTGCTACTATGTTGTGAGTGTTTTTGCTAGTGTTTGGATCTGCAAGAATTTTCACCACAGTCTTTTCGCTTCCGATTCCAGCCAAGCTAAGCAATGCTGCAACATTGATGTTTGCAGGAAAAAGTGAAACTGCCTCTTTGGCTTTTCCTTCAAAGATAATTGTAGGTTTATCGATTTTTTCTAAATCAATATTTGATGTCTCAAAGAATTTTGCACCCTTTAGTGATCTTGGATGTTTAGTTGTAGTTAATGTCATAGAGTCCAATTGGTCAGCAACTGATTTGATTGCGTCTAATCCTGCAATTGCACCTGATGGCAGATAGATTGTTTTATGAAAATGCTCACATGCCTCAGATAAAATATCATAAATAGATTCATCAAGTAAAGCACCTACACTCATAATCATCAAATCTCTTTTGTTTTGCAAAACACTATGTGCTACATTTCGAACTGCTTCTTGTGATGCAGCTTCAACTATAATATCAACTGGGTATGATGATAAAAGGTGAGAGTTTTCAACAATTTCAGGTTTATTTTTTAATTTTTGCACTAGTGTAATGGATGCTTCTTTAGAGGAATCATATACGTGAGTCAAGACACCAGGTATTTTTCCTGAATCAATTGCTAGTGCAATTTGAGTGCCAATAGCGCCACAACCTAATAGTCCTATTTTTTTCAAGTAATCATACTAAAATCAATCACTTAATTAATTCTAGTCCAAAGGGGACAAAAGGATAGTCTAGATGGTTTTCAGATTTACAACAATTCAAGAAACTCTTTCTTTGTTAAACCACAATCAGAGATAATTTGTAATAACAATCCTTTACCAAGTTCGCTTTTTCTTGGAATGGATGTCCATAATCCTTGTCCATTCTCAACTATAATATGACTTCCAGACTGCCTTGTTGCATAGAATCCTTGTTTCTTTAGTGCCTTTAGAACTTCTTTCCAGCCAATTATTGGAAGGCTCAAACTGAAACTGTCACTAGCTTGGAAGATAATTTCTTTTTACTTTCTAAATACGACTTGCAGATTTTGATAGCTTTTTTTGTATCTTCGATTGCTTCTGCTTTTGTATTTCCTTGACCTCTAGCTTGAGGGATTTCTAAACACTGTCCGACATAGAATGTACCATCTTTTTTTAGTAAAATGTTATAGTCTCTTTTTTCACTCATGTTATCATTTAGAATTTTTAGTATATAAAATTAGGTAACAAACGATCGTCGGACATACTCCAATGCTAAAGGGTGCGGGCTTTCTCACCTCCGTTTTGTAAAACTCCAATCGGGATTGGTATGATTTATCACCAATCTATTTAAGATAAAAAATGAGACTAAAACTATGAATTTTGATTTAAAAAACAGAGCATTGTTTGGAATTGTCTTATTTTTGGTTTTGTCTTTAGCATTATTTTTGGCAAATCCAGTAAATGCAGAGATAGATTCACCAAAAAAACAGATGAAAAGAGGAATAGCAGCAGAAGATGTTATCTGTAAAGCAGGTCATATTTTGGTGATACGAACTAATGGATTTCCAGCATGTGTCAAATCTACAACTGCAGATAAATTAGAAAAGATGGGACTAGGAAAAATAAAAGTTACAAAATCAGAAAAAGAAACTCCGATAAGAAATTCAGAAGAGATTCAAGTAATTCCAGCGTCAACTGGAAGTGTAGTTAATTTCTACATTACAGATGACGACTTGAATTTGGCTCATAGTGGAATAGAGACAGTATCAACTACAGGACTGTTAGAATTTACAATTAATGGAATTCCAATTGACGGTCCTCAAAGTATGATTGAGACAGGACCGGATACAGGGCAATTTTATATAAAATTACAATTACCAGATACAATTAACGGCAGACCTTTAGATCAAAATGATATTGTTTTGATGAGATATTTGGATGCGTCTGATTATGCAGGAGAGCAACGAATTTTAGTAAAATCAGTTCCATTAACAAAATCATATGCAAATGTAGAGACTGTAGGTGGTGGTTCAAGAATTGGACATGAATTTACTGTTAGAATTTATGAGCCAGATGCAAATAGAGATTCCAAAAATGAAGACAAGATATCTCTGAGTCAGTTAGAGTATAGAGGGGAGGGTGGAATCAGAACAACACTTGCAAATCCTAGTTTTGATGCAAATTCCAAATATCTAATTGAAACAGGACCAAACACCAGTACTTTTGAAGTAGAAATAAAAATTCCTCGGAAAATAGATGGCAAAACAGTAGACATTGGAGACTGGTATGAAATCAGATACATCGATAGAACTACACCATCCAATACGGATGAGAAAATAATTTTGAAAGGAAAAATTGGTTAAACTCAAGTGAGATACATTAGAAAAAACATTCTTCTATGGTCTTAAAAGTTTTTTATTGTTTCTTAGATATTTTGAGACAAACCACTTTACAAAGATCATCTCATCATTTTTCAGGTATGAGCTTTCTAGTTTATTGATGTATAGAAGTTTCTCCTTTGGATCAATATTTGACATTGGATAACCATTTTTGTGTAAAATAAATATCAAAAGCAACCTGCCAATTCTTCCATTCCCATCAATGAAAGGATGAACAAGTTCAAATTTTCTGTGGAATCTACATGCTAACTCAACTGGATTCATTGTTTTCTTGCTGTACCATTTTATCAATTTGCAAATCTCATCTTGTACATCATACCACAAAGCATACTCTGTCTTTCCCATTGCTGGTGCAACATCAACTTTTCTGAACTCGCCTGCATCATTTGGCTCGGTTTTTGCAAACAATTCCCTGTGCCAATTCAGGATTAATTTTGGAGTAATGTCCTCTTTTGATGCCAGCATTTTATCAAAGAGTCTTGCAAGTTCTTGTGCTTCTATTATGTCTTTTACTGACGTATCCTTTGGAGACAGATTGTTTTCCAAGAGATTTCTAGTCTGCCCCATTGTCATGGTGCTGCCCTCTATCTTTTGAGTGCTGTAAGTGTGTATGATTTTAAATGCATGCATTTCGTTTTCCAGAATTTTTTTATGTGTTGTTTTCTGATGGTTTTTGTAATTTTTTTTGATTTTCTCTAGTAGTGGATTCTTTTCCTCTCTGTAGCAATTTTCCTCAAATGTGATTTTTTTTTCCTTGATGTCTTTTGGCAGCTCTGTACCAATGTATTCTTCTTTAGGATTGATCCTGGAGGAATGCTTGAGATAGTACAATGTTTTACCACTTCTTTTTCTTGCTATAATGCTGACCATGTTATTCTAGTCCACCACAATTATATAAAAAGTTATAAAATTATGTATTTTGTGGTGGACTATCATAGGCAGTTTCAATCCTTGTTATGAGGGATTTAGTTTATCGTATGAAAGAACCTTGCCTAGAATGAAAAATCAGATAGGTTTAGGCTCAAACGGTATGTTTAGTATGCATACTATCCTCATGTTTCTTAATACCGTTTATTTTAACTTGATACATGAAAGTTAAAACACTGATAACTATTAGTCAGATTATTACGCTAGATAAGTTTCATACCGATGTAAAAGGAGAAAAAGCATGAATGATGATCCAGTAAAAAATTTAATCGAAGAATTGGGAGCTCATCTATCACAAAAAGAGCACTCTGATGTGGTGCTAAACAATGGAACTGGAAAGCAGTTTCTCATTGCGCCCTCTGAATTCCAGGAGATAAAACCAATTGATATTCATAGAAAGATTGCATTTGTCGATGGGGGGGATGGACCGTTGGAGGAGTCACCAAATTTTTTAATCACAATTAATCGTGTTTATTTTTCATTATTTCAGGGAAAAAAGAGAATCAAGCCAAAAGCAAATCCCCGTGTCCAGTTTTTCTCTTATGTAATATCAAAGATTCACATTGAAGATGGAAAAAAGAAAGTAAGTTACAATACAAGACTATTCCCACACAGTCCAGAAGACAAAAAGTATCTTCCTTCTGAAATTGATCTAACATCAAAGACTGAAAGCACTTCAATTTTACAGGGTGCAAGATTAAATTCACTGGGGAGAAGATTTGCTGAATGGCAATTGGCAATTCATGTAGTTGAAAATGAATTGAATCAAGGAGATGTAATTGTCATGGACGGTTCTCTGCAGACGAGTTTTAAAAATGAAATAAAATATGCAAGCAGATTATACGAATTGGCGCAAAGAAAAGGAGTCATTGTTTGCGGTTTGGCAAAGACTAGTCGATTAATTACAGAGTCAGGGGATCCATTATTGGCTAGAGTATCTGAGATTGCCGAAGATGTTACCTTTGGTAAATGGTATGTGCGAGTTGCAGAAGAAATATCTTCGGATGATAGAGGTTTTATGATGGTAGTAAAGTTTCATCCAAAATCACGATTTGTCTTTAGATTTGAGATATTGCGTGAACAGTTTGCCAAGATGAGCCCGGAGGAACTCAATTCCGTGCTTGAAAGTTTGGCTGAAAATGCCCAGGATGTGGCCATGATTGGCTATCCATACGGGGCAATTGATGCAGATAGATTTGCCCAAGTGCGAATGGATGAATTAAGCATGTACAAAGGATTCATACTTGCTGAAATGCTCAGACGCCCAGAGTGGAAAAGATTGCAAAAATATGGCGCTAGTTTGGCAGCACATGATGTGCTAAATGGAGTGACCAGTTAATGGAAGAGATTTCAGTTGTGGGGCAAGTAGTTGGCGGAAAATTCGGAGATATCATAATTCGCCAAAAATCTGGAAGCAATTTGGAGATTGGAGATTTGATGGTATCTGAGGAGAATGGTTCGTATTTGATTTTGCAAGTCTTTGCATTAGAGTATGGTTCTCAGATTCAAGATAAGATGCAGCAAATGATGTCTGGAGTTAATTTAGAGCAGGGAATAGTTGATGCGCAATTTTTTGAGCCAGAGTTTGTAAATTATGTTTTGGCTCGAATCAAACCATTAGCTAGAGTGTACAAAGAAA
The DNA here is from genome assembly GCA_964475825.1 of uncultured Nitrosopumilaceae archaeon. Classification (GTDB taxonomy): domain Archaea; phylum Thermoproteota; class Nitrososphaeria; order Nitrososphaerales; family Nitrosopumilaceae; genus Nitrosarchaeum. Next base: position 61,681 of record CAYYXT010000003.1, on the reverse strand, counting down.
AAGGAGAGGTAAAAATTCCAAAGTCACTGCCTTTATTTTTTAACAGATTAAGATTAATCACCAAAGATGATTTGAAGTTTTTGCACAAGGAAAAAGATTCAATCTTTGTTGGATATATCAGAAGTGGAAGCAAAGTAATCAAAGAGGCAGAAGTTTGGCTGCCGTCAGAGGATGTGTTTTCACATCATGTGTTGATTCCAGCAACTACTGGCAGAGGAAAATCAAATTTGGTAAAAACCATACTATGGCATGTCTTGGATTCAAACAAAGTTGGTGCATTAGTGTTAGATGCACATGATGAATATTTTGGACGACAGGGTGTTGGATTAAAGGACCATCCAAGGGCCAGAGATAATTTGGTGTACTATACCCCATCAAATCCTCCAGCCGGCGCAAACAGACTCACAGTTAATTTGCAATCAATCAAGCCGGAGCATTTTGAGGGAATTGTGGATTTTTCAGATGCGCAATTTCAGGCAATTCGAAGTTACTATTGGAAGCAAAGAGATACCTGGCTGACTAGTTTGATGCTTACATCACCTGAAGCTGCAGAAGACAGAATTGCAGCAGTTACGATGGGCACAATTCAGCGTAAATTGCGCCTAATTTTGGGGCTAGTAAAAGATGAGGAGGGACATTTGGTCTCAAGACATGAGGTATTTGATTCGGCCACCAAGGGATTTACCACAGTAGATGATATCGTAAAAGATATCGAGTGCGGCAAGGTTGTAGTTTTGGATACTTCGCGATTAGGTGATGAGGCAGAATTAATTGTTGGAAACATTATAGCTTCCAAACTATTTGAAAAATACAAAGCATACAAGGCAACAGGAGAATTGGATAGAAAGCCTGTAGCTACTGTAGTAATTGAGGAAGCTCCGCGTGTAATAGGAATAGATGTATTGACTACAAAAAATGACAATATCTATTCCACTATTGCCAGAGAAGGACGCAAGTTCAAAGTTGGACTAACTGCAATTACACAATTAAGCAGTGTGATACCTCGCAGTATTTTGGCAAACATGAATACAAAAATTATTTTAGGAAACGAGATGAAGCAAGAAAGAGAGGCCATCATAAATTCTGCTTCGCAGGATCTATCAGAGGATGACAAGAACATTGCCAGCCTGGATAAAGGCGAGGCAATCATAACTAGCATCTTTGTGCCATTTGCAATGCCAATTAAAATTCCCTTGTTTGAAGATATTGTAAAAGAAAAGGGAATAGTGGCACAATCAGGCAAAACAAAGGTGTTTTAGTTTTGAGATTTGCACATTTATCAGATATACATCTAGGTTTTCAAAAACATGTTGCTCTGCAAAAAATAGAGCAAGAAGTTTTTGAGAAAGCAATAGATGAGTGTATTTCTCGTAAAGTAGATTTTATTTTGATTCCAGGAGATTTGTTCCATGTAAATATTCCAGAGATGCGAGTGCAGAAATTTGCATTTGCCAAGTTTCGTCAAATTTATGATGCAAAGATTCCAGTGTATGTTGTTTATGGCAGTCATGATTTCTCACCAGTGTCAAATTCAGTAATTGATTTACTTGCAGAAGTTGGTTATATCACCAAAGTAACTTTGGCAACAAGTTTGGATAATGGAAAAATAAAATTGGATTTTTGGGTAGATGAAAAAACTGGTGTCAAGATTGCTGGTTTGTCTGGCCTCAAAGTTGGCAAAGATAGAGAATATTATGAGAAACTAGACAGAGATTCTTTAGAGGCAGAAGAGGGCTTTAAGATATTTTTGTTTCATGGCGGAATTAGCGAAATGAAGACTGAATCAGGCATAGATGGAGAGAATATGCCGCTTTCTTTGCTTCCAAGAAACTTTGATTATTACGCGGGAGGTCACATGCACAAATTCAACTCTCAGAAATTTGATGATTATCCCAGAGTTGTATATCCAGGTGCATTGTTTGCAGGATATCACAGTGATCTGGAAGATAATGCAAAGGGCCAAAAAAGAGGTTTTGTCCTAGTTGAGTTTGAAGACAAAATCAAAAGTGTGGAATTTGTAGAGATTCAAAATACACAGTACAAAATGATTCAAGTAAATGCAGAAAATAGAATGGCAGAATCTGTCAACAAAGAACTACAAGATAAAATCAGAGCAATTGATCCTGCACAACAAGTGATAATCATCAAAGTTAGTGGGGAATTGACTAACGGAAAAACTGCAGATGTAGATATTTCTGCAATTAGAGATGAGCTAAATCAGAAAGGAGCTCTTGTGGTAAATATTAACAAAAATCAACTTTCATCAAAAGAGTATTCCATTACAGAGGCAAAAGGTGCAAACAAAGAAGAGATTGAAACAAATGTGTTTTCTGAAAATATTGGACAACTACGATTTGAGCAAAAAAATCTAATCGGTGAACAAGGTGTACAGTTGGCAAAAAAGTTGCTTGCAGGATTGATACAGCAAAAATTGGAAAATGAGAAAATTGCAGATTATAATGCCAGGATTAAAGAAAATGCATTTGGCATATTAGGATTGAATATAGATGCTTCTTAATTCTATAATCATTGAAAATATTCGCAGCTATACTCATGAAGAGATAATATTTCCTCGTGGAATTTCTTTATTTGAAGGAGACATTGGTTCTGGGAAATCAACCATACTCATGGCAATTGAATTTGCATTATTTGGTCTTGGCTCTCAGAAAGCAGAATCATTATTGTCAAAAAAAGCTGAATCAGGTTATGTTATTTTAGAGTTTTCAGTGGATGGTAAAAAATATGAAATTAAACGTACTCTGAAAAGAAAAAGTATTGGAGTGAATCAGGACCCAAAAAATTCCTGGATAAAAATAGGAGATAGTATAGAGCCATTATCACCATCTGAATTAAAACAGCGAGTATTGCAGATTCTCAAATTTAACGAGCCTACAGAGCCAACAGCTGTGAGTAGAATATTCCGATATGCCATATTTACGCCCCAGGAAGCCATGAAAGAGGTACTTGATTCAAAAAATCGTCTTGTAACTATTAGAAGAGCATTTGGAATTGAAGATTACAGCATTGCAGAAGCAAACGCCAGGGAGATAGTAAATGAGATTCGCCTATCCATGGCAGGTTTGCAGCAAAAATTTAGCAACATTTCTGAATTAGAATCTCAAATTGAAGAGTCCGGGAAATTAATTGTTTTAATAAATTCAGATATTATAAGATTGCAAGAAAAGAAAAAAGAATTTGAGAATAAAGAAAGCCTCAAAAATACTGAATTAAAAGAATTACAAACAAAAAACAATGAGAAAACCAAACTAGAATCAAAAAGAGAAAACATTCAAGAAAAAATAGATTATGCAGAATCACGAATAGAGAAGATAGAAAGAGAATTTTCAGAATCAGAAATAGAGTTGACTCTAAACAATGAGAAATTAAGTCATCTATTGGAGATAAAAAAACCAGATACAACAAAAAGTCTACCAGAGATAATAATTGAGATAAAAAAATATCAGGGAATCAATAATGAATTGATCAAACTAAAATCAGAAAAAGATAGCATTCTAAGTGATATTTCAAAGATAAAAGAGACACTAGGTAAAAAGATAAATTCAGACAAAGAGTCATTGGAAAACATCTCAAGGGATTTGGAAAATGAGAAAAGGTCACTGAAAAGATTCTCTGAGGAATTAGATGGAAATTTAGAAAAAGTAAATGGCCAGAAAATTCAAAAGCAGACAATAATACAGTCATTGGAAAAAGAGATTGTCGAGTTTACGCAATTAGGAAATGCATGTCCTACTTGCAAGCAAGAAATTACTGAAAGTCATCATCATGATTTGGTAGATACAAAAAGAAAAGATATTGAAAAAATTTCTTTAGAATTAAAATCAATTACAGATTCATTTTTTGAATCAAAATCAAAATCAAAAGAAATTCAATCAAAAATAGAATCATACGATGCAGAGATTTTACAAATTCAAAGAATTCTTCCGGGAATAGAAGAGTATATGACAAAATCATCAAAATTGGTCCAAATTGAGGCTAAAATCCAGGAGATGAGCAATAGTATTCAGAATCTAAAAGAATTTGAAGGAAAGAATCCAGTAGAATATTTTTCTGAACTAAAAGACAAACTAATGCAATATGAAAGTGTGATGGATAAAATCAAACAAATTATTGATGCAAAGCAAAGAGTGGAAAAATTAATTCAGAAAAATCAAATTGAAGCAGAGCAAATGGAATTAGACAAAACACAAAAAGAATCAGAATTAAAACAAATTATATCAGATTTAGAATCATTTGAGGATTTAGATGATGTAATATCTAAAAAAGAATCAGAATTACAACTCATAAGAAGAGAGTTCACCCAGGCATCAAGTGTTCTTGCAGCATCTGAAGAAAAATTAGATAATGAGCAAGAAAAGATTTCAAAAAATAAGAAAAACATTGAAGAATCTAAAAAATGGGAGAAAAAATTCAATCTAGTTTCACAGTACAAGGAATGGCTAGAGGTATTTTTTGTTCCAACAATTATTCAAATTGAAAAGCAAGTGTTGTTATCTATTTTGCAGAACTTTAATGAAACTTATCGCAGATGGTATTCCATTCTAGTTGAAGACCAAAGTAAAGAATCTAGAATTGATGAAAATTTTACACCCATTGTAAGTCAAGATGGATACGAGCAAGAGATTAGTTATTTATCAGGAGGTGAGAAGACAAGTATTGCATTAGCATACAGATTGACTCTAAATTCTTTGATGCGAAAAGAGACTGATTCTATGAAATCTAATTTGTTAATTTTAGACGAGCCAACAGATGGATTTTCTAAAAATCAACTAGGAAAGATTCGTGAAGTATTGGATGAATTAAAATCTGAACAAATTATTTTGGTGTCTCATGAAAAGGAGTTAGAGACGTATGTGGATAATATTTTCCAGATTTCAAAGCAGGATGGGATATCTAAAATTACGAGAATGAGTTAGGCGAATATAATATCTTGTCATGTTAATGCCGGGGATGAGTTTTGTCAGATCAGTTTGATACTCTCTCTGATTTTAGATTCAAATCCACAAGGACATCTACTTCAATCTCTACCTAATTTCCCAATCAAGTGCACCCATCTACCTGCTTCATCTATAATGCCGAGCTTACCATCAAATCTCTGCACAACTGCAAAACCATTGTAGAAGGGCTCTGTCCATTGATACCTATCTGTGTAAAGCGAATTGCCTTTCCTATCGATATGAAAGAATCCAATCACATCTCTTGCAACAGCAAAGTCCTTGTGGTATGGCCAAAGTGCAGGATGTCTTGCAATATCTAGTGCTTTGCCGCCTTTGTCTATGTAGCGGGCTTGTCCATCAATTTCGTATACGACTGCCATTCCGTTTTTGTAATCCCCTACGTACCTATAGTTTTGTCCATATGCACGACCCCCGTTCTTTGTTATATGATAATAGTTTCCTTCCACATCCTTGACAGGTGCCCTGTCTTCCTGAAAGTTTCCTGCCCATGTATACCTCTGTTCGTACACTTGTTTACCACGTATGTCTATGTGCCAAAACCCTGAATAATCAAGGACTGTGGCAAACCCTTGATAGTAACCAAATGTCTTCTTGAAGCGATTTCTGTAGAGTGGTTTTCCAGCAAGATCAACATGGTAAGCCCCCCACCTGTCGCTCACGGCTGCAACCCCAGGTTTGTGAAAGCTCCCTACATGCAGAAAGCGCCTTCTGTAGAGTGGCTTTTCTTTGTAAACGTGATGTGTGCCATCTGGAGAGATATGCACCTTGGCAAGATTCATGGGAATTTATGGTTCAACACTTTTTGTATGTAGATATCGAGTCCTTCTTCGACTACACGCAATTTAGTTTTTCCTCTGATGATACTATTAATTTTTGAAGGGTCGGCGAGAAATTTATGAACATAGAATTCTTTTTCATTTTGAAATATAAGTGGTGACTGTGATCCAGTGTACCGCTTCACCAGCTGTGCAAGCTCAAGTGCCGTAACAGAGTGGCCAGTCACAATGTTATAGTCTTCTCCTATCACATCACGGATTTCTTCCACGATTAGCGAAAGTACGTCCACGACGTCGTCGACGAAATTAAAATCCATTAATTGCTGTCCACCATGAATTGTAATTCCCTCTCCAGAAAATGCTTGTCTTACAAAGGTCGGTACCACGCGTTCATTTCTATCACGTAATGAACCAAACACGCTAGATAGTCTTGTAATTACATAACGCAAATCTTTTGTTCCTCCTGCATCGGTTACAAGTTGTTCCGCAAGGAACTTACTTCGCGCATAGGTAGAGATTGGTCGCTTTTGCGACTCCTCTTTTACAGGAAAGACATCAAGATCACCATACACCTCCTTACTTGATGCGAAGATCAGATATTTCCCACCTTCACATACTACCCTAATCACATTTCTTGTGCCATCAAGGTTGACAGACATGCACCTATTAGGATCCATTTCACCATCCTCCACCCGTGAGACCGCTGCAAGATGTACAATTACGTCGGCAGTTTTTACAGCGTCTTTCAAACCTTGATAATCAAGTACATCACAAAATATTTTATTACATGAGGACTCGTATGTGTGCCAGTCAAAATTTACATCAAGGAGAGTGACAGAGTTACCTCTTGCCGCCAACATGTCTCCGAGATGGCTTCCAATGAAACCATTTCCACCAGTTATCAGAATCTTTTCCATCTAATGAATCACCTCGGCAAACAGGAATAATTTCAAGATCAATCTAGATTGCATCCTCCCCATGAATTGCCAACGGCCGTCTCATATTACAAGTTCTACAAAGACTGTTTGTAAGATATGTCTCGGTCAGTTTCTCGTAGCTTGGTCCAGTCCAGATATCCATCAAGCTTTTTTCCTTTAAATTCCCAAACTCACCAAGTGTTTGCCTCAACTCATCTGGAGCACAGCACGGATTAAAGCGGCCTTGGGCCGATACCCACGCCTCCTTGCCTAAAAACGGGCAAACCGCCTCTTGTGATATCTCCTCAGTCGATGGGTCAAGATGGAAGATGTTCTCAAGCAAGACCTTTTTCCCAGAGGGAAGCCTATATCTTTCAGCGGCAATTATCGCAGAATCCACTGCTTGGTTCCATCTGCTTATCGCCTCTGGGCTTCGGCGCATTGATAGATGCTGAATTTGATCAAAGTGAACCCACAAGTGGTGTCCCTTGACCCTGTCAACACCAATCTCTGATGCCAGCCTGATCACTTGTGGAAGCTCGTCGATGTTAGTTTCAAGAAAGGTTATCTGAAATGTTATTCTACAACGGTTCCCACCTGACAAGACTACCTCGTCACGGACTCGTATGAATTCTTTAATGTTATCAATAATTTTTTCAAACCTGATTCCTTTCATAATTGCTTCTGTAGTCTCAGATGTCGACCCATTCCACGATATCTTGACATCACTTGCTATCGGGACAATCAATCTTGCCCACTCCGTTACCGTTTTTCGTGGGAAAGTCCCATTTGTTGTAAGGTTCAGCTTGACGTTGAACTCATGGCAAAGTGATAGCATGTATTCGAATCCTTCGTAAAGCAGTGGCTCTCCCATAGTTGAAGGTATAATCTCTCGGAGTCCGTGCTGAGAAGCCTCTTCTATAATTTTCCGGATTATTTTTGCATCCATTCGGCGGGGTGGACGCTTTTCCAGGAGACGCTTTGATTGGCGTTGACTGAATTCGCTGAACTCTTCGCACATTATGCATTGGAGATTGCAGTCATCAGGATTTGTATCAAATGTAATTCGCCATGGACCGTTGTAGTTTTTTCTGTCGATCATGAAATCACCCCTCTCTTCTCCCAAACAGCATTGTATAGTTCAGTCATCTTATTGACATGATCATGAATTGTTGGAATGTCACCGTTTGAAGATTTGATGTAACCACGCTGACCCAGCCGTGATGCAAATTCACGGTCGTCAATAAATCGTTGCATCTGTCTTGTCAAGTCAGCGATGTTACGAGACTGAAACAGAAGCCCGTTCACTTCATTCTCAACGTATTCTGCCATCCCTCCGAGATCAGTGGTAATAACTGGCACTCTTGCTTGCTGAGCCTCATGGATAACCAAGGGAGAGTTCTCCACCCATATTGATGGCACTACAATAGCATCAACGTTGTTGAATACTTGGATCACATCTTCATTACGATACTCTCCGAGCCATTCAATCTTATCCCTTTGGTTGTCCGGAAGATTTTTCCCCAACTCCTTCAGAGCCGGTGTGACCTGAGGGGTTTCTCTCCCCCAGATACGCAATCTAGCATCACCTCGGACCATTCCAAACGCTTCTATAAGTAAGTGAATCCCTTTTGGAACAATGTGTGTACCGATATAACCAAAAACAAAATCGTTCTCCGGTCTACGAACCCTTCCGCTTAACCTTCTGGGATCAAAGCCGTAATCCAGATATACAATCTTTTCATTTTCGAGTCCAGACTCGATGAATCTTCTTCGAAGATATTCGGATGGCGCTATGAACAAGTCAATGTGCTTGAGCATTTCATTGATGTGAGCCATTCGGTTGTGGACCCATTCTTTCCAATGCTCGATATTATCCGCCTCAGTTCCTTGAAGGCCTGTGGGATACATGGAATAGCAATGAGTTGAGCACTTGTAGTCATCTTGACCATCACATAGTGCCCATTGTTCGCTTCCCGAATTTGTCTGTAGAAACTGACCACGCGGACACATCAACCAGAAATCGTGAAGAGTGAAAACGATCGGTATTCCATGGTTGGATGCCATCTTGACAATTGATGTGGAAAGGTGGTTCAGGTGACTAACGTGGACGATGTTGGGTTTGAATTCATTTAATACTTTATCAAACAGATCGTCAACCTCATCACGTCTGTATAATTCACGTCTATTTGTGAGGTTAACTGTGTATCTCGAAACTCTTGGTTCGACACAATCTACTTCCTTTATCATCTCAAAATCTGGCCTGAGTGGATCTTCTCTCCTTGAAAAGACGGCCACTGAGTGTCCTTGATTCACTAATCCTCTAGCCAAAGTCTGAGTGTATACTTCCGAACCAGCATTGTAACTCGGTGGGTAGCCATGAATGACCTGTAGTACCCTTAGCACAGCTTGGATTCAACGTCCTACCTTATATTTAGTTCAAGAACTTTGATAGTTATCAATCAATCATCTTGGTCTCATTTTTGGATCCACTTTTGTTCGTAAAAACTCATGCTATCTAGGTATGTAGACGATGATTTGTTAGAGATTCTATCTTCTTGACTTTTTTGCACCTTTCTATTTCCAAAGATTTTACACTATCCAATACCTATCGCATGATATTCTGCATCAAGATTAGTGTAATTTAGTTGTCGTCTAGTATCAATAATCAATCTCTTTTTCATCACGCTCAAATCTTTGTTTGTGATGTAACTGTATTCTTTCCATGGTGTCATTATAACTGCGCATTGGCTTTGCCTTAAGACATCTTTGACAGATGTAGCATATTGTATTTTGTTTCCAAATAATACTTTCGTGTTTTCTATTGCCATCGGATCATGTACGGTAAGATGTGCGCCCTTTTTCAAAAGAAGTTTGATCAACTTTATCGAGACTGATTCTCTTAACTCATCACTTTGTTCTTTAAAAGAAAGCCCCAAGATAGATATTTTCTTACCATCTATTTTCTTCATAGTATTTCGTATTAGAGATATGACAGAATTTACTTGGGAAATATTAGATCTATGTATAGCCTTAAGGATAATCGAATTCCTCCCAACACTTGAAGAAAACGAGACAAGAGCTGGAATGTCCTTTGGAAGGCAAGAACCACCATATCCAGGTCCTGCCTTCAAAAAGAGATTGCCTATTCGTGGATCCAAACCTATTGCTTTAACAACATCATCAATATTGGTGCCAGGAAGGGACTGACAGATATTTGATATCTCGTTTATGAGACCGAGTTTTGCAGCTAAAAATGAATTATTTACATATTTTATCAATTCGGCTGTTTGGTAGTTTGTTATAATGATAGGGATTTTTTTATACAGTTCAAGATAGAATTTTTCAAGTGTTCTAATTGATTTACTGTCGTTGCCTCCTATCACATTAACATGTGGTTTGATGGTATCATCAATGGCACTGCCTTCCCTGATAAAAGTTGGATTAAATAACAATTTAAATCCAGTTCCATCTTTCTTATTTGATTTTTCTTCTAAAATTGGTTTAACAATGTTCTGTGTTACTCCTGGAGTGACAGTACTTTTGATTATTATGGTGGGGCTATTGCGAGTTTTTGAAAGAGATGTACCAATTTGCATTGTCACACGTTTTATCTGATCAAGATTAATGGCACCTTTTTTAGACTGTGGTGTTCCTACTGTAATAAAAATAAAATCACATTTTTTAACTGCGACATTATAATCTGTAGAAATTTCAAGTGACTTTTTTAATCCTAGTTTTAACATATTTTCAAGTTTTGGCTCATAGAAGGTAGGATCTCCTTTACAAATCCTTAAGACTTTATTTCTATCAGAATCTATCCCAATAACTGAATATCCCTTGTATCCTAAAACACAGGTGAGCGAAAGGCCAACCACTCCTAGTCCAAATATGGCAACTTTCATAATCTAACTAGAAGTATAATGATTAAAAATTATCTGCATTTGTAAGAATAAAGTCGCTGTTTTGATTGGCTCATGGAATATACCCCATTATGGACAATATTTTGGGTGCAGTTAGGCGTAAAACTCAACAAATGCTTACTTTAGATAATAATCAAGACTCTTTGAAGGAAAAAAATCAGTAACAGAATTAGTGCTTTGTATTGTTAAGAAATGAAAGTTAGGAGGGTTGGAGTAAATGTTATCTTGAAAACCACTGTCAAATGATTTTAAAAAATATTCATAGGTTCTCTTGTTTCTTTTACTATTTCTAAAAATTTCATCATGTAAGAGATTTTTTAATATCAACAATTCTTTTTCATAACAATATTTTCCATTATGGAGTTTTACTGGAAAACCTGGAACAGCAAAAGCACATCTTATAGATATTTTTTCAAGTGATTGTAGTGCAGTCTTTCTAAAATCCATTATTCTTTGAATTTGTTTAAAACCTTCAAAAAAATCCCAGCTTTCAACTCCAGAATGTCCTTTTATCTCTACTACCCAAATAACAAATTCATCATGAATTTTTTTTACAGCTAAAAGATCACGTGAATTTGTTTTACTAAATGAAGATAAATTACCAAATTCAAGAGCTTTTTTTAGAGAATGAACATCGTCTGGGAATTCCAGTACTACATCATATCCAAAGGATTGAAAATACCTAGATAGCACTTCACGAGTATTTGATTCGGTGTTAAGTCCAAATAAATGATCACCCAGTTGGACTATCTCAAGAGTTCTTGTTTTATTTCCATATCCAGTAGCACCTAAAACCTGTAATCCTTGATCCTTGATAACGTTTGAGATTTCATCAGAAGTTAAAGAGAGTCCAAATTTTTGGTTAATTTTTGACTTCAGGTCATCATCATTGACTATGAATGAAGAATTATTTCCAGGATTAACTCCTGATTCTAATAGAATTTTTTCATCTTGAAAGAAATTTTGTATAGGGTTTTCAGACATCTAATCTTAATTACAATTCATGGAATTCTATATGTGTCATTTGCAATTTTGTCAAGCTTGATGCTAATGTCCTTCATGGTTTTATTCAATAGTCTAACTTCGGTGAGAAGAATCTTTAGGGTGTCATTTACACTATCTATGTGAGGTATTTCATCAGTACCCATGATTTTATCTATAAATCCAACAATTAAAAAAATATTGTCCAAGATTCCAGCCTATATGGGCTAAGACCATTTTTGGGGTTGAGTCTCTTAAGACTAGACGACATATTCCATTATCAATATTTTCAAGAAATAATTTTAATTCATTAATTGTTTTTCTCATGAAATAATAAAATCAAGATACATTCTAAAAATCAGAATCAAATCTTTAATAGAGAAATATCAATTTGACAATTTGTGAATGACATAGAGAAAATTAAAGAGTCAAAAGATACCGAGAAAGGAAAAATCACATTTAAAGCAAGATCAAGATTAATGATTCTGCTAGGCGAACAATTAATCACAGATGAAGTAGCTGCGGTTTCAGAATTAGCAAAAAATTCAACGTAGTAGGCTAATTTTGAATTCACTTTGTGTGCAGACTAGTTTATTTTTAAACTAGTCCAAAGTATGTGGTTTTTTATTCCATTTGTAAAGTATGATATTCAGACCTTGTTTAGAATTACCCTTTACAAATTTTTTTACAAGATGTAATTCATGTATGTCCTTATCATCACGTATCAATCCAAGACCTGTTTTTTGGTTATTTTGTTTATCTTGTGCTGTAAGATAGTCAGTTAAAACATCTGCAACAATTTTTGTCATATTATCTAGATCTTTTTTGTATTGTCCTTCGATTTTTGTATCTATATTGAGATAATATACAACCTTTAATGAAAACAGTATGTTTTCACAATCTTTTTTTGCTTTTTTTAAATTAATTTTGTCTTTAATTTTTTTTAAAAGTATATTTTTTCGCTCTATTGTATTGTCATTATCTGTAAGCGGTTCAAAGTCACGTATTTCTACATTTATGATCTTGTTAAATCCAAACATGATTTAGAATAATTACACCTTGAATTTAACCAATTTTTCAAAAAGAAATCAACAAGAATTATTTAAGATCATATTAAAATATCAATCAAACAAGTTCTTTCATGCCATTTTGTCCAACATGCGAATCAATACTATATAGAAAAAATAATTACAACTGTTTGAAGTGTGATAGTAGTATCACTTCAACTAAAAATACGACTATAGAACCAACACCATCATCTTTTCCATTTGAAATAGGAAAATATTACGAACAACCATTTATTCGAAATAAATGTCATGCGCATAAACAATGGGGAATAAGCTATAACCAAATTGATAATTATTGGGTATTACTCAAAAATAAAAAAAGTAATACCAATACATATTATGACAGAATGGATGAAAATGGAGTTTTTCACTATACAGGTCAGGGATTAAAAGGAGATCAAATCATGGCGGGCAATAATGATGGATTAAAAAATGCAACATCAAACGGTCAAAAAATACATCTGTTTTGGAAATATAATCAAAATAGTGATCACAAGTATGTAGGAGAAGTCAAAGTAGAAAGAATAGATGAAGAAATTCAAAATGATCAAGATGATCTTCCTCGAAAAGTGTTTGTATTTTCATTACGACCTATGGATTAGATAAAAATATTCTAAAGTCTAAAATCACAAAATGATTTCAAATTACATGCATTACATTTGTTTACACTATTGTGATGTTCAGGATTTGTAACTCCAACAGAGATGGATGCAAATTTTTCCAATGAAGTATGCAAATAGTGCAGTGAAAACGCATCCTGGTAATCTGAAAATATCTTGTATGGCTCTCTAGTTTTTCTATTGCAAATTCTTATCTGCCATTTTTTTTGAGTGTGAGGCATTTCAAACCAATCCTCAGGATTTGCACCTCTCTTTGCAGAATAGTTTGAATTTAGATATGCCAATACCTGTAATAGTTGACTGGGGTAAGGCTGAGTTTTTAGATCATACACTTGAGGTTTTCCTGCAAACTTGTCGTCTTGAACAATCAAAGTTCCTTCTACTCGCAAAATTTTATCAATTCGTCCAGATAGAGAAACCAGAACATTTTCAGAAGGAAATTCAAAAGGAATGTTTAGAGTAGAGTAGATATTTTCTCGAGCAAACTCGATATCTTTTTGCTCATCTTTAATTTCTTCAATTGATACGGGTTCTAATTCAACGTGTTCTTGTTCATATTTTTCTTCTGCATGATGCGCTTTTGTACCTAAAATTAGAGATTGTGATGGTTTTGGTTTTACTCCCTGGATTGATAATGGAATTTTGTATTCACAGTATCCTAGAGAATCTGCAAAATCTGTAACTGATGCGGATAGAAGTGTAATATCGGATTCCCGGTTTATCTTTATCAAGAATATCTACTAGAGTTTACACTAATGATTATTCAGTATTATGTTCGAGAAAATCTAAATTCAGAAAATCAATGTCATTTTGAAAATTATCGTTCTTCTTTTATACACAAACCAGGGTATGAAATTATGACTAGTATCACCTTCCACGGAGGAGTAAATGATATTGGTGGAAACAAATTCCTTGTAGAAAGCAAAGGAACTAAAATTTTCATGGATTTTGGAATGTCTTTCTCACAAGAAGGGCAATTCTTCTCACAGTTTCTAGGACCTAGAACCTCAAACAGTTTGAATGATATGTTTGATTTAGGAATATTGCCTAAAATCAAGGGACTGTACAGACGAGATTATGCAAGACATATGGATTTTGGCGGTAATGAAGAAACTGAGATTGATGCAGTATTGCTAACTCATGCCCATGTTGATCACTGTGCATACATTCCATATCTTAGACCAGACATTCCAATTTACTGTTCTGAAGAATCAAAACTAATCATGCAAAATTTCGATGAGACTGGAAGTGAACAGTATCTTACACTAAAGGAGCGATTCCAAGTTTATGAAAATAACAAAGGGGAGATCAGTAGAGCATCGGGGGATAAGGTTGCCATTCCAAGAAGAATTGAAATATTTCAATCAGGAAAAAAATTCAACATTGATTCAATTGAAGTAGAACCATTACCAGTAGATCATTCAATTCCAGGAGTTCATGCATTTATTTTGAATACTGCAAATGGTACAATTGGAAATACTGCTGATTTGCGATTCCATGGAAGAAGAAAAGATGATACTGAAAGGTTTGTGCAACGTTGTGCTGAATCTGATTTAGATGTATTACTATGTGAAGGAACTAGAGTCGATGCACCACCATCAATTACAGAATACGATGTGGAAGGTAAAGTATCAGATATTGTAAATTCTACTAAAGGATTGGTAATTTGTGGATATCCAATTAGAGATTTAGATAGATTGTTGTCATTTTACATTGCAGCAAAAAACACTAATCGTGATTTGGTAATTGATATGAAGCAAGCATATCTTCTAAAACTATTTAATGAATCTGCAAACTTGAAAGGAAAATATCCTTCACCAACTGATAAAAATATCAAAATATACATTCAGCGAGGGTCATGGGGATTAATCGATAAAGACCTTACAAAGTTTTCAGAAAAACAATTGCTTGCAGATTATGGATTGTGGCAAAGAGAATTCCTGGATTATCCAAATGCAATTGATTATAGAGATGTAAAT
The DNA here is from genome assembly GCA_964475825.1 of uncultured Nitrosopumilaceae archaeon. Lineage (GTDB taxonomy): Archaea > Thermoproteota > Nitrososphaeria > Nitrososphaerales > Nitrosopumilaceae > Nitrosarchaeum. Next base: position 46,442 of record CAYYXT010000003.1, on the reverse strand, counting down.
AAAAAGCAAAATAATTTCATCTTTTATTGCAGTGACTTTAGACTCCAAGATTTGATAGATGTAAAACCTACTGAAGGTTCAACCTATATCCGTTCATTGACTGAGCCATTTAATACAGAAATGGAACTCAAAGAAGACCAGGTCAAAAACTGGTTTGTCCATTTTGGCGTGCTTAAACGAGAGCAAGATTGGCATCAAATCCATGTTTCAGGACATGGAGATGGAGAGCAAATCAAGTATGTAGTAGAAAATACAAAGGCAAAATCATTGATTCCAATTCATACAGTAAAAGAGGAGTATCATAAGAAATGGCATGGAAATGTACACTCGGTTAATCAGCATGGAAAATTTGAATTATAAGATCAAATTATAAAAAAATATTATGAGTTGGGATGAAATAAAAAAAGCCAGAGAAATATGGCCTCCAAATATAGACGAAATATTGGATCATTTTGAAAAAGCAGAAAAATTAGATCCTAACTATTATCAAGTCTATAAGGATAGAGCCAGATTATTTTATGTTCTAAAAAGATATGGAAAAAGTAATGAAGATTATGAAAGATGGAGAAGTCTTGGTGAAAAATGGGATGAAGATATTAAAAATGATTTACTCTTTCATAAACAGAGCGGGCATAAGGGAATTTATCCATGGAACGACTTACAAAAATATTTTGATGGTGATACAAAAGTAGGTACATCAAAAAAAAATCAAAAAAATAAATCGGTTAAAAATAATAAGAGAAAAAATACTGTTAAAATCAAGAAAAAAATAACAGATTATGAATTTACGAAGCAATTCGAGTATGAAAAATATAACAATGTATCAGATACATACAAAGAAAATGAAGGAAATAAAGAATTTTTTCAAGGAATAAAAGATAAGAAAAATGAAGAAAATGAGATACACACTGAATGCGAATTGCTAGTTAAAAATTATAAAAGAAGACGAGGTTTAGAAGACATAATTTTTGATGATTTTATTGATGTATTTGAATACTGTAAAAAGGAATATCCAAATCCAATCAATTCCCTAAAATCATTAATTAACAAAACGGATTTTGAAATCAGAGAAAGTTTTAGAAATTTATTACGTGTACCGGATAAATTAAGAGAATTTGTTAATGATGGAAAATTGAGCTTTGACCCAATCCTATCAAAAGAAATTGCAATTCATGCAACCGATGTATTTCAATGGGATGGACAAAAAGAGTTAGAAGATAAAGTCTTTCAGTTAGCAGTCTCCATGTCAAAATGTTTTAGCGACCCAAATAATTTAGATATGAAAAAAGAATTTTTTACTAATCCTGTAGATGAAATAACTCCAATATCGGGCCCATCAAAAACTGCACAACTTAATGCATTAAAAGAAAAACATCCTGTTGCTCCTAGTTCATTTGATCGATACCGAGATAGAACAAAATTTGACTATTGGAAGCTTGTAAGTATTAAAAATTTGAAAATCGCTGAATTTGTTTTAAAATGGGAACATAATCATAGACAAAGAATATCAAAAAAATGGGCTTATGAACTCATACAAAATCCTGAAAAATTTTTTTCAGAACATAAAAGTGAATTATAAATTAAAATATATATTTTAAAATGGTCCTTTTGTTTTTTCTAAAAATTTCTCTAGTTTGATTCTATTAATCAAACCTAAATCAATATCATCTAAAATTTTGTCCTTGGCATTTTTTTCCTTATAATGATAAGTTAAATTCAAATATTTTTTTATTGAATTTCTAACAATGCTTTGAAGAAATTCCAATACTTGTTCTGGATTGAGTTGAGTTTTTTCATCAATTACCACAGGATTCATTTCTTTTCCGTGTACAATTTCATTTCTTCTTTTGTATTCTTCTTTCATGAAAATCCAATAGTATTCTCTATCATCATCAGTAGTTGGTAAAAATGCTGCAATTCTATTTGCTAATTTAAGAGTAGTTTCTCCAGAACCTCCGCTAAACATTGCCTCTAATGAAATGTTCAGATCAATGAATTTTTCAATAACACTGTTTCTTGATGTACTTAGATTGAATCGATTAATGGCCCTTTCCAGAAATGCCCAGGAATTTGATTTTAAACCAATTTTCAAAAATTCATTATAGAATTTCTTGAACTCTGTGATCTTTTTTCCTTTAATTTCAAATATGTTTTTAGATGCTCTAGATTCATCCGTGCCTGCTCTTTGGTATGAATACTTACTCCATTTCGTATAATCTCTGTATATTCCACCAATTTGAATATCGCCTGACTGGAAAATTCTTGCAGATTCAATGAGATTTTCAAATCTTTCTTTTGCATTGTTTTCTTCTTGAATAAAATCATTGCAAAAAGGAATATTGGTTTCAAGGACATGTGTTAATTTATACATTTTAGAAGGAGTGGCTGATCTTCCAACTAGGTCCTCTTTGATAATTTTAAATTGTTTTGGATTGATTTGCTTTATCGATAAATCAGTGAACAATATTTCATCAGAATTAGATTTAAAATTATACAAAGGAGTAAAATAATTTATGAAAAGAATGTCTTTGAAAATATATTGTTCAAATTCTTTAGATATTTTTTTATACAGTGAAGAATCAAATTGAAAGTTATTTCCTAAAGAATTTTCATCATAAGATGACACATAGTTTTCAATTAACAAAAAAATCTTGCTTTTTATCTCTATGGGGTCTTGATTATTAAAATATTTTTTAACATAAGATCGAGCTGCCAAAAAATTTAAAAACATTTTAAAGATATCATTATCTTCAAGATTATTTCTCAGAGAATTATTTGTAAAGAATGTATCGTAATCATTTTTTTGCACTGTTTTTTCTTTTTGGAATCCATTTTTTAAAACAAATTCAGAATATTGTTTTTTAGCAATTGGGAATGTATCATTAAATTCTTTACAGATCTTAATTGCATCAATAATACACTCTTGACAATATTTTTTGAATAAGATATTTTCTTTCAAATCAAGGACAACTTTTTACAACTGATCTGATATGAAAATCTTGTGAAATTTTATTTGCTAAATTCATTGCAATTTGTTTATCCGTTCTTGTTCCATCTACAAGGACTAATTTTGGTGATGCTTTTTTTACATATTCTAATATGTTTTTGTAACTAGAGTGTGATGATAGACATGCAAAATATCTATGATTATTCGTAGTAAAGAATGGTCCATGGTCCTTAAATCCCATATTGACATCTGCTTGGATTATTATTCCAGCTCGTTGTTCTTGAGGTGTAGATTGTCCTACTTGTGCAAATCTAACATATGGTTGCTTTTTATCATACAATTCATTTAGTAACCCATCATCTGCACTTTGAATTTCACGGATAGGTTTTGAATATTGGTTTTCCAAAGCTTTTGTGAGCCTTATGTGAGACTCATCACTCAAAAAAGGAACTTCCTCTGGGATGACATTTCCATCATTTCCACTCTCTAATTGAGCCATAATGTCTTGCATAGTACCTCTGTGAGCACGAATTTCAACAGGTTTTCCCTGAAGTACAAGTGTATCATATACTTCATCAAAGATCGTTCTCAAGATTGATGGCTTATCAGTATCATAATCAAATGTTGGAGTTCCGTGCTCTGCCTCTAGTACTAAAACATCACATTTTGGAACCTGAATTCCAGGATAACAAAAATCACCAGAATAAAGGATCTTTGCACCATCTTCTTCCATTTCCACATATACTTGACAAGAACCAGGAACATGATTTGCATTGATTAGTTCAATTGTCTCGCCTTTATCAGTATGAAATTTTCTTCCATATGGTAATTTTTCAAAATTACCACGATTAAATTGCTCATTTTTAATTGCTTCAATTGCGTTAAACGTTGCTTCTGTTAAAATTATATGATCACAATTAGTTAATGTACGATTAAAATTTTTAATATGATCACTATGAAAATGACTGAAAACTGCAGTAGTTTTATCTTTTATAAAACCATCACAGATGATTGAGTTGCCTAGTGTAATTGGTACATCTTTGGGATCAAATATATCACATTGAATATTTGCTAAATAATCTAAATCAGTCAATTATAAAACCTCACGAAGGATATCGTTGAAAAATTCAGTGATAGATTTTTTATTTGAATTTCTGTCATTTTCAATTTTTTCAAAATTATTTTGAGTCATCGAAATAAACAGAGTGTTATTTTTAATTGAAATTGATGTTATTTGATTATCTGTAAATCTTTTTTTGAATAAATCTAGAATCACATCTTTTATGTTTTGAGATTTTTGTTCAGATATTTTTTTAATTTGTTCTTCAAGATTCTTTTCCAGAGTGATCCCAATTAGATAATATTCATCAATTACTGGTTTTGCTTTTATTACTTGTTCTATAATTTCTTCAATTGAGACAGTGGGAGATTTTTTTTTTAAATCCACAATTTTAATAATATCTTTTTTTTTAAGATCTTTTTCAAGCGTAGTTTTTAAAATTATATTGTGATCATCTTTATTTGGTAATGAAGATACTAAAACACCTAAAGTAAATGGAATTTTCGCTTTATCAGAAACAAATCCCAACATGTATGCATTTTTTCTTGATAAATTCTGAAGATCTTTAAAATGTCTAACCTGTGTAGCATCATTTGGTGCGTCTAATGTTGAAATTTTTGTTTTTTTACCCAAGCTTAATCTTTTAGAAATTTGTTCCCATCCTTCCTGGGTTTCATTTTTTAATCTTACAATTAGATCGGAGCATTCGATAGGAGTCAATCTACGATTACTGGAATGCGAACCTACACTAGAAATTAAATCAGAATATAACTCTAAATCTTCCAGAAGGGGTGTGGTAGAATTCAATTCTCTTCATCAGTATGTTCTTCTCTAGATTTTTTTGTACGTAGACCATCTATAATCAGATCACGACCTTCCTCTTCTGGAGTAATTCCTATACTTTCTGCCAATTCTTCCAAATCGTCAGAGTTGTCTGCATCAAGAAGTATGTTGAATCTCTTTGGGTTTTTTATCTTGACTGATGCTTTTTCAATTTCAGCTAACGATTTCTTTGGGTTTTTTTCTGCAGCCTGTTTTAATTTAGTATATTCTTCATTTGATTTCTTTTTCTTTTCACCTAACATTTTAGCGAAATCATATACTTTTTTTTCTGGAACTTCACCATCTTTAACATAATCTAATGCATCAACTGCTTCTAAAGCAATATTCATTGCAGTTTTTGGATTTTTATCAAATGTAGCTAAATTATCTTGCAGTATTTTAGGTAATCTTGCAAATTTAACATATTTTTTTACTAATGCAACTGATACTCCATATTTTCTTGCAACAGTTCTTTCATCATTGTATTTTCTAAACAGTGTCTCACATGCATCAATAGCATCAGCTAATGTCATTGGAAGCTGTGTTAAATTTTCACCTATTGAAATGGCCTTAGCATCTAATTCGTCCTCAGGTGGAAGTCTTACATGACATGGGATTTTATCAAATCCTTCACCAGGATATTGTTTATCTAGATGTAAAAAAGCAGTGTATCTTCTTTGACCTGCCAAGATCTCAAATTTTCCTTTGAATTGTTTTCGTGATTCATACAAATCACTATCCAACTTTATATCATCAACAGAATAAACAATAATTGGCTCTAAGAGATCATTAACATAGATATGTTCTGCTAAATCAGATATTGATTCCATAACATTTTCAGTACGAACATTTCCCTTCCCAACAACCAATTTTTTTAATGGAATATCTTCAAATTTTAGAAATTTACTATGCCTGACCACAACACATAAAAAAATTTAAAGTTAATAAGCATATTCACAAAAATCATATTATAACAATTGCTGCAATTAATGCAAAATCAATGACTATATTGAATTTATTCTCTAAATTTTTCAACATAATCAATTTCTCATTTTTCAATGAATCATTTTTGAAAATTAAATCGTCAAGAGATGCGTTTTTACTTTGTAAAGCAATCGATTGTTCTTGAATGTCATTAAATCTTTTATCATATTCGTTATTAATATTGGACAATTCTTTATTTTTCATTTCATATATTTGATTTTTAAATTCAGATATTTGTGGTTTAGTAAGTTTTTCAACGTGATCAGTAGCTACAATATAACAATCATCTACAATTTCCGATGAAACTGATTGAATTAAAGGGTCGTCATTAAAAATAATTTCAGAATCATTAACAGATATAATTTTTTGGGTAGCAATTTCAATATCCACGTGAATTAATTTTGTTTCAGATTTTATAGATTCAAAAAGCACATAAAAATAAAATCGAATTACTTTTGAACAATATTCTTTTGAATTTAATTTGGCAGTAATTACTGGACCAAAATCCATACATTCATTTAGAATTTTAAAAAGAATATTACTTCCAGGAGATAATAATTCATAATTATCTGGTTTTGAGATTCCATCATCAAAAACAATTTTTAAATTATTTGTTCTAAATAATTTTAAATATTCATTAGGAATGCCTATATCAAATAAAGCGTTTTTTTCGGTTATTTTGGCATTGATTTTAGAAAAATATCCTAAAACTAATGTATAAACTTGATTTTTAATCTGAGACATTACTACCCTCAATTGGAGATAAAGAAAAATTATCAAACACTTCTTGATTGAATTGTTCTACGGCAATAGTAAGATTTTTTTTTCTGTTTTCCCAATCTTCTCCAATGCTAGAAAATTTATTTGTTATTTCTTTATCATTTTTTGCTGTAATGTATTCTTTAAAAAAATGAGTTCCAGTTTTTTCATCTGTAATATCTTCAAATAGTAAATCAAGATGACCAATAGTCATAGTAAATAATTTAATTTTTGTGTAAAGTAATTGTAAAATATATGCATCAATAGTATGTTCATATGCATAGTTGAATATGTTCACGTTATTTTTTTGTCCTATTCTATGCACTCTACCAACTCGTTGTTCTACCCTCATTGGGTTCCAAGGTAAATCATAATTTACAACATTGTGGCAAAATTGAAAGTTTTGACCTTCGCCACCAGCGCCTGTTGAAATCATTATTTGTGATTGATTTCTAAATTTTTCAACAGATTCTGCACGTTCTGGGAGGCTCATTTTTCCATTAAACAAGGTAATAGAGTATCCTTTTTCACTTAAGATCTTAGCAAGATAATCTTGTGTTGCATAGTATTCAGTAAAAATTAGAAATTTAGCGGCTGCCTCTTTTTTAATTACATCTAAAAGATCATTTGTTTTAGTATCGACTTTTATTCTATTTGCAATTTCCATTAGTTCATGATAATCATCTTCATCAAACAATTCAGATTTTTTCATCTTGAATAAAGCTTGTTTAGTGGATTCAGTACTACTTGATATCAATCGCTGGATTACCATTAGATATAGAATGTCATAACCAGAATCATAATATTCGTGAACTTTGTTTGTAATTTTATCATATAGATCTCTTTCATCATTTGTGGGTTTGAGAATTTTGGTGTAAGGAATTCTCTCAGTAAAAGGAATATATTTTTTTACTTGTTGTCTTGTTGTTCGGATAATAATTTTTGATAATTTTTTTTGCAATTCATCTTTGAAAAAGGGATTTATTTTACGCATTTTAGAGTCATCTGCATATCTTGTTTTAAATTCAGAAAGAGTTCCAAAAGTTCCAGGTTTTAATAATTCAATAAGATTGTACAACTCGGAGAGATTATTTTGTATTGGGGTAGCAGAAAGAAACAAGGTAAATTTTCGAGATAATTCTTTTAATAGCTGATGTTTTTGTGTAGAAGCATTTTTCATACTATGTGCTTCATCGACAATGATCATATCCCAATTACGCTGTTTTAAAAAATTTCTTTTCTCAGGAGATGTAGCTGAACTATGTGAAAATATCAATAATTCATGACTGGCAGGATCTTTAAAATTAGGATCATCTTTTTGTGTAAAACTAAGATTGAATTTTGTTTGTAATTCATCTTGCCACTGATAAACAAGAGATGGTGGAACTAAAATCAACACGCTTTTTACAAGACCTGAGATTAAAAATTCCTTTAAAATAATTCCTGCTTCCATTGTTTTTCCAAGACCTACTTCATCAGCGAGTATCGCTGATCCTCCAAACTCATTTTTTACTTTCATTGCTGCAAAAATTTGATGATCATACAATTCAATTGCTTTATTTGATTTTATTGAAGAAATAATAGATAGTTTGCTCTCTTTGATTTTGGATAATAGTTCAAAAGCAGCTATTGTTAAATCAAATGTTTTTTTATCATCAAATTGTAATTTTCGTAATTTGCTTTTGACATTACTCCTATCAGTAAATCGAATTGTCACATTATCAGGATTTATCACATTTGAACTTCGTATACTTACATTAAAAACTTAAACACTAATTTTTTCTAATGATTTTACAGAGTTACAAATTGCATTAAAGACGAATTTGATTTCATCCAATGTATTGAATCTCCCAATACCTATTCTTATTGACGCATGAGTTGTATCTTCATCTAATCCCAATGAAAGTAAAACATATGAGGGTTCAACCATCTGTGTAGTACACGCAGAACCTGCAGAAATTGCAATCTTTTTAGAAATAGAATTTATGACGGCTTTGCTTTCAATTCCAGGAAAATACACATTCAGATTATGAGATAATCGCTTAGAATGATGTCCATTTAGTTTACCGCCAATTTTTTCAAATTCAGATAACATCAAATCAGACCATTCTTTGAATCTCTTATTTTCTGAATCCATCTCTTTTTGGGCAATCTCCATTGCTTTTCCAAATCCTACGATCCCAGGCACGTTTAGAGTTCCTGAGCGAATGTTTCTCTCTTGGCCTCCTCCATAAAACAGAGGGTCTGGCTTTACTCGAGGCTTTACTCCACGTACATACAAAGCACCAATACCTTTTGGTCCATACATTTTGTGCGCAGACATTGACAGCAAATCAATATTCATCTTTTGTACATCCATTAAAATGTGACCTACTGCTTGTGCAGCATCTGTGTGAAATATCACTTCATTCTCATGTGCAATCTTTCCAATAGATTCAACATCGGCAATTGTTCCAATCTCGTTATTTGCAGTCATAATACTAATCATGACAGTTTTATCTGTAATGGAATTTTTTAATTCATCTAAATTAATTTCACCAAATTCATTTACTGGCAGATACGTTACTTTTTTTCCCAAACTCTCTAAATGTTTTGCAGTATCAAGTATAGCTTTGTGTTCAGTTACACAGGTAATTAGATGGTCACCTCTATCTGCATATTTTTGCATTGTACCAATCAATGCAATATTATCTGATTCTGTAGCACCTGATGTAAATACAATCTCATCATGTCGTGCATTAATCCCCTGAGCAATTTTTTCACGTGCATCCTCTACTGCTAATGATGCTTCATATCCATATGTATGATCAAGACTAGATGCATTACCAAATTTTTCGGTAAAGTATGGCAGCATTTCTTTGAGTACTCGTGGGTCAACCGGTGTAGTAGCGTGATGATCCAAGTAAATTGGAAATTTTATCTCACTCATTTTTGCTCTTGCTGAATTATATCATTAAAGTCAGACAAATCATTAATTCTAGGAAACAGTGCAGCTGCACCACGATTCAGATGAGCTCGTGTCATTTTGTGCAGATATAATTTTGGATCCAAATTATCTTTTGCCAATCGCTCAAGCATTAATGCCATGTATACATTCTCATTTTCACCAAATAACACACTGGGGAGAATCTCCATTCCTTTTTCATCAAATTCTTCAGGGTTTGGAATTGATGGGTCTTTCAGAGATAAACACAGTCCGTATCTTGCCAATACGTTGACACCCAATCCTGTCTTGTGCTTTAGCATCCCATACAGATTCTGAGTCCTGGAACTGAACCTAAATCGACTAAACTGCATATTGTTTTACTCCATTATCGTCCCAGAAATAGCCCAAATGCTGCTTTGTCTTGCCCTTACCTGGGAGATACTCCATAGCGTATGAGCGGGATAAATACGGCTTCATTTTTGGATAGTATTTCTCATCGATTTCACTATCCGTAGAAAATATCACTACCTGATGAGATGCATATGGGAAGAATTTTTCAATTAAATTATCACGATGACCAACATCCAATCTTGCCAAAGGTGTATCTATCATAAATGGAAGTGGCTTACCCGAAGTCTTTGCCAATGCAAGTAATACTGCAGTTGCAAACATTTGTTTTTCCCCCTTTGATAACAAATCTTTTGGAATAAGACCATTTTTATCATATAATGTAATGTCAAATGTTTCTTTATTCACTGATACTTTGGTGATCAGATTTTCTTTATGCATTAGTCTTTGAATTTCTTCTAATAGATACACTTCAAGCAAATCTAGTTTCTTTACTTTTAATTTTTCAATATATTCATCTAGTACTTTTTGAACTTTACTTGCAAGTTCTGCTTGTGTTTCTGCATTTTTGTCTTTGTATTTATCTGCAATAATATTTCGTAGTTTAACATTAATCATTTTAAGATAAGCGTTCTTTGTTGTTATTTGTTGTTCTAAATGTTCAATCTCATTTTTTAAAATACCTTGATTTTCATGTAGAGAATTTAGTTGAGATATCAATGGTCCAATTTCATCATCTTTTGGTGCATTAACTAGAGAAACATCTATTCGTTGTAATTCATCAGTTACTTTACTATACTCCATTGATGTTTTTTTGAGATTATCAAGATGTTCTGTTTTCAAATTATCAATCAGAGAAATAATATGTGATGATTCTAGGGGGGAAAAATTAAACATACTGACCAGTTTTTCTGATTTTTTATCCGATAAAAATAAAGAGGAAATATTTTTAGTGATTTTTTCTTTAATTTTTGAATCTGCATCTATTCCAATCCAAAACTCTTTAGAGTTTAGTGATGTCGATATCTCATCTAATTTTTCTTCTAGAATCTTTTTTTCAAATTGTTTTTTGAGTATTGTTTCGTCTTTTTGAATTTCGGTCTTGAGTGATTTGATTTGCTTTGGAATTAGACAAAATGGCAATGGTCCTGCAAGCATCACTCGAAGGTCATTTTCCAATACCGCTTGCTTCATTTCTAAAAATGATTTCTTAGCCTTGAGATCCTCTCTTTTTGAGGCAAATCCCCCTCCGATTTTAGATACTTTGGCTTCAAGGACATCAATTTCCTTGCTAATCTCATCTATCTCGCCTCCTTTTTGAGCTAATTTTTCTTGTAATCGTACAGTCTCTTCCAAGTTTTCATTTCGTTCTTTTAGATAACTATCATGTTGAATCTGGATTGCTTTTGTACCATCTTTCATGTTTCTCATGATATGTACTCGTAAATCCGAATGCAGTTGTTCTACAATATCTAATCCTAATAAAGAATCAAAAGAAGATTTTATCTCAATGTCTTCATTTTCTTCTTCTGCCATTTTTACAATCTTTTCACCATCAAAGAAAAACAGTTTTGCAATTCCTTTAGGAATTAATTCTTCAATAAATGACTGCCATTGTGATTCTTCAACTGAATCTAAGCGTTGTCCGTTCTTTTTTATTTTTAATTCTTCAATGATTCTTCCATCTTCATTTTTCCATGTTCTATCAACAGTATAATCATCAACTGCCCCATTGTGGAAAAACTTGAAATCAATTATGATTGATGTGGAATCAGCCGAAGCTGTAGTTCCTAAATATCTATGAATTTTGTTTGCTAAAAATCTCTCATAGTCTTTACGTGTAGTTTTTTTATCAAAATAAGATTGTCCATAAAATCCAATTAATACGGATTCAAATAAGGTGGTCTTTCCAGCTCCATTTGTTCCACCAATTAGTATTACAGGTTTATCCGGTGTCGTGGTTAGATCAAATTCTACTTTATCTCTATACACGCCATAGTTTTTCAAAGTAACTTTGGTCAGATGCATTATTCGTATTCCCTCTTTTCTTCTTTTTTGTATTTGAGTTCTTTTTTTATGTCATCTAATTTTTCTTCACCTCTCCATTCTTCAGATAGAATTTTTCCAATCTTTGTAAAGACTTTGGAGTGTCTAGTCATTCCTTGGGAATCAAATTCAGCATGTAGTAATTTTGATACCAATAACTTTGGAACATTGTTTTTCTCACAGACCTTATCTAGTATCTCTTGTTCTACTTTGCTAAATCCACCAAGGTCTTCTTGGATTGGAGAGATTTTTTGACCTGTGATTTTTTCATAAATTTGATAGACAGAGTTTTCCCAGTCACCTTGTTCCATTCTCCAAATATGCTGAATTTCATGTAGTTCTTCTTCTAAAATTAGGCTCATTTTTGGGTCTGGACCATTCTTTCTTACACTATTTTGAGCCTCTAGTAATTTTCTCAAAAAGTCTTTTCTAAAATCAATCTTGTATGGTCCAGGGGTAATTTTTTCAGTACCATCTGTGTAAAACATTACTTTGCCATCTCTTCTTTTGAATTCTCTAATCTCTAATTTTTTCTCTGGATCCTGAGTGTCTTTGAGTTCTTGACGTAATTCTAATAATGGTTGCATCCAATCTTCTCCTGAATCTATTAAATTCTCCATTGACTTGTCCTTATCCACCACAGTACAAACCCAGCAACCAAATCGAGAATTGCCACATGACGGAGTACTGGAATCTACAACTAGTGGACATTCAGCGGCATTTGCATTTTGATATAATGCCAATAAATCACGATTATTACCACCCCAAGGATTTTTGTTTTGTAATAGATAATTCCAAACATCTTCTGTGATAAAATCACGCAATGGTGTATACACATAGGTCTGTGCAAATTTAGAATGTCTTGACAAGTAGCTTCCTTTGATTTCATAAAGATTCATCAATTGTGCACGAGAACCGCTTTCATCTTTTCTTGTTCCAAGTACTACTATAGCTTCACCGTATTCAGAGACTTTTTCATTGATGAATCTATCTGCATTTCTAATCTTTAGTCTATCCGTACACCATCTAAAATTGTTGGAAGGGGCTGGATAACCTAATCCCAAAAGACAGACCCAAAAAGAGTCTTTAATTTCAGGTCTGACAAGATTAGTAGATATTGGTAGTCCCTGCTCTTTTGCAGCTTTTTCCATACTATCCAAAGTATTAGTAATTTGCTCTACAATTTTGGGGGATTCTACTAGAGTATCTGAAGATATGATGTGAATTTTCTTTTGTCTTTTTTCTATAGGTAAATCGGATATTGCATGCCATACCAGCTGGACCATACATGTAGAGTCTTTGCCACCAGAGAATCCCAAAATCCATGGCCTATTATCACTCAGATAGACTTCTCTTACTTCATCATAAATTTCCTTTAATTTACGTGATTGAAACACAGAATCAGTAGTCATGCTTTTGCCTCCTGTTTTTCAAATTCACCTAACGTTGTATTTGAACCACATTTGTGTAAAATAACATCAACTGCTTTTTTGATTCCTACTTTATTTTTGATCATTTTACCATCAATCATAATTTTTCCTTCCCAAATAGGATCATCTCTTTCCCAAGGAATTTGTTTTAGATTTTTTAACATGTTTTTCCAATCTACATGTTGAGTTACAAGAACATGTCCTGCAAGACCAATTGCATTTAGAATGTTAGTATAAGCATGAACATATCTTTCTCTCAAGTCAGAAGGAGATACTTTATTACTTTTATCAAGGAGTAATTGCCAATCAGGCATGTTTTTTGTTACTGTTTCCCAAAATTCTACTGCAAGTTTTTGTTTTTCAGGTGGTATAGACTTTGTTTTTAGTTTAAGCAAGTATCTAGTTGCATCTGCAATTCCATTTAATGTAAAGAAATTTTTAGAACGAGGTGCAATGCTTGCTCTTTCTGTTTCTGTTCTGCTATAAAACACATCAACATCATTTACCAAAGTTACAATAAATCTTGCAAAAGTATCTCTGTGATCATATAATAACCCCAATGATTTTGTAGGTTTTACTGCATGTTTATTCAAATCAGCAAACATTTGCTGGCTTCGTTCTAGTCCCTTGTCTGAGAATAACACTACTGAAACTTTTTCATTTTGAAATTCTTTGTGTTTAGAATATGCTTCTTTAATTGCAGCACATCTATGTTGTCCGTCATTTATCAAAAGTGGTGAATCCATGGAAATCTTCAAAGTTCCTGTTCTACCCAACTCACCTAGTCCAGGGGAAGGCTGAAAATTCATTTTTCCTCCAACTGAAACTGTAATTGAAGAAAAGACATAGCTGTCAGGATTTTGAATAATATAATTTGCAATTTGTGGCACTCTTGTTTCTCTAATTTTTCTTTGTGCTCTTTGATCTGCTGCTATGCTAGGATCATCAAATTTGAAATGCTCTGCAATTGTTTTAAAAGAGATCATTGCAACATAAAATTCCCTTCCTGCCTGAACGCCTCTGACTGCATCAAAAGCCATAGTCCCCGTTTCTTTGTCCGTTTCTCTAGTAAGAACACGTACCACAATTGACGATTTTGTATGATTATTTATAATAGTTGTGTATGTAAGTTGTAATAGTTGTGTATGTAAGTTCTAAAACTATTAGATCATTTTGAGTTCTTTGAGAATTTTTTCTAGTTTTGGCCTGATTTCATCAGGACATGGATACTTGTAACCCCCTTTTCTAGCAGGAGATTTACCATGGGTTTTTCCATGGTCACTAAGCACATGCGCAATCCATGAATTTTTTAGAGCTTTGCTGTGTTTTTGTTTGTACAACTCACGAGCTTCCTTGTATCCCATAAAATAATAATAAAAAATGGACTAAATAACTTTGATTCTAACTGCTTTTAGATCGCAGCTTATCCAAATTTTGCTAATTTCTTTAGATCTTCTTTGTCCAAAGATAGAGTAAACTTTGGAGCATTTGGGTGTTTGAGATCTTCTCCTTTTGGATAAAAATGAATCACTATTTTTCCGTCAACTTTTTTGGTGTCATATGGCCATCCGCCTAGTTTATCTCGCATGATACTATTGTAAAATTAATTGTTTATAGAGTTATTGAATATCTCTTTTAATCAAGGATCGAAAGTCTTTTCCCAAAAATAAGTTTCCAGTCTGTTGATATTCTACTCAAAATGGCAATAATTGTATGTGTAGTTATAATGAAATAACAAAATTAAATGTTTTGGAAAATATTCTACTGCATCATTACTTCCACCACCATGTGCTGATTTCCAATATCCGTTAGATTTGTAATAGACCTGTATATTTATCATATATGGGTTTTATCGCACCTACAATTACAGCTTGTTTTTTGTATAGAATGTTTAGATTAGATTTTTAGGATATTTGTGTTCTGCATTTTTTGGTTTCATGTGAAGCATTGCATTTGTTTTTGATTTACTCATTTCCTGTTTCTTTTTTTGTTTGATTCGGATGGTCCGAGTGATGGATCAACTGCCTGATCTACAAGTGACATTTTGACATATTTTGGTAACATGCTGTATTCCATCCCTCCTGTATCAACATCTTTTGGATGAATTCCTGTGTACGTTGAATACACATTTCGTTTTTGTTCATCAGTGTAATTATCCCATATTTCCTTAGCTTTGATGTTTAATGCTTTTTTATCACTATCTTCTTTTTTTGTTTGACCTTTAATTGATTTTGACTGAGATTTATTTCCACCTAGATCATAATCGCCCATGCCTTTGATCTTGTCATCTTTTTGCTTGCCCTGTGCTCCAGGCTTTGATAACTTGCCATGATCCCTTGGATGTTTGTTTTCTTCAAAATTAGGCATTACTTTAATTCCTGTTTGATTTTATTGAAATTATCCATTACATTAGGAATGGGGTCAAGTTTTTTGTAATCATTTCTTGTATATTCCTCTTTTAATTCCCAATCTTCGTACAATTTTCCTTTGTCATTCAGCGGATAAACGTAAAAACTAAAACCAATTTTTTCTGTTTTTATCATCTTTGTACTTTTATATTTTTCAAAATATCTTTGTAATTCATTTGTTGTAAATACCACAAAGTGACTTGTAATGTCTCTGGATTTCTGTTCTTTTTCTAAGGTTGTTGGATAAAAACAGGTAAAAATAAAAAAATCAACTTTTTTTGGATTTATTTTGTTTGATTCAAATCTATGTGCACTAGCCCAATAATCACCCTCTTTATCTTTTACAAGATAGCTTTGTGACGATTTTACTTGAATCGTTGCAGTTTTTTGATTTTTTTTGTTAAACACAATCAAATCAACATATTCTAATTGTGCATTAATTGGAAAAAAGACTTCATAATCTGATCCAAGTATTTCTTTTTGTTTTAACCAATTGGCAACTAGTGCCTCATCTACATTTAATGACCAAAAATTCTTTACAAATTTTTTCATCATGTTTTTTCATCTCTAGTAGAAAATAAAGATGGAGTTTTCACTTTTATGATGATTTTTCGGATTCCGTTGATTCCAAGTCGGATAAAATTATCGTCAATTCCTTTTTTCTCAAAATATCTTCTCAAAAAATATGTCCTACCAAAAGACGCTGTGGCATAAATCAAAGTGATTAACAGATTTGCCGTAAGAGGATCTTTTTGAATCCAGCCTACAGATAGAGGTAAAATCACAATCCCCAAGCCATATCCAATCGGATATCCACCAAATGAATTGACAAATGCTTCAGAAAGACTCTTTTTTCTAGAATCAGATATGGGTTTAGACATTTACCAAATCTCCGTATCTGTTTTTTGGTCTTTATTTTGAGATTGTTTTTTTGGCCATATACTAACCGGGGAATCGGTTAATCGGATTGGCTTACCCCAGATACTAACAGATGGGGTATTTTCCTTTGCCTTGCCCCATATCTCGTCTTTTGAAAATTTAGCATTACCGAGCGTCTCATCCATACTTTTGCCTTGATCAAAGCCTGTAAAACTTGATTTGTTACTAGTCAAAGAATCAATTGTCTGGCTAAATTTGTTTAATGATTTGTTAAATGTATCCATTCCTTTATTGAAATTTTTCATATTGATTTTATTTAGCAGTGATATGGTTTTCTCTTTTCTTGTCTGGTAATCTGTCAAAATAACATCATATTTTTTGCACAGAATTTCTTGCATACTCCAGGCAAATCTATTCCACTCTTTGACAGTAAAAAACAGAGTCTGCATTAATCATACACCTCATCAAGATTAAAGCCTTGATCATAATCAAAAGAATCTATACCATCTGAATATCTTCCCCATTTATTTTCACAATTATTGCAGTACCATGAAGGCGAATCATCGTCAATAATATACCCTCCAGGATAAATTTTCTTTTCGGCAACTAGTTTTAGATATTCTTCTTCATCTCCAGGATATCCATAACTAATCTTACAGATGTTTGTACTCTTACAATTTGGACAAGGTAGAGTTTTCAATTATTTCTCTCCTTTAATGCATCCATCGGTGTGATGATTCCTTTGATTTTTCTATCCTTGCTTACCAAGAGATATTTTACATCATAAAGCAATTCAAGAATTTCTCTAGTAATTAGTTGATTCCAATTAATGATGGGTGGTGGTGATTCCATTGCCTCAATAGATTTTGCTTTTGACATTAAATCTCGTCCATGCTCTAATTGAAATTTTAATATGGAATTTTCAGTTATCAATCCCAAACACCGAGGCCAGTCCATCACAAGTGTTTGGTTATAGTTCCAAAAGGTCATCACTTTGATAGATTCTTCAAGTGTTGCATGTTTTGATAAAGAAATTCGAATATCCGAGCATATTTCTGATGCAGTTTTAAGACGTTCATCTGATTTTGTCAATGATCAAACCTCGTCATTTTCCAAGGAAGCATATGAAACCATATTACCTCATCGAAGAACAAATGCATCATGTCAAAAACTAGTTTTGAGTCAGAATTACAACCCCATGCGTACCCTTCCCAGTTTTTTCCGTGCATGATTGGCACTTCTGCATACCATTTCTCTTCATCTTTACGTACGAATTGGACACATTCGTTTGTTCTATTATTGAAAAATCCAATGTAATTTTTTTCATAACTCCAGTCTAAATCTTTCATTTCAGAGAGTGCTTTAAAAAAATCAATATGAATATGATCTTTTGACTCGATGGTTTTTTCTCTACTGTGCATGTAATAGTGTATATCTTGATATTTTATGTCAGATATTGTGTTTTGATTAGTTATTTCATAGTAAGTAGGTTTTTGAATGGGAGTTAGATTTAGAACTGTCTTTGTTTGTTTTTCTAATATAGTATCACTCATTTTAATTCCTCCAAAGTACCCTTAGACGTTTCATTTTGCTCATAATTCTGACCTCTAAAGAATCTGTGAATTTTGAAATTATTTTTGTTATACCAATATATGATTATAAAAAACCAGACAAACACACCAATAACAGGAATCAATACAACAAATGCACTAATTGCTGGAACAAGAAACAATCTAGAGACACCGATCATTTTTTTCTCCCTTGAATTGTTTTTTCAAATCATCAAATGAAGTAATTATCTCATCTGGATTCTCAAAACTTAGTAGCATGTAATTATCGTGATTATTCTTATCACGAATCAATAGTCCAAACGCGCCTTCAGTTTCGCCTAAATCCAATACTTTCAATATTTTTCACCATACATCATTGGTTTCTCATCTGGACCGTCATCAAATTCGCGAATTATCCTTGGAAAAAAACTGGAAATCACTTTGCCGTTTTTTTGTATTGTGTTTGTGTTCATGAAGTAATTTGATTTTAGAAATTATTATATAACATGTCAATAGTATGCATACTGTACATACTATTATGAGTAATATTTAGAGAATTCATGACAATTCCAGTACGAAGAATTAAGACAGATACTGATCTCTAAAATTCTTAATCATGATTTTGTAAATAGGGTTTAAAGATATAGTATCTCCATTTTTGTGTATTTCCACCCAATTAATTTTTGACAATTCTTTTACTTTCTTTTCGATATTCTTGCCATCATTTTTGACAATATGGTGGAGTCTTTTTTTCATTTTAGTATAGTTTGTATAAATTTCACCCCATGCACCTTGATCCCAAAGATATGAAAGAATCTGAGCCAACAGTTCATTATCTGAAAAATCATACAACATATTCGTACACTTATCGTACTACATATGTGCATAGTTTTTATAGTTTTAAAACAATATTGAATATATGGAAAATGGTCTAATTTTTAAAATATACGGTAATTCACCAAACATAAAGTTGTTGGATTTTTTACTCAGTTTTCCTAAAAACGAGTTTACAGTAAGTGATATAATTGAAGAGTTGGGAATGTCCAAGACTACTTTTTACAAGTATTTTGATAGTCTTGTTAATATTGGAATGGTAAAGATCAACCAAAAAACAACAAAATCAAAACTATACAGCATCAATCTAGATAGTCAAATAATTCAGAATATGAGAAAAAACATTGATTTTGTATCTGAAAAAATAGCGGATAAAGAATCTATGAAGATCAAGATAAAACCAATAGAACTCAAAAGTATGGAATTACAAAGCATTCAAGAACGTATTCAGTACTTGCAAAGATTACAAAGACAAACAAAATCAGCAATCAAAAAGATAGATCCAATAAAAATCTAGAACGATGTTTTTCTTTTGGTACGTACGCTAAAAAATACAAACAAGACAAGCATGAAAAATACAGTGATTACACTCATGTAAATAGACAAACTAAGATTAGACAGATATGCAGAGTGGGTAAATGTCTCAAAGATTGATTTTAAAAAATGATCAAATGCAGTCACACTTACTCCGATAAATATTCCAGGATTGGAACGAATCTTTTTTGATAAAAACAATGACAAGCTTGCAATCATTCCAAAAATTCCACCAAGTGCAAAATACAGTAAAATTGGTTGCGGAGAAGCAGAACAATGAACATTCAAGGCAAGATCAGCAATACTAAAAACATAATCATATCCGTTACTGGTACAAACTAGAATGTGTCCCAGTTCATGGACAAACCCAGTAGGAAAAAACAAAACAAGTATGGTAATTGCTGAAACTATCAAAAGTTTATTTCTATTCCAAATTTCACGAGTTGTTACCAGAGTCATAATTCCACCACTGGTTTTTTCAATGTCACTCTGTAAAATATCAGCACACCTATCATTTCTAATACCTCTACAAATCCGACTGTTGAGAAATGCAAAAAGAACCTAGATGTCAGGTCATTTTCAATGGCCATCAATCCAGCAAAGTATGGAAACTGGTAAATCAGCAATACAGGCATGGCTGCCAATGAGGCAAGTAGTTGCTCTGTAGAAATTTCCTTTAATTCCTGAGTTAATCTCTGCATGTCTGCAGGCTCTTTTAGTGATTCACCGTGTAATTCTGCTATTTGTATGATCTCGTTTTTCTGATCAATATAGACAGTATTTCCTAAATTAATTGAAACAACAAACAATCCCATAACAAAGACACTCAGAGCCAAATGGGTGTAGATTAATTTTCGGCGCTTACCTGTATGGATTTTCATCATTTGTCTTTGGAACATCTCTCCAAATTTACCGAGTTTTCCTTTCTTTGATAGTATCACCATAATTACTGCAAATGCAGATACGATTCCAAAACTGCCAAACCAATGATCAGAGACAAAAGTTACAAACAGAAATCGAACTGGCAAAAATATCAAGGTCATAACCAGAAATACAATTACTGCTTCCATTCTGTCGCTAATTTTCAATTTTTCAATTCTCCTCTTTTGATTTGAATTCATCCGGGATTTGCACTAGTCTTTTTCTTGGCATATCAAAATGTTGGTCTTGCATCAGAATAGGATAGCGGATTCTCGGCTTTAGTTTCTGCAGAGAATTTGTCATAGATCAAAGACATCCTCTGCATTAAAGCCGTAATCGTCAGTATTCGTATGCTTTGCCTTGCGTCTTTTTGTTTCTAATTTATCGTAATCAGCATCGTAAATGTTTTCTACATTATATCCATAATCATCGTATTCAATTGTTTTATTTGAATCACTAGATGAGAATAAATTTTCAGCAAATTTTCTATTTTGCTCATATGTTTTATTTGAAATTTGTGTGTCTTTGTCATAATCATCATAATTATCATCGTCATTATCATAATGGTGATAAACGTGAACTTGCTTGACTGGTTTTCTACTAGGATTATTGTATTGAGTGTGTATTTTTGAGGTGGGATTATTCTCATTTTGTGCAGATGTATGTGAAAATTTATTCATTTCTTTGGAAAATTTGTTTATTCCATTTGAAAACATTGCCATTCCTTTGAAGAACTGTTTTCCATACTTTGCAAGTTTATCCAGCACATCATTGAATTGTTTTTTTGATTTTTTACTTTGTGAGCCAGTCTCTGATTTTATCTCATTAGACATGTGTGATTTGTCATAAGTTGCTCGCTTTATAGGATCTGATAGAACATCATAAGCCTCATTGATTTGTTTCATCATTACTTCTGCTAGGGATGATTTCATCTTATCTGGATGGAATCTAATTGCCAACTCGTGATACTTTTGCTTTATCTCCTCAAAAGTGGCGCTCTGTGCAAGACCTAAAATTTTGTAATAATCTAAATTAGATCCAGTCATATTTGTCTCCACATATCATTGGCGTCTTATATGGACCAACAAATTTACAAATTATTCCAGGAAACATATTCATCAAATTCCTCCTGCCATGAATGGATGAAATGCCACTACTCCAACAAATTGACAGGCCTGTAGAAGCATTCTATCAAATGTAACTAGTACAAAGTCTCTAGCTTGACACAAGCTTAGAATTTTGTTGTCCCCATTATGACAAATTTGAAACTGGTTTGTTATTGCAATTGCTGAATTATCATCATCCATTGTAGATAGCTCAATCTCTCTTCCAAGGATTTTTGAGATCTTTGCAATGATATACTGTGGCAGATACCCACGTACACGATACACCTCAGATAGTACGACATCACACAATACAATCTTGACTGACTTTCCTCTAAGACTGGCTTTGAGTTTAGAGGCTACTCGGGGGTTTTCTATTACATCTATGACTACGCAAGAGTCCAATGCTATTTGTGTTTGATTCATGAATTGATGGTACAATCAAAATTATTATATGACATGACAATAGTATGCATACTGTACATACAATAATGCCAAATCTAGCCACGTTTCGAATTCATATTGCCCCCCTAGGCTTTGAGGTGGACAGGATCACCATTCCACTCAAGCAGACAAAGGCAGACAAGTTGTGGTTGCTAGTGCATGATAACAGATCCAAGGATCTATCGGGACCATATCTGGAAAAGATAAAAAAAGAATGCAAAAAGATGGGAGTAGAAGTTCAGATATCTTATGCAAACAGGTTGAACATATTTTCCACAATAAAATCAATCAAAGATATTATAGAAAAAGAAAAAGACAATTACATTTACGTAAATGTTGCATCGGGCTCTAAAATCCAGGCAATTGCATGTATGATGGCATGTATGGTTCTCAAAGAATGCGATAATCTAAAACCATTTTATGCAGAACCAGAAAGTTATGCGGCATTTGAGGGAAAGCAGCAATCATTTGGAATCAAAGATACAATTCCATTGCCAATATATGAGATACAAATTCCAAAACCAAAGTTACTCCAGGCTTTGAAAATAATTTCAGAGCACAAAAATCAAAAGATTACAAAAAAAGAGATGGCAGAAATTGCAGATAAAGAAGGAATAATCACTGTAAAAGCAGAAAAATCAAACTATTCGCAGGCAAGATTTGCAAGCTTGGATAAAAATATTATCTCCCCACTAGAAAATGACTGGAAGTTCATACAAGTAGAAAAAATAGGACGAAACAGGTGGATAAAAATCACGGAAGAAGGAAGACACGCTGCAGAGTTTTTGATTTGATCTTCCAGAGTCAGTTTCTTGTTGGAATAGATTCTAAACTCTTTTTGTTATCCAATTAGGCTTGATGATGTTATAAATTCTTAATAAATTCACATTATGATTAAATTTCAATGTCCACAGTTCCTATAGATTATAGAAATGATTCCGTAGAAACATGGCTTTTGACATATGCCTATTTTCATAGAAGGAATTACCTGATTAGTGAAACTGAACTTAATGAATCAATTCCTTTAGATTTGTTACAAAGTTTACCATCTAGATGTTAAGTGCGTTAAGAACTACCTTACATATGTGATTCCACTATACATGTCGTTTTTAGGCATAGATTTAAGCCAATAAATCATTATATATCATAAAGTACCACTTTAT
Source organism: uncultured Nitrosopumilaceae archaeon (assembly GCA_964475825.1). GTDB lineage: Archaea > Thermoproteota > Nitrososphaeria > Nitrososphaerales > Nitrosopumilaceae > Nitrosarchaeum. Next base: position 23,284 of record CAYYXT010000003.1, on the reverse strand, counting down.
GGTATAATATGATATATATCAGAATGCACCACTTTATGGTAGGATATGATATAAGATGAGAATTAGCATACTGGTAGAAAAACTGTGGATGGAAAACAAGGAGTTTGTGACAGTCAAAGAACTGAAAGAATACTGTAAAGTGTTGAAGTTAAAGCATGAGTCAGTTATCCGTTATCTCTTAAAAAGAAAACACTTGGTAAGACTCTTCAAGGGAATATACTACATCAAATCTCTTGAAGAGTTTGAGCTCGGCAAATCCAAGTACAATCATCTAGAACTTGTTGCAAAGGGATTGGAATTGAAGGGTGTAAAAAATTGGTATTTCGGATTACATACAGCATTAAAATACAACAACATGACACACGAGTATTTTACAATCGATGAAGTTATCAGCGATTCTGTATTCAGAGCGAATCCGGTCAACATAGTTGGTTACAAATTCAGATTTGTAAAAATTTCACCATCTCTATTAAATTTCGGCATAAAGGAAAGCAAGAACACAATGCTACGCTATTCTGATCCTGAAAAAACAATTCTTGATTTCATTTATCTCTCACTACAGGAGGGCACGCCGTCCACTAGGGTATCGATGGATGTGGCAGATTGGGCCAAAGACATATCTAAAAACAAACTTAACAAATACGTAATGAAGTATCCAAAAACTGTAGCAAAAACTGTCGAGATGATGATTAGATGAATTTACGTTTTATCAATGATGTCTCGGCAAAAATTAAGACTAGCAGATCAGATATGGTGGAAAAAGATATCTTGCTTCATCAAATTCTCACCGACCTCTCTAAAGACAAATTCTTTTCAAAAAACTTTCTTTTCAAGGGTGGATAAAAATTACACAAGAAGGAAAAGATGCGGCTGAATTTTTAATTTAAAATCCAAACTCTGAAACAAGATAGATTAAATTCTTAGATCTAACCGGTGGAAATAATTTGTGATTGGGGAATCAGTCCTTTTTGAGTAGATTACATGCAATAACTATAGCGTTCTATTCGCTCCTCCATCCATATTCTAGTCATTTTTGACTAAATAAACAAAGTTATATAAATTTCTTAAGATAACTATTATACATGAATATGCAGTCAATATCGATGTTTAGAGATGCCAGAATCATAGATGTGGCTAAAGAAGGAAACACAATGTCTGGAATAGCACAGCAGACAGGCATTCCATTTCCAACAGTTAGAAGAGCAGTATACGCATTTGAACATATAGGAATTATCAAGTCTACAAAAATAGGAAAAACAGTAATTGTTAGAATCAACAAAAATCATCCAGTGGTTAATTCTATGATCACAACAGCTAGATGGATTAATACTGTAATGTGGGATCCCAATGATTTCATAGTAGACATTTGTGAGAAAAATAAAATTGATTATGCTTTTGTTGGAACAAGTAAAATCAAATACACTAAAAATGAATCACGAAACATGGTTCAAATTGCTATTTCAAAAAATGATTACAACAGAGCAAAAAAAATAATTCAAGATATATTCAAAGGAATTGGCATTAAAACTACTGAAGATCCTCGCGAAACCATTGGTAATGCCATGTCTATAATCTACATCAAATGTTTTCCAGTAGATGATATAAAATTCACTGAATATGAAAATAGAGTACAATCTAATGAGATTATTAGGATAAAAGTTGCAGATAAAGACACTGAGAGAAAAGCCATGCAGAATAGCTCAAAAGAAGATAAAATGTTTATTCCGTCTTCAATATATCAATAGGTGTATCAGTCACTAAAATTATGTGAGAAAAATAATGAAAAAAAACAGACCGAGTTGAAGCTAATGCTGAAACATGGCTACCAGAAGCATCACATTTTGGCAACCTTCTTGGGGCTAATGGAATCAAGTATGCAATTTTTGGTGCTGGTGCATTAGCTGTTCAGAATGTTATGATTAGACCAACAATAGATATTGATTTTGTAGTTAATGATTATGAAAAAGCAATCGCCATATTAAGAGAACAACTAGAACCATTCCATTATCATGTGTATAGTTTAGAACAGAAAAATCACTTTTTAGTTTCTCCCCTTTAGCAATTAATTTTTTAACACTTTGAGCCTCAAACCCCTTTTCAATTAGTATCTCATCTAATCCATCATACATTTCATCGACTAAGACTTTCATAGATGAGATTAATGGTTATGCTTGAAAAATATGTTGATTTCATACTTTCATATTGATTAAATTCAAAATAATGGTCTATTGAATATGGTTTCATTACTCTGCCAGAATATCGTCCATGCTTGTAAATTCACATGATTTAGCTTGAATCGTGCCTTGAATTTTGAGCAGTTCCTTGTGTAAATTATCGTCTAAAATATGAAGAGTTTTGACCATGTTAGATATTCGATATATTTTGCTATAATTTTCTTTACTGCCTATTTAAAGAAAAACAACATACTGTTATTGAAATTAATAGAGATAATTACGCCTAATTATAGTTTTTAGACATAGTATTTAAAATAAAACTATATATCTTTATTAGAATGTATATATAAAATAAAACGATATGGTAAAAAAAGAAACAAGAACTAATATCAAAAGCAGAGTTGCAAGAATATTACTAAATAATCCGAATGGAAATTTAACAAAATATCAAATAGCAAAATTGGCAGAAAGTGCATATCCTTGGATTCATAATTTATTAAAAAAACTTGAAACAGAAAAAATCATCCACAAAACCAAAGTAACAAATTTCAAGTCCTTGATACTATGGTGGCAAAAATGGCAACCAATTCCAGAATATAGAGAATACATGATCCAAAAACCATTAGGCGTATTGAAAGAAACTAATTTAGAATATGCTCTTACAACATATCAAGCAGAAAATAAAATACAAAATTATCTATTTCCGTCACGTACAGATATCTACATACGTTCTTCAGATAAGTTAAAGTGGCATGAACTCTTAATAAAAAATGGACTAGTCGGTAAAGGAAATATGAGAATTTTAATTGGAGATGACCATGTATTTTACAAATCATTTCAGATAGAAGAATTAACGCTAGTTTCAATCCCACAATTAATTTTAGATTTGTATAATGAAGGTGGGGTATGTATAGAATCTGCAGATATGTTATTAGAAAAGGAGAAGAAAAATGCTTTACGAAAATTATGAGACCGAAATATCAAAAGATAATTTAGTCACTGTATTTTCAAAAGTAACAAAACCTCTTTGTTTACTAGGAGGTTGGGCAGTTTATTTAACAGTAAATGAAAATTACAAAAATGATAAAGGAAGAGATTATCATGGTTCTAAAGATATTGATCTAGGGTTTCATTTTTCAAATAATGAATCTGAAGAAGCATTAAAAAATTCTGCATTTAATCAATCTATTAAAGCACTAGAGGAAATTGGTTTTTATTCTGTGGGGTTTCGATTGGTCCAACATTATCACAGAGAAACTAAAAAAATCTTAACACCAGAAGAGGCAAAAAAAATACGTCTGTACGATATATTTGATTTGTATGTTGACTTAATGGTAGATAATATCCCTAATAATATCAAGAATATTTTGGGCATAACACCTGCTGATGAGAAATTATTGGAATTAGTATTTGAAAAAGGGGGGTTTACTGAAGTAGATGAATTTGGAGTAAAAATTCTACTTCCAAAACCAGAAGTTCTACTATCTACCAAACTCATATCATTACCAAGAAGAACTAAAGATCATAAAAAATGGAAAGATATTGCTGATATCTATTCTCTAATGTGGTATTCTGGAATAAAACTAGACCAATTGAAATCTGGAGTTTTGAGTTTATTGTCCCAAAAAGATGTTCGAAAAGCATTTTCACAAATTGAAGATTCTGATTATGAAGAAGCATCAAATGCTATTGGAGTTAGCATAGATGAAATGAAAAATGTGATTAATAGTTTTATAGTTACAACCAGTTCAAAAAATATGGATTCCACAAAAAATGAAGATGCGAGTGATGAAAAATGGCGAATACCAATTAATGTAAGTTTTGATACTCTTAAAATTATTTTAAATACACTATATAGAAAACAAGCAGATCAAAAATCTGTTACACTTGATGAATTGGCTAAAACCAGTGGTCTACATAAAACTGCATTAAATCTAAGTATGTACTTCTTTAAATCTATCAAAATAGTAGATGGTGATGTAAAAACTGGATTCAAATTTACCGATCTTGGAATACGATATACTAAAGCGCTAGCTCTAAAGAATACTGCAGACATTCAAAGTACCACCAAAGAAATTGTCAAAAATTCACACATAAAAGATTTTATTGATTACATACAAGTACACGATGATAACGTTACTTTAAATGATCTTTTCCAATATTTAAGAACTGAATCACGTGCACCGTCTGGTCCCTCTACAGGGGGGATGTCTCAACCATATGCTTCTGGCGCTAGAGCATTATTGATGATGCTGGATCATGGTGGGGTATTACCTGAAAAAATAAGTTCTGAACTACAATCTCGAAAAAAATCTGATTCAAAACGATCAATTCAAAGAGTCCAAAAACAACCAACGAAGATGGAGACTGAAGTTGCTCCAGATATAGAACCAAAATTACAAGAAGGAACACTTGGTAGAATTACAGTAGATGGAGTTGGATATGTTGACATTAGAGATGATGATACGCTGGAATTGGCCAAATCCTATCTTGATATTGTAAAAAAGAAATTATCTGCTAAAAATATAGAATAGAACCCACTCATTAACAAGAAATTTTTAATATTATTTTCTGATCTAACAAATACTTGGACAAATTAATCTGTTTCTATATAATTAAGTTGAAATTAATAATGGCGGTGTAGAAACCATCAATTGGGAAGAGCCCTAGAGAATTGGAATATTGTAATAGGAAACATTGTTGTTTATTGCCAAAAGAGATTTTCTGATCGAGTCTATTTTTAAAACATATATCAAATGATATATATATCATTTGATATATTATAATAGTCATGGCTAAGTTCAAAATAGGCAGTCCAGCCTCACCAAAAGAACTCGTAGATAGAAAAGAAGAGGTGGCAGATCTCTTTACCAAAATGAAATCAAAGTCAATAAATTACAATGTAGCAGTTATTGGTTATCGTAGAATTGGTAAAACATCAATTCTTGTAAAACTTCAAGATTTACTTGCAAAAGAAGAAGGGATTATTCCTATATATTTTGATGTACAAAAAAACATGGCAGAACCAAAAATTTTCTTTACAAAGTTACAAAAAACAATTTTTGATGGATATATCCAAAAACTTGGTGGATCTCAAAAAGCAAAAACAGTAACAACAAAGATCATGGGTGAGATAGTATCAAAATTACTCGATGCGTTTAAATCAAAAAATATAACAAGTATTAGTGCAGAAATTACAGCGGAAGGAGCAGTTATTCCAAAAATAAAATTTGATGAAAAAAAACCAGACTATACCAACATATTTTATTCTGTTTTTAGAACATTGAAGGCATTATCTGAAAAAGGCAATATCAAATTTGTTATAATTTTAGATGAGTTTCAAGATTTTACAGATCTTAAGAGATATGATGGATTGAAAGATATTTTTAATTTGTTCAGAGCAGTAGTCCAAGAACGTGGAGATAATGTTTCGTATATCATTAGCGGATCTAGGGTTCACATGTTAAATAAAATATTAGATAGTGGAAAGTCACCACTATTTACACATTTTGAAAAAATCATCATTCAAGGAATGAATAAAAAATTCTCTATAGAGTTATTTACAAAGTATCTTAGTGCAAAAAAAATCAAAGTAGAAGAGAACATTCCAGAAAAAGCATTTGAATTAGTGGGAGGACATCCATTTTATTTAATGGCTCTTGCAGAAGCATGGAAACCAAAAGAAGATATCAAAGAGACCTATTACGATATTCTCACCAACCCTCTAGGTTCACTCAAAAACTATGTTGATTATATCCTATCAGAAGATTTGGGAAATGTGAAAGGAGGACCAATTCTAAAAACAATACTAAGAGCATTAGCAACCTCAGAAGAAGGATTATCATATTCTGAAATTAGTCACGCGATTGGAGTTCCAATGACAAAATTATCATTTTACATGAGTAACTTGCAAGACTCGGATCTAACAGAACATGTAGAAAAAAGATTCAAAATTAGAGATAGCATAGTAAGAGATTATTTAAAAATCGAGGCTAAGGAATTAGAATAATATATCAAATGATATATATATCAATTGATATATGTTTTGAAAATTAATACTAGAGACGATAAATAAGATCATTACAATTCATGCAAATACCAAATATCTCCAACCTTGTCGTGATATTTTTTATGGTACCTGCATTATTTTTCCACCTTCTAAAGACAAAACTATTTCGATTTAGAATACCTAGTGCTTTTACTCTGATATCCGCTGAGGCAAAAAACATGCCTGATGCATTACAGTTGAATTGTCAAGACTTTTCAAATTTTAAAGAAAATGCCACTCTGTCTAGAATAAATCTTAGAAATGCAGATAGCGGCTTTTTTATCCAGTGCTTTGCATTCCATTCCAAGATGAGATCGTTATAGAACTTCCATTCATCTTCGTCTTTTTTGAGATGAATTGCCATCATTGTCTCAAATTCTTTTGTATCCCAGTCAACAGGACACATTTTATCACTCATCTGGATTAATTTTCCATCTTGCATCTGAAAGGGATATGATTTGCACACACTTGGTTTGAATTCATTTACGGTACATCGAAAGACATCTTTGGATTCTTCAAGAAATATGCATCCGCCATTTTTTTGTTTTAAAGCAAGATCTACCAGACCTTCTTTTACCTTTATGCCAAGATCAAAATCCTTTGCCCCATAAATCTCAAGAAAATTCTCAGGTTCCAATCCAAGGTTAATTGAAAGTCTGTAAATGTCATGCGCATTAACAAATATCGTATACTCTTTGCAGCAGTTTGTATGACAGGAAATGCAAGGATATTCTTTAACTATATTCTTGATTGTTAGTGTAGTAGGCAATATGCATCAGGATTATTGTGTTGGTATTTCATTAATCATTGTACGTGTTAACTTGAGTTCTGTTTTGAGCATTGTCTCTCTATTGTATAATTGGTCTATTGTCTCCAATTGTTTTCTTAGCAGTGTGCTTAATGTTCGATTTCTTATTTGAGATGTAGCCGATGTTTTACTTCTAAGACTAACCATCTTTTGCATTAAATAGATTATTGAGCTGTTTTTGTTGATTTTGTAAGTTGGTGATTTTCCAACATTGCCAGATTGTATGATCATGGCATTGGCTAATAATTTATCAATTTCTTTGAATGCAGTAGTACGGCTCATACCAATGCCCGCAACTAATTCAGGTACAGTAAACTCGTTTTTTGGAAAAGCCATGAAAAAATCAACCATTTTCATACGTGGCGAATTTCCATAAAGTGCAATTATACCTGACTCTGCTTCGGTCATACTATCAATGATATAATCAATATACTTAAAGATTAATCCTGAATAGTATCATTTGAGTACTATTGTTAAAAGCACAATGACTGATGCTGAGATACAAGATACAATCTTGTTTTACTTGTGGCAAGAGGGTGCATGGGGTGAAGATTATACCAACTATGAAAAGATGAAAAGACGTGTTGGAATGGTAGTAAAAAACAATGATAAAAATACAGATAAGCAATTAAAGAAATTAGTTAATGACCGATTAGTTTTGAGATTAAAACAAGGCCGTACTTACTCATTGAATCATCTTTACAGACAAACTATTGAACAGAGATTAATTGCTGCTGAATTTCCTGTTTAGTTAAATGAAAAATAAGAATAAGTCAAACACTTGAGCGTTTTTTCTTTATTCTCACAATTAGTTACCCCTACATATTGATATAATTTTCATTTACTGTAAAAATGTAGGGGTAAAAAGAAAACATAGAAGGTAATCGTTACAGGTCAATATTCAAACTAAAATTACTCTTACCACCATTCATTTGCCAATTTTATCGACATTAGATGTTCACTATATTTTGGATCACTTTTCTTAATTCTAGTTGCATTCAAATCATCCAAAGTTGTTTTTGGAATTTGAACATTTTCTTTCCACCATTGTTCATCTAACATATCGATTATAGTTTGCAGGTCAACGGCAAATTTGAACTCTGAGTTGTATCCATTTTGCCCCTTTGAACTTGTATTAGATACCAAAATCCCAGAATTTTTAAGGTCTGTTAGCAACTCAGAGAATCTCCTATAACTCACAGGTACTAGGTCCGAATATTTTTTATAACTTTCATATATGGACATAGTAGTGTGCCAGTCTTTTTCATGGAAAAATGACTTTGCTGCCAATACCTGGCAAATCCACTGACTATGATTAGATAGACTTGAAATCACTTCTTCTACTCTGTCTTTTTGTATTTTTTGCGATGCTACATTGACGTGCCTTACTGCGAGTTTTTTATTTTCTTTTGCTGCAATTTCGGCAGACACTCTTAACAAGTCCACTGCACGCCGGGCATCACCGTGCTCCAAAAAGCTGATTTCTGTGCATCTCTCTAAAACGCTTTCATCTATTTCTTCACTAAATGCATCTTCGGCTCTCTGCCGTAGAATCTTTAGCATCTCTTCATTTGAATACGGCTTGAAAAATATCTCAGAGTTTCCAATTCTGGATTTTATCCTGTCATCAAGATTATAGTCAGTTAGAATATTATTTGATATTGTAATTATCATTGCAAGGCAGCCTTTGTTTTTTAGTTCTGCAATCATTTCCACTAGTTTGTAAACAAAGTCAGAAGGATTGCCGCGTTTGTCATAAAATATCACATCAAACTCATCAAGGACTAAAACAAGCAGTTTCTTTTTCTGCAACCGCATTGTATCCAAGATTGTTTCTTGAATTTTCTGCATTCCAAGATTCATACCCTGTGCACTGGTAAGACTGGGCTGATCTAATTCATTTAAGATAAGATTCACTCCGCCAAACACGGTCTTTGCTTTTCTAAGATTTACAAAACATAGTTTGATCTCAGGCAAATGGTTGCAAACATGTCTTACCAGTGTTGATTTTCCAGTGCCGCTTCTGCCGTAAATTGATACAAGCGGAACAACATATCCTTGCTTGTAGTCCAGTAGAAAACGTGTTATTTTCATAACTTCTTCAAATCTGCTTACAATCTTTAGTGGCTGGTTTGAGGTATCCAGGGCGTCTTTTTTTAAAAATGCTTTTTTCTCCCTTTCCACCATGCTAATTATAGCATCCAATTCAGAATCAGACATATAGAATTAATTTCACTAGCAACATATATAAATATATTTTATGCCTAAAGTTAGCCTAAAATGCCCAGTTTTAGGGGTTAAAAATAGCCTTGGTAATAATATGCGCATAATTATGCAAAAAACTAGAATTTGAGATTCTAACTAACAATAACTTTGCCTGTCATCCAAGGATGTATCATACAATAGTAATCATATTCTCCAGAGTCAGTAAAGACAAACTCCCATTTCTGATTTGGCATGATCATTCCTGAATCAAAAATAGCATCAGGAGTTGCAGGCAATCCACTAGTTACTGTGTGAGATGAAGAATCGGTATTAATCCAAACTACAGGTTCTCCAGAATAAATTTCAGCTTGATAAGGAAGAAAACATTCATGAGTGGTTTCACATCCAGGAGCTCCTGAACCTTGTGCCATAGTAATTTCTATAGGAGCTGCGCGTTTTTCGACTGGTTCAACTTCGGGCACTACAACTTGTTCTACAACTTCTGGCTCTACAACTTCGGGTTCTGCAACTGGCTCTGCAACTTCAGGTACTACAACTTCAGGTTCAGATGATGGCTCTCCAACTGCAATTTCATTTACGATCATCTCTTCAATTTCATTTACGATCATCTCTTTAATTTCATTTACAACAATTTCTCCAGCCATCCAAGGATGAACCATGCAAAAATAAGGATATGTCCCTGCATCATCAAATGTAAATTCAAAAGTATTTCCTGACATAAACAAGCTAGAATCAAAGGTTCCATCCATTCCATCTGTAGGAGTTCCACTAGAAACAGTATGTGCTGCGGTATCATCATTACTCCACAAAACAGTGTCACCAACTCGAATTTCTAAAGAATATGGAAGATAGCATTCGTTTGTAGTATCACATCCAGGAGAGGACACACCTTGTGGAATTGAAACCGTATGAGTAATTGGAAGTACGGGCATTGCAGAGATGGGCGGAATTTCTCCAGATTTTGTGGCACTGACAGAATAACTTACAGTAAAATTAGTAGTATTTTTTGTGTGTAGTGCAATGGCATTTCCTGAAAACTCCCAAGAGCCCATTGAATTTGCAGGATCAATAAAAGTCATCTCAAAAATTGTGCTACCATCTGCAGTCCAAGTCTTTTCTGGATGCTCATCAGGATTAATTGGACCTCTCAGTGCAATTAATTGAATTGGTTCAGATGCAGAGTAGGAAAGAATTCCTGAATAAACATCACTGGACGGAGCCAAAATAACTGCAAGTTGGTGAGATTCGTGTCCAAGTCCTGGGTCTTGCACTGATTGTATTGTACCAGTCTTTACAGTATCTGAAATTGCTTTTTCTTCATATTCCACCATATAATCAACAGTGAATGGTTCAGTTTTCTTTGTATGTACTACTAGTGTATTGCCGGCAAATTTCCATTCTCCCTGGGTATTATTTGGATTAACAAATGTTAATGCATATTTGCTTACACCGTCCAGAGTCCAAATTGCTTGGCCTTTTGCTTCATCTGTTAATGGACCATGTAAAGTAATTAGTTGAATTGGCTCAGATGCATCATAGTGTAAGGTGCCAGAATAAACTTTGTCAGATAATGGCAGAATCATTACAGATTGGTGAGATTCATGTCCAATTCCGGGATGTTGTGTAGATGTCATTCGTTGCCAACCATCTTTGAGTGGTTTTTCAACACATTCACCTGAATAATCAAGTTCAGTTTCTGCTGCATTTAGCGTACATGAATTACCATAAGTATTACCATCAACACCGCAAACTGGAACATACTCTTTGGTACAAGCAACTGGTTTTACTGGTATTCCTGAAAGATATCCAGGATCTATTGCAATTATTACCAAACTAATTGCAACCAAAACGCCAACTGCAATAATAACTCCAAGTGTAAAATTCATCTCATCCACCTGTTAGTTTTGCAAACTTTACATTTTTGCTTAATTTTTCCATAAATTCAATATTAGATAATGCGATCACTGCAGATTCAACTACTGGTGTATCAGGATCGTTTAATGCTTTTTCTAAAACGGCTTTTGCCTCTTTGGAGCCAATTACACCAAGTGCAATGGCTGCCTCATGTCTTACAAACATGCTAGGGTCATGTAACGTTGCATCAGCAAGTGGAGGTATACAACTAGAAAGGCACATCTGGCCTAGTGAAAATGCGGCTTCATGTCTTACAAGTTCGTTTTTATCATTTTTTAGAACTTGCGCAACGTGTGAAACTTTATCTTCACCGCCAAAATCAACTAAAATGCAAGTAGCACGAGTTCTCACTACATAATCCGGATGAGTTAAAAGATTTACAAAATATGCAGTGTCTTGTTTTTCATATTTTGCCTCCATTTCTGCAAAAAGATCTAATCTGTCTTGAGTTACTGCCTGCATTTTGTTTTCAGGTTTTTTATATCCTATATTAGGTTACCCGAAATATTCACTCATTTTGCATATGCGTTATCTATTTAATGGAAAAAAAAATCAATAGGATATAATGAGTGCAATAATAGGACAAAAAGCACCAAATTTTGCAGTGTCTGATTGGGTTCAAGGAGCCCCAACAAACTTTGATCAGGAAAAAGATCATATTGTTTTAGTAGAGGTATTTCAGGTGAACTGTCCTGGTTGTTTTATGCATGCACTTCCTGAAGCAATTAGCATCTACAACAAATACAAAGATGATGGTGTACGCGTAATAGGAATTGCCACAGCATTTGAGGATTATGATAAAAATACTTTGGATAATTTGAAAATGCTAGCTCAAACAGGTGAGGTTATTGGCGAAACACAAAAAGCACTATCAACGTATGGACAATTACAAAAAGACAACAAATTACCATACAAAATTCCATTTCCTCTTGCAATGGACAAGTTAACTAAAACAGATGGGAAAGTAAGCGAGGACAAAGTCTCACAATTCATTTATGGACAAATTCCAGAATTTGATTCCCAACCGGAAGACTATAGGAATCAAATCATTCAAAGAGTCAAAGACTATATGAAAACAAAAGAATATTCAGCAGAGACATTTGAAAAATTTGCACTGCAAGGAACACCATCTATGATACTAGTAGATAGAAAAGGAATCCTAAGGGATGTCTCTTTTGGACAATCAGGTAATGTTGAAGCAATGATTCAGAAATTACTAAACGAGTAATTAGAAATTCAATTATTTTTTACAGATTTTTTGTCTTTTGGTATTGGTGTTTTCTTTACAGTTTTGGTATGTTTGTTTTCAAGAATGTCTATTGCTTTTTGATTTGACAGTGTCCATGCTTTAAACATCTGTTTGAAGACATCATTTAGCTGTTTGTTCTCAGAATGACCAATCTGCAACTTGTAAGATTCCCAAGCCAGAATAATGGATTTGTTGCTTTTCTTAAGAAATGCTAATGCCTCTTTTTCTCCCACAAATGATGGTTTTAAAAACTAGTATTTTAGGAAATATCTAACGAAGAAAAACAAACATTACAGATAATATTACAACAATACAAAATCCACAAATTAATGCAACTTTACATTATCCACAAGTGCTCTTTACACAAACAAAATAAAAGTAAATCTCAATTGAGAAAACAGAATCTAAATTCATTTGTTTATGATAATTTTGTGACATATGCAAAAACAGTGGACATGTTTCAGATCATTGGTATTTCTATATGCACAATCCTCAGTATGTTTCATGAGAAAAAGTATAGTGGATTTTAACTTAAGTTTTTAGAAATCAATATCCCCAAAATGGTGTATTAAATAGTGCCATCATTATTCCATAAAATGCCACAAGGCCAACAATAATAGCAATAACACCTTTGGTGGAATTTTTCATGTGTGAATGCATAAGTTGTACAAACTTGAGGATTTAGAAAAAGAGAGTTTAGAATCTAAGATGCAGTGCAGTCCTACTGCTTAAGATGAAATCTTACTACCAATATTTATGGAAACAGCTAAAGTACCCAAATTCAAGTGGGGAGAAATTTCTGAGCTTAATTCAGGTCATACTCCTAACGAATGGGGAATGGCACAAAAGGCAAAACCAAAACAAAACAGGATTATTGCATACGATATTTCATGGAATAGACAATAATTATAAAATAAAATTCATGATTTTCTAAATTTTGTATGAACTTTAGTATTTAGGAAAAGAGAGGTTAGAATCTAGGGCAATATACTGTCTGGAAAATATCTTGATCTCCAGTGCATAAGTTTGTTGAAAATTTCAAGATAGTCTTCTGCTTTTGTTGTAATATGTATATGAGCATAGAATTCTTCAAAATGACCCTCAAAGACGAGTGTACTTTGTTTTTTAAATAACGGTATGGTTAGTCCTATTTTTTTGATGGCTTTAAATTCATAATTGTCAATCAGTATGGTTTTACTTTTAATTACTATCTGTTTTTTTTCTTTATTTTTATTCATATCTTGATCAACTTGCTTGTTTATCAAATCACTCCATTTCAGAGTATCAAGTGGCCAATAATGAGCATGTACTTTTTCTGCCAAGAATTTAATTTCTGTGAATTCAGATTCATCATATAACAATAATTTGGTCTAATATCATTTCAACTTAAGTATTTAGAAATTAGAATCTAATTTACTTTGATAATTCCATGCTGTACAAGAAATTGTATACCATTTACAAAGTCTGAATCATTTATCAGGTCTTCGGACCACCACTTTGCATTATTTTCAATCCATTCTGGAATGATAATTTGATTTTCTGGAGTCAGATTTGTAAGTGGGGATTGTGTGGGAGAAAGAAGCACTGCTGATTTTTCATTAGCATCCACAGCATATTGGAGAGAAAGTTGATTCTTGTTGTTATTCATGAATTCTTGTGTTGCCAATGAAATCAAGGATTCAATTTGAGTGATTTGTGTCATGTCGTCTTGATTTGAATCTGCTTTAGATATCTGAAGATTTCGATTAGCAGATTGTAGTTGAATTCCTACCATTGCATCAAAAATTCTACTTTTTTCAAGGTTGGTGAATTTTGATCCTGTAATCCCACATGGTTTTTCTAAAAGGTCAATTTTTTGCATTTCAGCTATGAGGGAATTACCGTGTTCTGCTCGGGCTTTCCAAATTTCATTAAAATATCCTCCACATGCAAGTTGATGGCTAGGATAACCATATGTCATTGGGCTGGAATAAAAATTCCAAAAGTTATTTGTAGTATGGATTTTTTTATCAACATAATCAAACGGATGACTTAGTCCCATAACATGACCTAACTCATGTAATAAAAGATTTGTAACACCTTGATGTTGATTCCAAAAGTCTCTTTCATTTTTTACTGCAAAAACGCAGCAAGATTCAAGTGGATTAGTATCATCTGGATAAGCAATACCTTCAAGACCATCATCAATGTATAGCTTATAATCTGCATTATACAGTACTAACAAAACTGGAATTGTTTTTGTTGTTGTGTTGAAATGATCTTTTGGAATTACTTGATCTGCCCACAATTTCATAATTGGTCTAAAAGTTTCACTTGAAATGAATTGATAATTTTCTTTCCCCTTGACAATATTATGTGAACTCGAGTCCCGGATAAAATTGGGATTAACTAATTCTTTAATAATCTGCTGATGAAGACCAGGAGAATCCTTGTTTGCAAGTGTAACATTAATTGTCCAATCTACGTATGGGGACAATTCTGAAAGCTCTTTTTTGAGAACATCCATGTTTACCAGATTAGGTAATGTTGAGTTTGAAATTCCTTGCGACCCCCCAGTTCTTTGGTAAATTAAAATCTCTACATTAATCTTGGAATATGCACCTGGATCATAGTTAATAAATGGATTTACCAAATGATTCAAGAAATTAGTCGAATATTCCGAAACCACTTCATCAAAACAGTCAGTGCAATCATGAAGAGTTTTAAAATCTTCAGATAGAATAACTTTGTATTCCTTATTTTCATTAACTTGGGGTTGTTTCCATGGAACCGAATACAGATCAATAAAATAGAGATTTTTCTCAGTACCATACCCCATTAGTCCTATGGCTTCAAATTTTTCCCCGGTTGATTGATCAAATGAAGTTACTTTGTAGTTTCTTAGAAAGCCTATTTCACTGAGATCATAATCAAGAAAAATTAGATTTATCTCATTCTCATGTTTTTTTTCGATTAAATTTGAAAAAAGAAAATCTTCGACGATTTTAACATCTACTAGTTTGTAATCATATTTCAGTTCTGTAGGCCAGCTAGTTTTTTTTATAATCCAATCAGGATGAGTATCCTTGAACCACAAATGATTATCTGAAACATCTTCTAAAACCCTATACATTAAATCAGATTTATCTGATTTTGATTTTATTATTCCTTTAAGATTATCACTTGTTTCATTATTAATGGAAACAATGTTGTAATCATAAAGATATTCTATTCCAATAAACTGTAAATTTCTCTCCAAGACAGGAGTTATGCTTGAAGGTATTTTGGATTTCAATTTTAAAAGTTGGTCCGATGATAAGTCATCTCCTAAAATGAATATATTTACTGGGACTGTTTTTCTAATGAATATTTTTTCTTGCGCTATATACTCAAAGGAATCAATTATTGGTCGTGGATCTGGTTTTTCTAAAACTATAAAGTTTTCCGAATATGCATCAATTTCAGCAGAAACTAATGACCTGTAGAATCCCCAATGTTTGGGATAGAAATAAATAATTTTATCGCCTAAATTGGCTATCATGATCCAAGTTGTCGTTTGTTTTGATTCTTTTTTGAAATCTGAAATATAGCTTATTTCTTGAGATGATTCAACATAGTAGAAGGGTACAGATGATTGAAACACCGTTTGATTATCAAATTGTAATTTATCGCATGTATAGTAATCTTTGTCCATTGTTCGGGATTTACAATCATCTGTCAAATTTTGTTGTAATGTGTTAAAAAAATCATCTTCGGTAAATTTTGATATATTCGCAACAAAAGAATCATAGGTTATGTCATAAGGTAGGTTAAATGATATGTTAAATTTGGGTATGATTTCTTTTTGAGACTCTAATTGACCAAAGGCAGAGTTTGCTAAAAAAGGAGAAAGCAAACCTAATACCAAAATTATCGATATGCTAAATATCAGAATTTTATTCAATAATCTTCTAAATTTTGTATTAACATAAGGATTTAGGAAAGAGATTAGAATTTAGAAAATAAAAAAGAAAAAAGGTTAAGGAAGCGTTGAATCAAACAACGCGCCTTGGTTTCCTACAATCTTCTTTGGAGATTGGTCGTGTGGAACTACTGGTAGTTGAACTAAACCACTACAGGATCCACCGTTTCCATCATCTGCTGTGAATCCAATAAAGTAGACTCTGCCATCTTGTGTTCCTGTTCTTTCTGCTCTAACTTTTGCAACACTTGTTCCTACGCCAAATCCATCAGGAGACGTGTCTCCACTTCCTTTGACCTTTACAGGCTCATCTTGGAAGATGCTAATTATTGTAACAGTTACGGAATCACCGTCTTCATCAGTTATTCCACTGATTGTTACATTCTTTAGTTTGTGGTTTGGTGGCCAAAGTTTTACAACACTTGTTGTCGCTGCAGAACAAACTGGATCATTATTTACAGGTGTTGTAGTATCGCATGCATCGCCAATTCCATCACCGTCAGTGTCTGCTTGATCTGGATTTGGATCTACGGGACAATTATCGTCAATATCTGGTATTCCATCACCATCAGTATCAATAATTGGTACACCACCAACTCCGCCAAATGCAAACATGAATGTTACAGGAGTTCCCAATGTTGGACCGTCAATTGTGCTTGATTGACCAAGTGAGTATAGTTCCGCACCTACTGCTCCAAGAGCTACTAATGCATCTGCCTCAGTTGGGGCATTTCCATAGAAGGTGAGAAAGTCAGTTGATTCGCCAGCTGCTAGTGGTCCAATCTCAAAGTCAAATAATGAACCATGATCAGCAGGACCAAGATCTATAAAATCAACGTCCTCAGAACCATTTGGGAATATGTCATAGATTGTGGGTGATAGAGGATCAGCGCTAGCAAAGCCATTGTTTCCACTTTTTACTAGTTTAGTGGTTGTTGCAGTTCCTTGGATTGTAACAAACTCGCTAAAGAATGTCGGAGCAACATCCCAATCCATAACTCGTCTGTATAGGACGCTTGGATAGTCATCACCACTCAAATTTGTGACTGTAACATTGACTTGGTACAATCTTGGTGTGAGTAGAGATGGTTTGTACTCATGTGTAACTTCAAGTACTGGAATTCCAGAACCATTTAACACATGCACAACAGATGTAGCTGTTGATGCACCATCAGTTCCTGTGAATGAAAGTACATCAAGATTTGCAGAACCCAATGCATTGTTAGCATATCCACTAACGCCAGTTGATGGGATTCCTACACCCCAACCTTCACAAAGACATCCTGGTTCTGTAGATGCAAATGTACCTGTACCATCACGTAATCCAACTGTTCCTACAAATGCTGGATCAGACACTGGTAAACCTAAAGCCGTGACTTCACGATATGGAATATTAAGATGTCCTGCGTTATCTACGCCAATTATGACATCGCCATTACCGATTATTGCACCAGTTCCAGATATAGGTAAAACATGTGTTGCCTCTGCTTCTTGAATGTACGGTAGTGATGTTGGAAGTATGGTTGCTGGAGTAAGAAGTAATATTGAAGTTGCCGTTAAGATAGTAAGAAGTAATTTTGTTGTTATTTTAGTCATTAAAATATACCAATATGAATAGTATATGAACTTGATCGTAACATAAAGTATTCAATTTTTTTTATTTATGTAAATATTCAATATTACGTGAAATTTTTCAATATTTGATTCGATGATCGCTCTTGCAATACAAGTTACATGATATTTTTTTGTTTTCTGATAGTTATTCTAATGGAATTTTCTAATTGCTTTTCCTTTGGTAATTTTTGATACAAATTCTGACATTATCGAATCATTGTCAACAAACCTATAGAAATTTTTCATAATGAAAAGTAAAATTTTCCTATAATGTGAAAAATTCACGAAAAGTCGGTTATGTTTTATTTGAAATTTATAATTTCAGAAACAAAAAGAGATTAGAATTTCTTTCGAATTCCCACAATTACAATTCCAGGAGCTACAAAATACATTCCAATATTTAATGCAATTACAGAAAGTCCTAATACAAATACTTCAGATTCAGAACCATTTTCAGCTAATGTCATAATTGAAAGGCTTGAAAGCATTGGAGTTATTGCAATCTTGACAGCTTCTTTGAATATTGGATTTTCTCGTTCGTAATCTGCAATTGTCGGGCTAAATGAATAGTAAAATGTATTAAATGAATTCATAAATGATGCACCTGATTCAGTATGCAGTAATTTATTATCTCGTAGTTCTCGTAACTGTTGTACTTGTGGAGATAGTTCTGAACCAAAAGTTGCAGTAGCAATTAGACATCCGCCTCCCTTATCTGGTAATTTGTTTTCAGTTGGTAATTCATTCTCAATTGGAATGGATGTTTGATTTAGTCCATGCAGATAGCTAGTTCCAATAATTTCTATTTTGTTATTACCAGAGCCTGTAAAATTTAATGTAATAAATGAAATGTTGTCATTGAGTTTTATTGTTGGAGAATATTCCTGCCCATTAATATAGAAAGTAAGATTTCCACTCAAAAGAGTTTGTGGGAGGTACACTTCACCTAAATTATTTTCAAGACTGCTAGAGACGTAAAGGGTTAAGCGTTTTTGTTCTTCATCAAATTTAAAATCCTGTATGTCAAAGTTTGCAACAGTTTCAACTTCAAATGCATACCCGCCTGTTTTCACATCCAATCTATTTACAAGTCCGGTTTTATCAGAAAGTTGACCAAATGCAGGTGTAACTATTAAAAGTAAAAGAAATGAAATAAATAATTTTGATTTCAATTTATGCAGTTAATGGAGGCATTTTTTGTCGTAATTCTTTGTCTTGTGCAATTCTTGGATGCATTGGATCTGCCAAGATAACTTCAAACCAGTAATTCATACCATCTTTGTAGACAAAATATGAACCCAAAAGTTTCATGTTAGGATATCTTTCAAGTACTCTTCTTGCTGCAACTGTTTTCATGTTATCATCTGCCTTGATTCTGGTAACACCGAGATGTTTTGGTCTTCTACCAGAAACTGGTCTTTTTTTTCGCATACCACCAGTACCAACTCTCATTCTAACAACAACTATGCCTTGTTTTGCCTTGTAGCCTAATCTTCGGGCTCTCTGCAAACGACTAGGTCTCTCTATTCTAGTAATAGCATTTTCTTTACGCCATTCTACTATTCTCTCTCTGATTTCAGGAGAATTCTCTTTCCATAGTTTGATCCAAGATTTGTCTTGTATACTAGGCATATCGATTTTAATAAAATCCCCTTTAATAACTTAAATCGTCAAATGAACCTAAGCACTGCTAAAGAATCAAAATGTTCCTTGAGTGGGCATTAACCACACACTCAAAGAATTTATCTCCGCAGAAAACTCGATAAATAAAATCATGCCCAGTCATTAAAAAGCATTCCTGAGCATAGATTTGAGATTTTTATGGAGTAATCATAAAGTGATGAATATGAAAACAAGACAGTATTTCCTTATCACGATATTAGTAATTTTCAGTGCTGCATTATTGCCAAGTGTTTATGCCACACCAACTGTTGAAATTTTAATGGAGAAGATTACTTTTACATACTGTGAAAAATTATTTTACACTATACAAGTTTCAGAGATTACAGGAGATCCTGCAATTATCCATATCAGAGACCAAGCAGGTAAATCAAGCAGTGCAGTCGCTATTCCAATGTCCAATCAAACAAATCCAATTCCTTCAATAATTCCTTTTGAGGCAGAAATTTTTCCACTAGGCAAATATTTCATAGATGTTGAATATGCTGGTGCAAAAGACAGTGCAGAGTTTGATTTAATTGATTCAGGAAACGTCTGCATCCCCATATTGATGAAACAAGTTGCATCTAGTTGGATTGATGACAAAATGACAGATGGATTTTTCATAGATGCGATAAATAAATTTGTAGATAAAGACATAATCAGTATACCGGATAAAATAAACGAAAAAAATCTTGAAGACATACACATTCCAAAGTGGATAAAAAATACAGTTGGGTGGTGGCTTGAAGAGAAAATCTCAGATAATGAATTTTCTCAAGCAATTCAATACTTAATAAATAAAGAAATAATTGTAATTTAAAAAAGATGAACAAATATTCAAAGATAACAGTAGTTGCAATAATTGCAATAATCATCCCATTTGTATATTCTATTTTGAATATCTATGCGGCTGAGCAACTACAATTTAGATGGAGTGATCAAAATAAATTCAATTATTTTGCATTATCAAATAATGGTGATGTGGAATTTTGCAATACTTTGCCATATTGGATAAGTTTTAAAAAATTTGAGATAACTACATTTTATGATTTACAAAATAAAGGAACATTTACTATACAACCACTTACAATAAACCCATTATCACATGCTACTCAAAACGGAATTTTTCATTCTGAAGAATTTAATGAAGCACAATATTTGTTCATGCAATTAGATTTTGAATTCAACGGAGAAATAATCAGACTTGACCCAAACAAGATGCATGTAGTGGTAAATATCGATACGCCGATTATAGGAGTGATTCCACATTCTACAATTATGCAATATTCAGGATTTGATTTTAACAAGATCATGAATGGCAAAAATTTTAATTGTTAAACTGAATTAATTTTTGCTCTTACCTGCTTTTGACATTATAGCCAGTACAAGTCCAATAATACCTGCAATGATAAATGATCCAACTAGTGCAATAATTAATTGAGTTCCCAATCCTCTAGCAGGAGTAGCTTCAGGAATCGGTTCAGCTACACATATGCCATCTGTTAGAACAGTACCAGGTCCGCATCTTTCATCCAAAACACAGACGTCATCTTTGAGAATTGTTCCAGCACCACATTCAGTTTTTGGGTTTTCAACTGTTGGTTTTTCTTCAACTAAACATTCACCTAGGT
The DNA here is from genome assembly GCA_964475825.1 of uncultured Nitrosopumilaceae archaeon. GTDB lineage: Archaea > Thermoproteota > Nitrososphaeria > Nitrososphaerales > Nitrosopumilaceae > Nitrosarchaeum. The sequence continues at coordinate 2,018 of CAYYXT010000003.1, read as the reverse complement.
AATCTTGATTAATTTTTGCAGCATTTAATTGACATTTGTTGCCATAAGTTACACCATCAACACCACAAACCGGAGCATATTCCAATGTACAAATAACGGGTTCTTCAACTGGTACTGGTTCTTCAATTGCTGGTTCTTCAACTGGTACTGGTTCTTCAACTGGTACTGGTTCAGTTACAGATTGCCCAAAGAATTCATTTCCAATAATTTCAACTAGAACATCATCTCCTGCTGATAGATCTATGTTAAGAGTTCTACTCTGAGCAGTTTTAGTTTCAGTAAAATTTGGTTCTTCACCATCTGCTAAAATGATAAAATCGGTATCTTCACCTTCAATTGTAGCATCATAAAAATTTCTATCAAGAGTAATTGTTAAAACTCCTGATGGGTCTATTACATCAACAGTAATCAACAATTCTCCATTTTCAACATCAGATTCTATTCCAGAAACAGTTACTCCATTACCAGTATATTCAACATCATAAGAGGTACCATCTACATTTACAGAAGCAGTCTCTGCATAAACAAAGGCCGAAGAAAGTATTGCAACAATGATTAATCCAATGGAGATTTTGACTAGTGAACCCATACTAGGCGTATTTTTCCCTAGTCTTTGAGATTGTGTATCCATATCTTGATTTTTCTGCACGAAGATTAACCTCCAAATCCGTCTTAAAAAGAATGAGACGAGATTAAATCACGTATCAGTCAAGCTTTTTTAGTTATTTTTAAAGTTCGTGCAGAAAAGAGATTTAGATTACGCCTCGAAGTATTTGAATAATCTTTTCTCCGATTATGTTGGCTGCCAAAGATTGAGCCTCCTTTGTTTGGGCACCAATGTGTGGAGTAAGAATCACGTTATCTAGTTCTGCCAATTTGTTTCCTATTGCAGGCTCTTTCTCAAAAACATCCAATGCTGCACCGCCCAAATTACCGTTTTTTAGTGCTTCATACAGAGCATCCTCATCAACTACTCCGCCCCTTGAAGTGTTGATAATTTTTGCAGTCTTTTTCATGCTAGCCATTTTTTGAGCATTAATCAAATGATATGTAGAATCCAACAATGGAACATGAATTGAAATGTAATCAGAGCTTTGCAACAGTGTATCTAAATCAGCTTTCATCAATCCGACTTCCTTAGCAAATTCTTCATCAATTGGAATTACATCATAACCAATAATATTCATGTTAAGTGCTCTTGCAAGTCGTCCCAATCTTTTTCCAATATTTCCCAATCCAACAATTCCAAGATATTTTCCTCTAAGTTCTGTTCCCTTCAATTCATTTTTTAGCCATTGTCCATTTCGAATTGCCCTATCACCTCTTGCAGTTTGTCTTGCCAATGACAACATCAATCCTAAAACTAGTTCAGCTACCGCATTCATTGCCCCCTCTGCTGCATTAATTACACGAATGTTTTTTTCTTTAGCTGCCACTTGATCAACATTATCAAGTCCAACTCCAACACGGGCAATAATTTTACAGTTATCAGCTTTTTCAATCATCTCTTTTGTAAGAGTGGTTCTGCTTCTAACAATTACAATGTTGAAATTAGAAATTTTTTCTTTGATTTGATCAGGAGTAATTTTTGGTTCATATGAAACTTTCAAACCATTGTCTTTTAATATTTTATTTAAAACAGGATCTACCTCATCACATATCAAAACAGAATCGTCAAATCCCATGTAATTAAGAAAAAATCTATAGAATATAATTCATTAAAAAGTGAAAAATAGAAAAAGAGGGTGTTACTACCTATGGTATTGGTGGTAGAGTTGGCACAATATCCCATAAGGGTAATGCGCCATTTGCTATTTTCTCAGAAGCAACTTCATCAGTGTATAGACCATGAACATTGAGTGCTGGGTGTGCAATACTGTTCATTCCCATTGGTGGGACAGCGTTGCTTGGGTTGCCCAATGCATAAGCATATGATGGTACTGGTGCTGGAATTACTCCTGCATCGACCAATCTTGGGTTCAATCCAAATGGATCACCTGCTACAAATACTGTAGCTG
>CAYYXT010000002.1:0-185009 GCA_964475825.1 uncultured Nitrosopumilaceae archaeon | reverse complement strand
CTGATATTATCAATGATGTTACTCCATAATTTTCCAATGCCTGGATCATTCCCTGTAATCCTTGTCTCATGTAGAATTTATCAGAATACTGCATTGCCAGAATTGTAATTGAATCAATTACCACCCTTTTTGCTTCTACTCTTTTGATGCTGCTTAATAGTAATTTTGTCAAATGCTCAAATGGTATCTGCTCTCCTCTGTACAGAGAATCGTCTCGTCCAATCAATTCGTCTTGGATTTTAAATGGTCTTGCATCAATCATCATGATTTTGTCCTTACCAACCAAATCATCAAAATCCCAACCAAATGACTTGCAGTCATTTTTTATCTCATCAATATTTTGTGACATGGTAATGTACACACCTGGTTCATCAAAGTCCTTGGCACCAGAATATAGAAATTGTAACCCAAATGTAGTCTTTCCGCTGCCAGGAGGGCCTGAGATTATGACAGAACGATCTTTTTTTAATCCTCCCGATATAATTGAATCCAATCCAGGTATACCTGTTTTGACTTTAGAATATGTAAAATCCATATCTACAGAGAAAGTAACTGGAATTTTCTATATAAAGAGAGAGACTAGTTTGATTCTGACAAGTAATATTTTCTCAAACTATTACAGGTGAATGTTCTTTGAATTTACCCAGAGGGATTCAAAGAGTAACTTCATTGAATATATCAGGGACTTGGAGTTTGTCCACATTGCAAATGGCTCTGTAGGGGAATTTGCATTTTTTGTAAAGAACAATAATTCAACGTCATCTTTTAGAATAAAGCACAGGTGGTTTTGGATGTCCTTGTCTAGTTTTTTGATGTTCTTTCTGTCCAAATTATCAAATATGTATGTGGTTTTTTCAGAGCATGCACTTAACAATCGGAATTGCTGTTTTGACTCTACAAAAGATTCCAAGAATTCACCATGGTATAATTTGATATAGTCTTTCTCAGAACCAAGTATCAAAAATTCATCTTTGAAGTTATCTGTCATTTCAGTAATTTTTGATTGGATTTGGTTTGCACCTTGTAGCATTTGGAATTTTTCTTCAACCTCATCGTGTAGTGAATCAAAAGTTGGAATATTATCCCATAGTTCAGATAATCCTTTTTCCATATGCTCAAGGGATTTTACTCGTTCTTTTTCAGAGTTTACTAGAATCCATATTGCCTTGTTTAATGGTAATGCAGTAAATTGAATCGGATGCTGAAATGTAGCTGAAACAATTCCCTTGTTTTGTAATGCTGAAAGTAAGTGATATGTTTCAGTTCTAGGTAATTTAAGGGCCTTACATACCTCAGGTGCAGTCTTTGCACCGTACTTTCCAAGATAGATGAATACCTTACTTTGATTAGATGTCAGCCCATATTGCAAAAGTTCCACTTGGACTTTTTCTATAGATAATTTGTACTCGTACATTTGAGTATCAGGAGTAGAGTCAAATATTGAAGTCGGAGTTGTTTCGCTTGTCATGTTTTTTCAGGATCCTCAGTAAGAAAGGGCTAGGCTATATTGTGGTATAGCTAAGAAGATTTGATCGGATCGATCACATTTCTTACTTTCTTTAAATATAAAATTATTATAAATTATTGGACTATTTAGCATAAAAATTCACTATACTCCTATTTTCATTATATTTTCTTGAGAAATTGCCATACCAGAGTAGATCGATTTGAATGAAAAATTCTTTCTAATATCGCTTGTTTTTAGAAATGATATCTGGAGAGGACCGTTTGAGCCTTGAAATGCAATACATGCCATATCTTCTTTGAGTCCTTTTTCAATTATGTTGTTCAAAGCAGATAATGTCCTTTGAAGAGTTTCTAGTTTTGATTTTAATTCATCTATTGCCTTAAAGTATAATTCAAGCTCCCCCTTGAGCCCTATTCCATTGTACACCATTATTTGATCTAGATTATACCAGTGTTCACTGCCTTTTTTGGATTGTTTTTTTGGCTTTTCAATATTCTTTTTTTCAACATTTTTTTTATTGTTATTTTTAGAGTCATCAATTTTTGCATCTGGTTTCTTTTTATCTGTGGGGTTGTTCTCTAATTTTGATTTTAATTCCAAAAACTCAGGGTCGTCTTTTGAAAGTTCTTCGTTTATTCTAATTTTTTCACCTAAAACATTAGAGTATTCATTTATTGATTGCTCTGTCTCCTCTATCTCTTTTCCAAGACTTGATTTCAGAGAACTGACTGTATTGTACCTTCGAATCAACTTATGCAATGTTTTCCGGTGTCTCCGTTAGTGGTATTATGTTTGGCAAGTTTTCTTTTAGTTGAGAAAGTGTGTTTAGTTGTTTTGTGGCAGTTCTTAAGAAAGTGATTTTTTCTGTGAGATATGTCTTTTGTGTTTGAATTAATCCTATTAATTGTGGCGTGACGTATTCGATAATATGTGTGATTGTTTCAGGAGGATAATCTGTGAATTTTTTAGTCTCTGTTTTGCTGTTTGATAGTTTAATGATCAAATCCAAATTGGGCAACAAAACTATGCTGCTATCAGAAGGAAGATTAAATATTCCAGGATGAATATTTACTGAAAAACTCAAAAATTCTGTAATTACTTTGAGTGCATTATGAAGATCATCAATAATGTTAGTCTTTTGATCCTCTAGCTCATAGATTTGCATAGATTCTTCAATCAGTGTATTTAGCTGTGCCAGAGTGTTTGCTACAGTAACAGTGGAATCTTGACTAGTCACGCTAGGCTCCGAATTTGTGGCAGATGCAATAGGGTCTGTAGTTTCACTTGACTGCAATAAATTATAACCTCTTTAAAATTACTTTAAAAGTTGTATGTATCTGGATGTTACAGATAACCGATCGCTTGGTTACATGCATCACGCCTAAACCAGTATCTTGAAGAAAGAATCATTACTTTAGGCATTCATCTAAAAGAACTAGTGAATATACGAGCCTGAGGAATGATAGTCTCGAGATATTTGATAATCATAAATTCATAGTATAAAAAGGAAAAACGACGTCAACTGTTTAACTAGATGATTCTTTTAAATTGATTCTGTTTAAAAATAAATTATTAAAAAATAAGATTATGGTTCTGTCCAATATGTTCTCTTTTCATTTATTTTACTTATTCTTCCAGATGCACCCTCGTTTAGAACTTCTCCAAAGACTGTGCCCTTGGCTTCACCATCGTTTCCATCAGATGTGCCACGGATTCTACTGCAGAAGTTGATTCCATCTACTAGGGAGCATGATGCATCATCATATTTTAAGAAATTTGATTCATCAATAGTTTCTATGTTTATTGATATAACTCCCTGGTGGTCAGTCTGGGTTCCATCTATACAAACTAAATCTTCAGTATTAAATTCTACAGATGCTTTTCGTAGTGCTGAAGATTTAAGAATTGAATCAGGTCCTGTACAAATAAGCCCATATGCAAACTCACCGTCATTAATCTTTGCTATATAAGATACAGATAAGGTGTCTTTAATATTATCCAGAGGTGCAACGGTAAGTCTGATCTGTTTGCTTTGAACAAGCACCCCATCTCCTTTAACTGCAAGTGTTAGTTCTTTATCAAATGTTTTAGCTTCTGCAGTAAAAATTAGGGTAGTTAACAATAGGCTTACAATTACGAATATAGAGGCATAAAGAACGTGATTGCGCATGACATTATTACACATAATAGGTACATAACTATTTGTCTAAACAGAACATTACACAATTATTATAAAATTTGTAGTATCATCAAAACATCATCAGATAACATTTTAAGGTATCACTTGAACCCCTGCTTCAGATAATGCAGAAGCAGTTTGAAGGGCATCTGTTAAAACCCAATCAACATAGACACTGGTTGTCTGAAATACATACAATTTTGTATCACTAACAGTTGGAACTGTTGCTGAAAATTTGAATGTTTTAAAACCAGGTAAAAATGGTTTCGTTGTAGTTTGCACATTAATAACGTGGCTACCATCAGGATTAGTAGATAGGGTAGCATTGTTCCATCCTGCAGTAGCATTGTATATTTGTGCCACATTTGTAAAGTCACCAGGAATCAATATAATTAATTTAACGAAAGCGTTATGTGAAGCAGCACTTGCGTTTTCAACAGTAGCATTAAAAATTTGAGTTGTTTTTCCTGATGGAATATTTTTAATTAAATAACCCCAGTTGGCTGCAGGGAGTAAAGGATTATTCGTGTAAAACATGTTCATTGTTGAAAAACTGCTTTTAGCTGAAACGGGATAAAGGACATTTAATTTTCCTTCACTTGTTAGAGCTTGAATTAAAATAAGAAATTCCGTTGGAGCGGTACCAATTGATGAACCTTGAGTTGTTACTCTAAATTGCGCCACACTTTTAGCTGGAATGGAGAAGGGTGTATCACCGCCCTCCCATAACACAATATTATTTCCAGCTGTTTGGAGACGCCAATTGGTATCTAGCGGTTCATAACCAGCAACAGTACCACCAAGATAATCTTGACCTGGGGTTGAAATACTAATTGCATAAATATTAACAATTCTGTCTAACGGATTAATGATACCTATGCCAAATTTGTAAGCTCCTGCAGTAGCACTGGATTCAATAGGATTTGGAATTCCGCTGATTAGAATTCCTACACGACTTGCAGCTTGAGACCACTGAGAGGATGATGCTTCTGAAGCTTCTGCAGATAATTGGTTAGTCACATTAGATATAAAAAATGAGCCTTGGGGTGCACCCGTATAAGAGGCATTTAATGAGATTACTCCTACCGTTACTGGCGCTTCGTATGTCCAAGTGAAAGCAGCTGTACTGCCTTGGGGTAATGCTGCAATACTTGATGGGGTAGGACCATTGACTTTAGTCATGTTCATAGTAGAGTTCAATATAGGCATCAGATTTGCAATATTATTTGGGGTTGTGCTGTTATTGGTGATTAGGGAAGTAATTGTAAAATCTTCACCGGGGGCAACAGTTCCAGGCGCTATCAGTTGTACTCGAGTTGAAATATTTGGTGATACTTGAAATGTAGATATGTTTCCCCTCTCTGTAACTACCTTAAGATTATAACTTGCAGTAGAAACTGCAGATATTCCTGTGGATTGTCCAATGTTGTATTGTTGTGCTCCGGGATTTAGTCTAATGTCAAGATCTGCTTTTTTGTCAGAAGTAACCCCATCTTGATTGGTTACCCATAAACGAGTAAGATGTACTGGTAAAGATCCCGTATTTGTAACAGTCATGTTAAACAGCCCACCCGTAATAGTAACTTGTGAAATTGTAATTTCCTCACGTCCACGATCAATATTTTGAGATTCTGAAACAATAACTGATTGTGAAAAATTATCAATAGAGTTCATGCTGTATGTGATGTATGTGATAACAGTGGTAGTTGCAATTACAAAAAACACAGCTCCAACAACAGTACTTAATCCACGTCTATATCTCATGGAGATACCACATCTGTTTCAAACTGAGTATTCCTTGCAGATGTGATTAATATCTTGTAAGGTGTACTTGCAACCCAACCAAAGTTGTCAGTTAATGAAACTGTACCACTTGGAGCAATTCCGCCATTAGTGTGTGTAAAAGAATATGTTTGACTGGAAGTGACATTTGTGATTTTTATCGTAGTTACATTAAGACCGATAGTTCCAATGTTATTCAAAGTCATATTTATGACAGGACCATTGCGGTTAAACCAAACATGTTCTATCAGCATCTTTTCATTAATTTTGTTAAAATTATCCGAAGCTATTGAATCCAAATTCTGTTGATGTTTGACAAGATTACTGTTTGCCCAAGTGACTGTTATTACTCCCATAATTGCAACGGCAGATAGCAATATTGCGCCAGTAACAACACTACTCAATCCTCGTCTAGTTTTTTTATTGAGATACATTTTCTTTAATTGATAATTATGTATTTGGATCTCCTATGTATCTATATTGTATCTACGCGCTAGGCTGGACAATATCTGGATTTTCTAATTTTGGTTCACCTGTTAATTCAGGGCTTGCAACTTCTGGGATAGACATGTTTTCTTGTACTGATGCCACATTTTCAATCTCATCACTTGTTTCAGATGATATGTTACCTGCCCCCATTCCACCAATTTGGAGAGGGGGACAAGACACATTGAGGCTTTTTGAAAGCAAGAAAAATGTAGGAAATAACTCTTGATAAATTACAGAGAGAATTTTTGGGACATCATTTTCATCTTTGGTGAGGATATCATCGCGTTCTTTTGAATCCCCCGTCATTGTGGTCATACCTTCAATGGATAGGCGGACATTTTTTGGATTTGATAAAATGGTAAATCCATACTTAAAAATAGAATGATTCTCGGCATTTTCAATCTCGTCAATTGATGCCTCTACATCATATTTGTGAAATACTGTGTTTTTTGGGTCATTCTTACTCATAGATATAGAGTTCAAATCTACTTGGATGTTCAATTTGATTAATAGAGTCTCAGAATTCATTAAACAATGTGTATGTAATATTGGCACACACATAACAGCATTAAGTATATCATTATGTAAATGGTGTACGCATGGAACAGAATAGAGTCATATCATCAGTTAATCATTCAAAAATAAATTCAGAGAAGGTAAACCTGTTAGTATCCATATCCAAGATAAAAAAAGACACCCACAAACTATCAAAAATGTATGATTTTAAAAAATACATGGATTCAGCAGATATGGTATTTTCTCCAGAAATGGATGAGATGATACCAAAAGATACTCCACCATATCTGGATAACGGGGAGCATTATGTGGAGAGAATTGGAAGGGCGCTGAAATTTTTCAAGCAATGTGCATTGGTCGGTCCCAGTGGAACAGGAAAGACACACATCGTGTATCTTGTCGCAGAATTGGCAGGACTTCCAATGTGGGAGATTAACTGTGGTTTGGCAACATCTGTTTTTGATCTTTTTGGAAGATATATTGGATTGGGAAAAGAGAACTGGATTGATGGACTAATTACTGGCTGGTGTAGAAAAGGCGGAATATTATACCTTGATGAGGCAAACATGATGAAACAAGATGTTGCAACAAAGCTAAACCCATTGCTTGACCAAAGAGGGCACATGGTACTCACAGAAAAAGACAGTGAGATCATCCACAGACACAAACACGCATACATGATAATTAGTATGAACCCCGTATCATCAGAATTTGCAGGTACAAAGCCAATCAATGCTGCCATGAGGAGAAGAATGAGTGTTTGGCTGAACTTTGATTACATGAGTATCGGGGATAATATTGATGAAAAAGAATTCAAGATGGTCTCAGAGAAAGGCGGAATTTCTCTAAAAGATGCAGAGACAATTGTAAAAATTGGTGCCAAGCTAAGACAAGAATACAAAATGGGAGATCTTCCTTATGGTCCATCTGTAGGAGATTTGGTAAACTGGGCAAAGATTTGCTCAGATGGTGTAGATATTCCAACAGGCGGAGATGAAACACTTGTTCCAATGACTAGTGATGACCCAGAGGTACAAGACGAGGTAAGGCAGATAATTAAAAAAGTAATTGAAAGCGAAGTGGCACGGCGAAATCGTCAAGGGTGATTAAATGAGAGAGACAGTTGAGGATGTAGCTTATCAGATCTTTTTTGACATATGTGAAAAAAAACCAACAGATATAGATGTCTTCTTTTTAGAGGGGATTTATTTTCCAAAGATAGAGTATTTACCAAGGATGACAGTGTATTTTCCTTTGCCAAGAGAAATAAATGGAAATAATGTCTATGAGGGAATTGTCTTTTCAGATTATGAGTCAGGACAGGAGACAATCTGGAATTTGTTTTTCGCAAGCATTTGTCATGCTGCAGGACATGCCAAGATAACAGATTTTAGCAAATATGAGAATTGGATTAAAGGAAAAAATGAAAAAAAGGCATACAAAGTAATAGAGTTCATAGAAGACATTAAAGTAAATGACTTTTTAGAAAAATCATTTCCAGAATATTTTCAAGAAATTAACAAAATTGATAAGACATTTAAAATAATTAATGAAAGAAAGCAAAGAGAGAAAAGTCACGAATACGTAAAGAAAAGATTTTCTAAAAAATTCAATCTTGAAAGGTTAGATATATATAAAATTAAACAAGATATTCTAGAATCAAGTTCTAAAGACACTGATAAATTAATTAAGATTGCAGATTTATTATATCATAATAAAAGCATCATAGTTGAAGAGAAAATCCCATATGTTGATCATTATTTTGATCTAAAGAAAGTGTCAGATTGGCAGCAAAATATCATAATAAATCCAGAGGGATTAGTTCAGAAAAATGTACAGAATTTTATCGGTATATGGTTTGAGCAATTAAAGCGTAGGGCAAAAGTGCGGAAAAAATATGGAGGTCTAACTGATGATCTAAATTTTGACAAGATCGAATTTGCTCCAGAAAACATTGGAGAATATTTGAGATTGAAAAACGCCACACATCTGTTTTTGAAAAAAATGAGCAGCCAAATGAAGATGGTTCCAAATACGATGGATGAGGGCTTGCCTGAAGATATGGGATTATTGCAAATGCAAGCTGCAATTCAGGCAGTTGCAGCTCAAAACAACAGCATTCAGATTTTTGAGCAAGATGATTTTAGAAGAATAGAAGAAGCGTGGGCCATAGTTTTAGATACAAGTTCTAGTATGAGATTAAAATTTGATGAGATGAAAAAATTTGCAATATCTCTTGGGGAGGCTGCAAACGAAGTAAACTCAAAAAATGGCAAGTGGGGATTTTTTACTTTTAACAATAATTTTAGAATAGTAAAAGATCATTATGAAAAATATGATCAGACAGCAAGATCAAGAGTCGGCGGAATAGAGATTACGGGATTGTCTTTTATTGGAGATGCCGTAAAACTTTGCACTAGAATATTAGAAAGAGAAAACATGGAGAAAAAATATATTTTTCTAGTTACAGATGGTCAGCAGGTAGGAACGATGGGAAATAACAAAGACATGGAAGAGGCAGTGATGGAGGCAAGAAAGAAAGGGATCACAGTTATTGCAATAGGGCTCCCTCAGGGAAACTCAAAAATATTTAATCTTTGTATGCCCTATGAGAATCTACGTAAGACCGTAGCTAAATTCATCACCGCATATACCAGGATATCTAGTATTGACAGCTAAAATCAATTAATAAAAATTAAATTAAAAAAATACACCACTGTGAATCATGTTTTTTGACCATATCCAAACTAAAATAGATTTTAAAAAAATCTAAATTTAGGACAGGTACATATTGTCAAAATTATATTTTATTGTCACGAAATTAAACGAAAAAAATAAGAAAATACGGACTCGATTCCAATCAGAGTTAGTAGTCAGATCAGGCAGAAACAGGGAGATCAAAAGAAATTACTAAAGTAGTTCATTACTAAATTCACGCATGTGTCCAAATACACCATATTTGATTGTAAAACTAGTGTTCTCAATGTATTATGTTTGTATATGAACATATGATGTACTGTTTAAGGCATTTTAGGCTTAAATCTGGTCTTGTGGGTAAATATTTCTAATCTGTAATTCAAAAAAATTACATACTCGCCTACATAACTACCCCAGCAAGATAACATATTAATAAAATGAAAACCAAACTAAGCAAAAATCGTGCATTAAGTACAGTACTTACAACAGTCATCATCTTGGTGGCATCAGTTGTACTTGGTTCAGGAGTTGTGTTGTATGGTGCCAGTCTTTTCCAAGGCGGTACTCAGCAAGAATCAATTTCTGTATCCAACGTAAAAGTATGGGTACATGGTACAGATTCAAACGGTTTAGCTTGGGGTGCAGCAGGTGTTAGAAACACCGGGGATAAAGTGCTCTCGGTAGATAAAATTCAAATTAGAGGTGCAGATATCCCATATGCACAATGGTATCCAGATACAACCGTATCAGCTGCATTGTTCCAGCAAGCACTTAACCATACAGGATGGTCAGGAACTGCAGGATTGTTAAACACACAAGCTTCAGCCACTACATGTACTACTGAAACAGTCAGAATAGATCTAGGTGGTTCAGCAACAGATGACATATGTGCAAATGCAGGTTCTGGACCAATATCATTGTCTCCTGGTGGATCAGCAGTAATATACTTCAAGTTGAATAATGGTACACTATCATCATTAGATTCTGGTGTAAATACAACTGTCAACATATTTGCTGGCAAAACAGGCGGACCTCAAAGCATAACAGTAGAAGGCAAAACAAACACAGGATAAGGTGTTTTTTTTAAAAACTTATCCAAAAATATCTTTTTGAGGTAAAAAAATGGGAAAGAAAAACGAAGATCAGGGATTGGAAAATTTTCTTAAAAGTGATTTTTTAGGTGAACTTCAAAATCAAACACAAAAAGGATCAACTGTAATTGAAAATTATCCATTAAAAGCACCATTTAGTTATGCAAATATTTTACAAGATCAAGAAAATGGAAGCATTTCATATCAAGTAGATGAAACAAAACTCAATCAATCAGAACAAGTTATTTACAATCAACTATACAAATTAATAGAAGAAAATCTAGATTCTCCAGAAAACATTGAAAAAGATTTTGGATTTATGTCGTTTGTAAATAAAATTCTCAAAGATAATGAAAAGTTATTTCAAGACTATCCACTTGCAAGTATGGAGAAGGTAAAATATTATCTAGAGCGAGATATTGCAGGTTTTGGATTAATCGACTCACTTATGCATGACCCAAACATAGAAGATGTAAGTTGTAGTGGCATAGAGGCCCCAATTTATGTATGGCATAGAAAATACGATAGTATTCCATGTAACATAAAATTTGAAGATAAAAAACTCAATTCATTTGTATCGAGGATAGTATTCAGAGCAGGAAAACATATCAGTTCTGCATATCCTATTTCAGATTTGGCATTGGAGGGAAATCACAGAATCTCCGTACTATACCAAAAAGAAGTTACTCCAAAGGGAACAAGTTTTACAATAAGAAAATTCAAACAAGATCCATACTCTGTTGTTGATTTAATATCGTTTGGAACTATTAGTGTAGATGTTGCAGCATACTTGTGGATGCTAATGGAGGCAAAAATGTCAATTATGGTTATTGGCTCTACAGGTAGTGGAAAAACTACCATCCTAAATGCAATAACAGGATTAATCAATCCTGATTACAAGATATTTTCTGTTGAAGATGTAGCAGAAATTAACATCAAACACGAAAACTGGTTCAGTCTAGTTGCCAGAACAGGATTTGGCCCAAGTGGTGAAGGAGAAATTGGGTTATATGATCTCATAAAATCAGGTGTAAGACACAGACCGGATTATATCGTAGTAGGAGAAATTAGAGGCTCAGAAGCATATGTCATGTTTCAAGCTATGGCAACAGGACACGGCGGTCTTTGTACAATGCACGCAGATAGTTTAGAATCTGCAGGTAAAAGATTACAACAAAAACCAATGGATATTCCACCATCATACCTATCATTAATGAATTGTGCCATAATAATTAGAAGAGTAAAAGGGCAAGATGGAAAAAGTACTAGAAAAGCAATCTCTGTTCAGGAGATTAACACTGCAGATTCATATCATTCAGCATTCAAATGGGATCCAAAATCAGATTACTTTAATGCGCAGTTAGAAGACAGTGTAATGTTACATAGAATTGCAGAACAGACAGGAAGAGACATGGAGCAGATATTTGATGAATATGAAAAAAGAAAGATTGTTTTAAAATGGTTGCTACAACGTGGAATTAGAAGTTATGCTAAAGTAGCAGAGAATATTGGAAAATACTATAGAGACCCAGAAACACTACTGAAAAAAATCGAATATGGTGGATAAATGTCTTTTTTAAAAAACAGTGGGCAAAAAGACAAGCAAAAAAAAACAGATAAGAAAATAGATTCAGAACTGCCTTTTTTTATTACAATAGTTACGTTGCTTGCAACAAGTGGATTTGGGCCCTATTCAATTTTTATGAAAATCAAAGACATGGAACTTTTACCAAATGTCAGAAAAGAAGCTATGAAAATTTTAAAAAAAATTGACATGTTAGGCATGGATCCATTAACTGTTATGACAGAGGTAAAAGATAAAGGGCTGTCCAATTTTGGAGAGTTTCTTAGTGGTTATGTATCAGCGATTCAAAGTGGGGGGGATGTAGTAAATTATCTTAAAACAAAAATGAATAGCGCTTTTGATCTTTATGAAAGTGCTCAACAAGGACTAGTTGAGAAAGTCAAAGCACTTGTAGACACATACATGACAATGCAAATTGTTATTTTAGCAGTATACATCATAATTACTGCAACTACTACCGGGGGCGTAGGTACACCACCGTTAGCAACCGACATTGATCCTCTTTACGCGGTAATTATCATGCCTCCATTAGTTTCAGGATTATTTTTGTTTCTTGCAAAATCAGTAAACAAATCAAAGGTAGAAGAAATGAATTTGAAAAAAATCATAATGTTTGGAATTCCAGGAATTATTGTAGCTACAATAATAATTTTTCTAAAATTAATGCCCGATTACAGTTTGTATATTTTAGGAGGATCGTTAATTGTGTCTGCGTTATGGCCTGCACTAAAATTCCAAAACAAATACAAATTTTCCCTTGATGCTGAAGCTGCATCATCTATAATTCTCAGAGATGTTGCAGAAGCAAGAAAAGCAGGACTGGGGCCTGAAAAATGTGTGATCAAAGCAACAAAAAGAAAAGACTTTGGATCATTTAACAAAGTAGCAAATGGAATTTCAAATAAGCTAGAATGGGGTATGACACTAGAGGATATTTTCAAATTTATTAAAAAAGAAACAACAGACTTTCAAATTTTAATTAATTTCAGGGTTTTATTTGAGATAATTTCATCAGGGGGAGGCAATGTTAACACTTTGGATACATTGGCGGGAATTTCAGAAAAAATTCGAAATATTGAAAAATCAAAGAGAGAGATGTTAAAACCATATGTATTGGTAGGGTTTATGCTCATAGGAATTACAAGTTTTACAACGTTATTGGTAATTGATTCACTTACGAGTTTAGGAACAGAGTTAGAAACAGATGCTGCAAAGAAAAGCACATTACAATTTGAATCAAACTCTCGTTTTGAGTTATTAGGCATAGCGATTTTGGTACAATCTTGGCTATCTGGACTGTTTTTAGGTAAAATCACCACCGGGTCATATTCAGCAGGATTCAGGTACTCCATAATCCTAGTAATAATATCAATAGGTGCAATAATGGTAATCCAATCAAAAATATTCAGTGTTTCTTCGATATTTGGTTAGAAACAGTATGTATTGTAATGTTTCACACTGTTTGATATAACAAAAATATATCAATTTTCCATATATTGAAAGCCATTTTTTTGTTACTAGTAGTGATTTGCAGTATGTTTGTTATGCCTGTTAATGCTCAAACAGCAGCAGAGTTTGGGTATCAATTGCATCCTGAGAAATTATTAGAAAATACAGTAGGAACATTACAGATTTTTGTTACTTCAAATGAAATGATGGTACCAAGATCAATAAATAATCTCAAAGTGATAAGCTCGGATAATTCAATTATACAGGTAATTGACATTCAAGAAAACAACAATGGGTATACAAAGAATGTACAAATCAAGGCAATAAAACCCGGAATTGCCAATATTGCATTGGCGGCACATGGATTTTCATCAAAAGAAATCACTCTAGAAGTTTTCAATAACAATAATTACCCTACTCAAATTCTAATGAAAGTCACACCAGATGATTTTCCAATAGATGGACCAAGATTTGGATATGTAACTGTTGAATTAGCAACTACTGGAGGATTACCAACGATTGCACTAGAAGACATTACAATACAGATAGAAACTCCAAATAAAGATACGATTAGTCTAAAAAATCAAGAACTGCTAATTAAAAAAGGAGAGTATTTTGCCACAACGGAATTTGATTTGGTAAATTCAGGCGATGCAATTATTTTTGCAAGCGCTGAAAATATGAAAAAAGTCAGTGAGTTTGTTCACATACGTAAACCCACAGAGCCGTTACAAGTTCAATTGTTTGTCATTCCAGAACAATATAGTAGTTACAGTGGTTCCACAGGATATGCAATAGTAGAACTGCTTGACGGTGAAGGTTCTCCTGTTAAAGCAGAAGAAGATATCCATATGAAATTAGGAGTAGAAAATCCAGATGTATCAGTTAACACAAGTCATGACTTTGAAGAAATTCAATTTAGCAACAAAGAACTAATAATTAAAAAAGGAACGTATTCAGCATATACAACATTCACCCCTAGACCAAATCTGGGAGAATTTACCACGAATACCGAACAAACATTTAACATGTTTATTTCAACTAGTAACTATCTTACAAATGGAGATTCAATTACTGTATCTCATGATGAAATGGGTGCTTTGGAAGGTGAAGGACCGTCAATTACAACAGTGCTTCCATTTTTAACTACAGGTGAGAAAGAGATCATAGCTGTAACTTATTTTGAGACAGACATTGAAATTTCAAGACAAACAGGAAGCAGTACATCAGGTACATCAGATAGAGAACTTGTTACTGTTACAGTTCCAGTTACTGCCAAACAAGATTATGAGATTAATTTTGCATCATCAGAATCAGATACCGTTAATCCAATTAATCCAATTATGAAAAAAGGAGAAAACGTTGCAATAGTTTTTGGAAATACTGGAACTGTTGGTCCAGATGATTCTGTAGAATTTTACATTACAGATAATGAAGGGGTAAAAACAGTAACAGGTGCCCCAGTAGGACCAATAAAAGACGATATCAGGTTAACAGCAGAACCATTAGTGTCAATGATTTTAGCAGGAAGTGAGTTTCCAGTCATAGCATACTTGTCAGAATCTGGAGGGGGTGGGGAAACCACTACGACAACTGAGGAGGGAGATACAGACGAGGATGGAAGAATTGGAATAACGCCATTCATTGAAGACTCTGTTTTAACTTTATCAGCAAATGATTTTGTGGATGCTGAACCTGAAATAATTAAAAAGAATCAGCCATACGTATTATTGAATTTATTAACAAACAAAGTGGGAAATGCCGAACTGTCTTTTCAGGCAGGTCAATTTGAAGGAAGTATGGTAATGATTAGCCATACTACAAATCCTGCAGAGATGCATTTGTCATTTGCAAAAAATCTTTTAGCAAATACTGAAAGTTTAGCTACGATTCAACTGTTGGATTCTGTAGGAAACCCAGTGTATGCAAAAAAAGATATTTTGATAAAAATAATTTCAAATGATGAATCTGTTTTAAAAATTCCAGAGGAAGTAACAATAAAAAAAGGAGAATATTTTAATACATTCAAACTAGAATCTCAAAACGAGGGGGGAATAGAACTTGCATTATTATCTGAAGATATGCCTTTATCAAAATACGATATTAACATAGTAGATGTCAGTCCCGTCATATCGCTAGATTTACTTGGAGGTCTGAATTGGAATGAGAGAATTGAAGCAAAACTATCAGTTACAATTCCAGAAATAGAAACATCATTAGACGGATTTAACGTAGAGTGGGTTGCAGAGGGCGGAGAAGTATTAGCCATGGATGAGGCCACAAATAGCGAGGGAATCGCAATAATGAGTATTCTTGCCAATGACAAGGATACAGTAATTGTTTCGGCAACAGTTTCAGGTAATGGTCTTAGTTCATCAACCATTTCAAAAACTGCACAAATACTAAACATGCCAATAGTTGAAACACCTGTAGGACTAGAACAAGGATTTATTATTAATAGTTCAAATATGATCTACATCATAATCCCAATAATAATCGGAGTTGCATTATTTGTTTTGAAGCGTACTGAAAGATTAGACGCAATCACTGAAAAACTAGGCATTGCAGACAAACTAAACATTGGAGAAAAATTCGAAGAAATCAAAGAAAAGATCTCAAACATAAGAAATCGTTAATCGCAAACTAATTTTAAAGATATGATACACCAAGATACTATTTTATCAAAAAATATAGAAGAAGGTAAAATATTCAAAAATGGAGGGAATACAATTTGATTGAATCGTTATTGAATTACAACATAATTGGAATTGGGTTAGCCCTCACCATGTTGATAATAGGATCCATAATAGATATTTGGAAAAGAGAAATTCACGATTATTACTGGATTGGATTTGGAAGTGTTGGATTTTTATTAATTTTCATAAATTCAGATATCTTACCATATTTACTCAATATAGGAATAGCATTAATCATAGCACCGTTTGTGATTTTTATTTGGAGGATTGGATTATTTGGAGGGGCAGATGCATTTGCATTAATTGCATTAGCAGTAATTGCACCGATGGCTACGCTTTCTGAAAACCCCGTAACACCGTTTACATCACTATCCAATGCTGCAATTTTATTTATAATGCCATTTTTTGTCAACATTCTTAGAAATTCAATAGCCATCATAAGACATGAGAATATTTTTGAAGGGTTTGAAGAAAGCAAATTTAAAAAAATTTGTGCCATGTTAATTGGCTATAAAGCAAAAAACCCAAAATTTTGTTTCTCCATTGAAAAAACTGAAAAAGGCAAGAAGAAGCTAAATCTCACAGTCCATCATGCAGAAAATGAAGAATATTGTATAAAGCCCAACACATGGATTACCCCAGGAATACCATATCTTCTGCTAATTACAGGTGGATTTATCATGCAATTATTATATGGTGATATTTTATTGAGTTACTTTATCAAATAATTCTTAAAATTAGTCACAATCACGCCTGAATTTGAATCTGTAACATGTAATAACATACATTCTCTTATGTTTCAAATTTGGTAACAATTTCTAATGACAATAGAGTCTCTTGTAGAGAACATGTTTGAATTAGATAATCCGATAAATGAGTTAAACAGATTACTTATCAAGTATGATCTGACTCCAAATCAGGCCAAAGTGTACCTATACCTTAGCAAAATAGGCATCAAAACAGCCTCAGATATATCAAAATCACTCAGAATCCCAAGAACAGAGACATATCACTTACTTAGTACTTTACAACAAAAAGGGATTATTTTCTCAGTGTTTGGCAAACCAACAAAATTTAACGCAGTTGGAATAGATGAGTCCATTGGAATTTTACTAAATAATGAAAAAAACAGAATCAACGAATTAGAAACAGGAAAAGAAAGCATCATAAAATTATGGAAATTAATTCCAAAGTATGTTGGAAACAAGGAAAAATCGGAGGATAATAGATTCCAAACACTGCAAGGAAGAAATTCAATTTTGGTAAAACTGGAGCAGATGATAAAAGAATCATCAGAAAATATACTGGTGTTAGGAACTGAATTAGATTTTAAAAAGTTTTACCATACAGATTTTACAAATCTACTTAAAAAAACAAAATCAGAACTAAGAATTCTTACAGATTATTCCAATAAAGGCATGTATATTTTTGAAGATGTTCCTTCTAAAAAAATTAAAAAGTTGGATGATAAAAGCAGGGAAGATTTTTGCTTTATAATCAAAGATGACAGCGAAGTTATTTTCTTTATTAGTAATTCAGAATTAAAAGACATGATGGCAATTTGGACAGATTCTAAAACATTTGTAACTACCTTAAGATCTTTGTTTAGTTTAATATGGAAAAAAGCCCATCATATTGAGGAATCAAATGCAGAATCATTATTAGGTTCTGAAATTACATATGAACATCGATTGCGAGAAATTGAGCAAGAAAAAATTATTTTAAATTATTTACAAAAGAATTTCAAACTATCCGAAATTAAGTTAGGAGTTAAGAAATGAGTAAAAATTCAACTATAAAAGATAGCAGGATAGATTCAAATCATTTGGATATTTTAATAATTGATGATAATGAACAGATTACAAAAATGCTTACAGCATTTTTAGAATTAAAAAATCACAAATGCACTGTTGCAAATGATGGCAAACAAGGACTGGCATTAATTCATGAAAACAAACACGACGTAGTTTTATTAGATTTGGCCATGCCTGAATTTGATGGGTATTCTGTCATCAAGGCATTGGAAAGTAAAGACTTGTTAAAAAACAACAAAATAATCGTGTTTACGGCATCCACTATCACTCAAGACGAATTGGATCGATTAGTTAGTCGGGGTGTCACTTCATATATCCTAAAACCAATCGATATTGATCTACTACTATCAAAAATTATTGAATCAGCAACCTCCTAAATGTTGGAGGTATAACCTAAAATGATTCCAATTAAACATATTTTATTTTTAGTCTCAGGAGTATCTAGTTTCATTATATTTTACATGGGATTGGTAAACTATCTTACTGCAATAGAGCCATTTACAGGAATGATTCTGCTAATTTTTGCAACTGCCGTTGCAGCTGGAACATTATTGAGTACTGTATACATCTCCAAAAGCATCACAAAACCAATTGAAAAGCTTGCTCAAAATATGACAGAATTTTCCAAAACAAACAAGATTACAAACAAAAAACCAATCAATACAAACATAAAAGAAATTCATGAACTAAACGAAAATTTTGAAAGCATGGGTCAAAAAGTTGAAAAAACAATAGCTGTGCAAAAAGAATATGTTGAGAAATTAAAAGAGATTGATAGAAAAAAAGTAGAGTTTTCATCAATGGTATCACATGAATTGAAAACTCCACTAGTGCCAATCTTAGGATATGTGCAAATGTTACAAAAACAAGAATTGATGGGAGAATTAAATAAACGACAACTAGATGCAGTAGATGAAATTTATTCATCTGCATTGAAATTGCAAAGACTAGTAGGAGATATCTTAACAACGCAAAAGTTAGATTTAGGAAAACTAGAATTCAATCAAGAAAACATAAACATCATGGAATTGTTAAATTTGATAATAAAAGATTTCAGTCCAATTACCAGTCAGAAAAACATTCAACTAGTAAAAGACAATACAGAAAACGGAGCCATCTTTAGCGATAAAGACAGAATCAATCAAGTTTTTTCTAATTTAATTAAAAATGCTATAGATTTTGTGGAATCAGAAAAAGGGCAAATAACAATTGGGGCAAAAAACGACAAAGAATTTGTAAAATTTTTTGTAAAAGATAATGGTGTGGGAATTTCAGAAACTAATCAAAAAGAAATTTTTAAGAAATTTTATCAGATTGATACATCTACAAGTAGAAAAAGAAATGGTAGTGGCTTAGGTTTGGCAATTTGTAAAGGAATCATAGAAGGTCTGGGGGGCAAGATATGGGTAGAAAGCAAAGAAAATATTGGAACGACATTTTACTTTGAGATTCCAAAACAACCAATCAAAGTAAATAATAAAAAATAATCTCAGATAATCAGTAAATCAACAAAAGAGATTCATCATAATTTTGAAATTTCATTTAATGCAAGAGGATCTCAAGAGAGAATAAATCTCGAGTGATAGTCCCAACAATTTTGCTTTTAATAGGCGATGCATGATTTTTCCAGTTCTGGTCTTTGGAAGATCATGAAATATAGATTCCCAGTCTTCGGGCACATGCAATTGCAGCTTTACCGTCATCTTCAGTAATACCAACTTTTTCAAATTTTTCTATCCATCCTACTTTTATGTTCATAGTATTTTCTTTGTAATATTCTCGTAAAATCACGCCTATTTGGGCATCAAGTCTATATCTTGTTACATCGTTCATGCCTGCCTGTAATATAGTAGAATCAGAATTTGCCAGTATTTTGATAAATTCAATATCTTCTAAAGAAAGATCAGTCATAAGTTATTGAATCATTTTTTTTAATAAATCCAGAGTCAGTTTGGGATCTGCTTTGCCTTTTGTCTTTTGCATTACTTTTCCTACAAGATAGTGAATAGTTTGAGGATTGGATTTTGCTTGTTCTACAGCTTGAGGCTCTTCAGAAATTACTGATTCAATAATTTTTGATAATTTAGATTCATCTGAGACGTTACCTAGATCAAGTTCAGATATTATGTCAGATAACGCCTTACCTGTTTTTACGATTTCATATAATGCGTTTTTGGCAGAATTTCTTGTAATCTTGCCCGATTGTATTGAATCAGCTATCTCTTTTAGATGAGATGGCTTTAATTTTGAAGATTCTCTTTTTTCTCTAGTATCTACCAATCCCATTAAATCAGTTGTTATAATATTTGCAACTTCTTTGGCATTTTCTTTTGTATGTGCGTCTTCAAATAAATTAGAATAAAATTTATCAGATGAAAGTACATCTGCAACTTGTACAGGAATATTATATTTTGAAACATAGCGTTGTTTTTTAGAACTAATACTCTCAGGCATTTCTGATTTTAATTTTTCTTTAACTTCATTTCCTATTCTAACCCATGGGATATCACCTTCTAGAAAATATCTGTAATCCAAGTCTTCTTCTTTTGATCTTGAAGAAATAGTAATTTTTCTTTTATCATCCCAATGACGCGTTTCTTGAATGATTGGAATATCTCGTGAATGTAAGCTTTGTTGACGTGTAATTTCAAAATGAACTGCTTTTTCTAAATCATGAAATGAGCCAATATTTTTTATTTCAACTTTGTTTCCACCTTCAATGGATACGTTAGCATCTGCCCTCATTGCTCCCTCTAAGCTAGGATCGGACACACCAAGATTTTCCAACAAATCGGATAAAATATTTAGGAATTCCCTTACTTCTTTTGGGTTTTCAAAGTCAGGCTCAGTTACAATCTCCACTAAAGGTGTGCCTGCACGATTATAATCCACCAAGGTTATTTGGTTTTTTTCAGAACTGCCCTCATAAATTAGCCTGCCTGGATCTTCTTCTAGTTGGATTCTAGTGATGTGTATCTTCTTTTCTCCAACCATGAGAATTCCAGTGCCTCCAACACTAGTATCCCCATAGATGTTTAGTTGGGTGATTTGGAAATTTTTTGGTAAATCCGGATAAAAATAATTTTTTCTAAAAAATGCAATTTTTTCAGGAGTACTGCAATTTAGTGCCATGGCAATCATTGTTGCTTTTTCAACAGCTTTTTGATTTAACCTAGGAAGACTACCTGGCAATCCCATACAAATAGGACAGATATTGGTATTTGGTTCAAACTCCCTATAATTTGCCTTACATGAGCAAAATAATTTACTTTCTAACTTTGTAAGTTGACTGTGAATTTCTAATCCAATTTTTGTCAAATTGGAACCTCAGGTAATTTCACAGTTTTTTCTAACGCATATGCTGCTTGTAGTAATAATTTATCATCCATCGAGTTTGCAATAAGTTGGATTCCAATTGGCAGGCCATTTGATATTGCATATGGAATTGATATTGCAGGTTTTCCAGTAAGATTAGCAGTGATTGTGTTGATATCAATAAGAAATAAAGCAACTGGATCATTTATTTTCTCACCAATCTTAAATGGCAAAATTGGAACTGTTGGTGAGATTAATAGATCAAATTTTTTAAATGCGTCATTGATTTGTCTAGTGAGTTTACTTTTTACTTTGAGTGCTTTGAGAAAATATTTTCCTGCATGTCCTGCAGATGGAACAAAGCCTCCAAGAATCATTCGTCTTGTAACTTCAGGACCGAGTTTTTTTCTTGCTTTCTCAATATAAGAATTAAACTCGTATCCTTCTACAGAAAAATCATAGCCATATCTCAAATTATCATATCTTGCAAGATTGCTACCAGCCTCAGTTGCAGTGATTATATAATATGCTGCAACAGAATATTTTACCATGTCAAGAGAAATTTCTTCGCATGTTGCCCCCAATCCTTCTAATTTTGATATTGCATCTTTTGTTGCAGAAAGTACTGACGGATCAATTCCGTCTCCAATCATCTCCTTGATTATGCCTATTTTTTTGCCTTCTATGCCTGAATTGATATCTTTGAGATAATCTTCATTATTGTTATCTACAGTCGTGTTATCATTAGGATCCAACCCTGCAATGAGATTTAGCATAAATGCTGCATCTTCCACGGTTCTAGTCAGAGGTCCAATCTGTTCGATACTATTTGCATAAGAAATTAGGCCGTATCTACTAATCAACCCATAAGTCGGTTTGTATCCAACAGTTGAGCAAAAACTTGCAGGATTTCTAACAGACCCGCCAGTATCAGAACCTAATGATGTAACGCATTCAAATGCACTAACAGATACTGCACTACCTCCAGAAGAGCCTCCCGGAACATAATCAGTGTTCCACGGATTTTTACTTGGACCGTATGCGCTAAATTCAGTAGAGTGACCCATTGCAAATTCATCAAGATTTACTTTTCCAACAAAAATCGCATCTTGTTGTTTTAGTTTTGTAATTACAGTAGCATCATATGGTGCAATGAAATTTTCAAGCATCTTTGAGGCACATGTTGTTTTAGTATCTTTGATGCATATGTTGTCTTTAATGGAAATTGGCATGCCAAAGCATTGTCCAATTTTTCCACCTGATTTTATTTTTTTATCAATTTCTCTTGCTTGATCAACTGCCTTATCATTTAATGATAAAAATGCATGTAAATTATCATCGACATTTTGTATTTGTTCCATAGTTTTTGCAATAAAATCTTCAGCAGAGATGTTTCCGGATTTTACTTCCCTAGTAAATTGTAGAGCAGAAATTTTTATATTCAATTAAACCATCTTTGGAGCTCTAACATAGGTTCCTTTATAGTGATTGAGTTTTTCAATCAGTTTTTCATCAAATGGAAAATACTTATCTTCTCTTAAGTTAGTGATTGGGATTTCCCTGACAGATATTTCTTCAGATTCAACACCTGCTGAATCTAAAATATCAAAATATCCTATCATTTTATCAACACGTTCATAGATTGTAGGATCATCAATTTCAATTTTCATTAATTTTGCAACGTGTTCTATTTCTTCTCGAGATACCATTTTCAAATCACCTACGGTGTTAATCTGTCAACATCTCGCAGTTTACTATCAGTTTTCCATACCTGTTGTACATTTTGTGCCTGAAAATTATTATAAAATTGCATCATTTTTGTCATAATTCAGAAATTGAATTTCTTGGTTATAACGCTAATGATTACACAAGAATAGACCATCCAGGTTTGGTTCAAATTCAACAAAAAATTGTTATTCAGAATTCACTTATTTTTGATTTTGTTATGCCTAGAAGTTCAAATTGATTCCACTGCATAAGGCGCGGGGAATATAGTTAGGGTATGAGATTTTGCACTATTTCGCTCTAGAATAAGGTACAGGTAGGGAAGAAATGCATGGATCTTGAAATGAGATCTATTCGTAAAATGAATTCCTGTAGACAACTCATATTTTTTCTCCAAATAATTCTAGACATTTGGGGCAGTAATCACTAGTATCTCCATTTGAAAGTACAGTAGTTATTAATTCCACATTCTTGTGGAGTGGGCAGGTGTTTTTCATTTCAGATAATCAATATTGAAACTCGTATATGGAATTATATGCAACATGAAACTAAAATTGGCATGGTAAGTCAAACCATATTGATTGGGATTATTATGAAAAACAAATTAATGTGATTTATTATTTTAATCTCGTTACCTTAACGGCTTAATTGTTCATCTAGTATTTTTTGAAATACAGGGAAAGGTTGTGCACCAATTATCTTTGTAAAACCAATTTTTTCATTACCTACAAAGAACCCCGGAGTGCCTGTCACACCATAACTTTGTCCCTCCTGAAGATCTTTGTTAACTTCTTGTAGATATTTTGCTGAGCTCAAACACGAATCAAACTCTGTAGAATCAAGATCCAATTCTTTTGCATATTCTTGGAATGTATTAATGGCATCAGGGGTATTGAGATTTTTCCATATGTTTTGGTTTTCAAATATCATATCATGGTATTCCCAAAATTTTTCTTGATCATCTGCACATTCTGATGCAAGAGCAGCTGGCATTGCATTAGGATGTGTACTTTGGATTGGAAAATCTCTGTAAACAAAATTTACTTGGCCTGATTTTATGTAATTTTCTTTTATCAGGGGCAATGTTTGAGTATGGAATTTGGCACAAAATGGACACTGAAAGTCGGAAAATTCCACTATAGTTATTGGCGCATCAGGATTACCTAAAACAGGATCATCATCCAATGAAACCAAAACAGTTTGAGGTTTAGTTGCTTGTTTATTTTCAGTTGTACCTAAAACATCTTCTGCATTACGAATAAAAATTTGTTCTGGCTCTACGCTGTTTATTCCGACAAAATAGCCGCCTAAAAATGCAGAAACAATTGATACAGATACTATTCCCATGATCAACTTGTTAAAAGTGGATTTTTTTACAACAATATTTTCAGATTTGTTTGTTTCAGTATGATTTGATTCAGAATTTTCCAATATCTTCATAGTGAGTAAAATTAGATGTTATTTAATTATAGGACTTTACAAATGTAAAACAAATTATTACGTATGATCATCTGATTTATTTTTCCATATCTTTCTAGCATCATATGCCCAAACCATCACTACGGATAACAACAAACCGATTGTTATCGTAGTGCTCTCACTAAACCAAATATTGGAATCGTTTTTTGAAAATACAGAATTTTCATTAAAGTATGGTTGACTAGTTACAGGATTTATCAGTGTTTCAACGGGTGAAAACGCATCTGTAAGAACTGGCATATCATCAGTTTTTATCTCATAATTTTGATAATTTTCTAAAAAGTTGGTATCACTTAGTTCTTCAGTAGGATTTTCTATTGTTAGTCGTAAGAGATCTTTTTCATCTAACTGTTCACTGTTTTTTGTTGCAACAATCATAATATTTTGTATCATGCCAATATTGTTGCCATATGTTGTGAACATATATAATGCTGGAAATGATTTGTCCATTGTTTTATACACTGCTCTTGGTAGATCAGATGTGTCTCCTGCCAATGTTCCTATCAAGTTGGAAATAATAACACCGTTTGGTTTCAAATGTTCATCTAATATCTGAAAGTATTCATCAGTTAACAAATGAAACGGAACATAGTCTGTTGCATAGGCATCCAGAATTATTAAATCATATTTTTTATCTGTTTGTGACAGAAAGAGTCTAGCATCATCATTGAATATTTGCAATCTTGGATTATCGTTTAATTTAAAATATTTTCTTGCAACATCTATCACTTCTGGATCTATCTCAACTACATCGATTTGAATATCAGGATATGTTGCAAGGAAATTTTTGGGACCTGAAAAACCTCCGCCTCCAACAAATAAGACATTTTCAAGCTGAGGGGTAAACAGTGTTCCCAGATGGAAAAACTTTGTGTATGGTATTAGTAATTCATTTGGATCATCAAGGCTCATCTGACTATGTCGCATTCCATTTAGGTATAATGTTCTTTTATTATTAGAGTCAGTGACATCAAGATGACTGTATTGAGTTTCTGTTTCATATATCGTAGTTCCAGTATGAGACATTAGACCTGTTACTAGTGAAGAGGATGGAGTAAACAAGATGATAATCACTGCAATAACTATGATCTTTGGTGCAATCTTTAATCCAATTAATGATGTAATCATCAATACAATGCCAAGTCCAATGATTACTTGTCTTATCTCAAATGTAGGGATGAGAACAAAAATGGTAAGAAATGTTCCAAAAATACTACCTATTGTAGAAAGGGAATAAAAATTCCCAGAAGTATTTCCTACTTTTTTTAGTGTACTTGCTCCCAGTTTTATCACATATGGAGATACAGTGCCTAGAAGAATAGCTGGAAAAAGTAAAAGAACAAATGTTGCAAACAGAGAGGAATATTGGCTTTGGGGCAGAATAGAAATTGTTAATCCAATTACGCCAGGCGCAATAAATGGAATAAAAACAATGTATAATCCGGCTGAAAAAATAATAGAGCATATTTTTTGAAATGTGGGATTCTTGTCAGCGATTTTTCCTCCCAAGTAATAACCCAGACTTAATCCAGTTAGTACAATTCCAATCAGACTCCCCCATGTGTATATTGAACTTCCAAAAACAGGAGTAAGAATTCTACTCGTAACAAATTCTAATGCCATCACTATGGCACCAGAGATAAATGCAACTAAACTAAGATACCATTTCCTATCTTTAATGAGGGCAATGATAGTTAGTTGCATAGGTATGTATTTGATTCAGAATTCTCCAATATATTCAAAATGAATAAAATTCAATGTGTTAAAAAAATGTTGTAAACTAGGGCGTAAGTCTGTCAACATCTCTTGGATAAAATGTGACATCTCTGATGTTTTCTGTGCCTGTAAGGGCCATAATGAGTCGCTCTAAACCAATACCGCACCCAGCGTGAGGAGGTACACCATAATCAAATGCTCCTAAATGATACTCAAATGCATCAGTCTTCATTCCTTTATTTTTCATTCTCTCTTCAATCTCATGTCGTTTCTCAATTCTTGTACTGCCAGAAGATAGTTCTAAATCTCCAAACATCAAATCAAATGATTCAGAAATTTTTGGATTTGTTTTGCTATCTTTTACGTAAAATGGCTTAGGACCTAAAGGCCAATCTTTGATAAAATAAAATCCCTCTACACCAATCTTCTTAAGATTTGAAGGGTAAAGATCATCACCCCATTCAATTTTGACACCTACTTTTTGCATTTTTTCTACCAATTCATCATAAGAGTATCTTGGAATGTGTTCAGGGATTGTGGGAATAATAAACTCAACGTCTGGATTGTTTTTTGCATAATCACTCACAGAGTTAATTGATATTTTTATTATCTCTTCAATTCTATTCATCACATCATTGTAATCAACAAAGGCTTCTTCCAAATCAATGGATATTGCTTCTGCCAAATGACGATTAGTTCTTGAGGGTTCTGCCCTAAAAATAGGTCCAATTTCAAAAACTTTCTCAAAACTCATAGTCAATTGTTCTTTGTACAATTGTGGACTTTGAGCTAAAAACGCCTCTTTATTGTAATAAAATATAGCAAATAATGCAGCACCACCTTCAGTTGCAGTTGCTATCATTTTTGGGGTGTTGATTTCTATAAAGTTTTGTTGATAAAAATAATCTCTAATTGATTTGAGTACCTGGCTTCTTGCATTGAAAATATGCTGTAATGGTTTACGTCTAAGATCAATTGGTCGCACCTCTAATCTAGTATCTATATTTTTGACAGTCTTTGCTAAAGGTTCAAAGGGAGGAATTTTTTCAACATCTGAGAATACTCGAAGTTCGGTGGGAATAATCTCAAATCCAGTAGGGGCTTTTTCAGAAGATTTAATCTTGCCAATAATTGCAATAGAAGAATGTGCCTTTAGGGCAGATAGTTTTTCGCGTAGTTCGTCAGGACAATCTCCTTTTTTGGCAACAATTGGAATGTCTCCATTCTTGTCTCTAATTGTAGCAAAACTAATGTTACCATGTCCCCTTATTGTCAAGACCCAACCCATCACAGTAACCTCCGTACCATCCATTGAAGGACTCAATTCATCAGAATAGTGAGATCTACGTAATGTTCCAAGCTCTGTTTTTATCATAATTTACTAAATTGCTGTCCTATGGTGTAATTAATTTTTGGGAAAAAGTATTCCATGTCACTGCCCATATGAGTCTAGAGTCACTCATAATTTATTCAGAACCAAATTTGTTCATTGGGAATGATTGTTTTCCTAAATACTAGTAAGTGGATACAAAAATATGAACTGCCATGAAAAAAGTGAACCTCATGTTTGGAGATTTTCCAAGTACACTAAATTCCGTAGATGTGTAAAATGTAAATCAAGAATCCCAATCACCAAAGAAGAATTCGCCCTTAAATGGGGTTTGAAAAAATCTAATTAATCAGATTTTATTCTCTTTTTTCTAAATTATGCTAATGATGCCATAATTTTTAGAAAGATTAAATCATCAATTATTATTTATTTAGAAATTTTGTGCATAATCATTAGTTTTTGTAATCTGTAACACCAAAACCAATAAAAAAGTAACATTTATCATCAAAAAATATTTCAGTCTAGAATAAGTTGGATCTATTATTATGATTAGTAATTGCAATCTTTATCATTGCAACGATCTTTGTTGGCTATTACGCATCACAAGAACCGCGTGAAAAAATCGCAGAAGGACATGGTGAATTAATAGAATTAGAGGTTCTCAATAATCAAGCAAACAACACAAGTATTGCATATTAAAGCAGATCTGAGTGAATCAATTCTATAATTTCTAAAACAACACATTTTTTGATTTACATTAAATTAGTACAAGTAAGTTAGATAAACAATGTCTCTGACAAACAAAGAAAAGATCATTGCATTAATATCAAATGGGATTGCAGTATATTCATTATACCAGAAAAGAGGAAGTCTCCCAAAAAATACAAACATGTATGATTTTGTATTAAAGGTAATTCCAGAAGATATCAAATCAGAATTAAGTGTAGAATTAATTGATGAGGTATTTCAATACGTATCATCCACACATAGTTCATAAAGTACGATAAAGTAGAACATATATCACATTGACGGCAATAGCAACCTTAGGATCTCATTGTGCCCTACAAGTTCTCAAAGGTGCCAAAGATGAAGGTCTAAAAACAATTCTAGTTTGTGAGAAAAAACGAGAAAGATTATACCGTAGATTTTCGTTTATTGATGAATTAATCTTAGTAGATTCGTTTGCAGAGATATTAGAGCAAAAATATCAATCTATTTTAGAGCAAAATGATGCAGTATTGATTCCTCACGGAACTTTAATTGCACAAATGAGTTCTGAACAAATTGAATCAATCAAGACTCCAATTTTTGGAAACAAGTGGATCCTAAGATGGGAATCAGACAGAATCATGAAAGAAAAACTTATGCGAGAGGCAAAACTTCCAGTTCCAAAATCAGTGTTAGATTCAAGGGATATAGACAAGCTTGTAATTGTAAAAAGGCAAGGAGCTGCCGGCGGTAAAGGATATTTTTTGGCAGCTAATCAAGATGATTATAATAAAAAAAGGAATCAACTGATTTCACAAGGAGTGATCTCCAAAGAAGAGACACTTTACATTCAAGAGTATGCTGCAGGTGTTTTGGCATATTTACAATTCTTTTATTCCCCTCTAAAAGAAGAACTGGAATTTTTTGGTGCTGATCAGAGACACGAATCAGACATTGAAAGCATTGCCAGAATTCCATCAGAGCAGCAGCTCAAAAGCAACAAGGTTCCATCATTTAACGTGATTGGAAACAGTCCAATAGTTCTAAGAGAGTCATTACTAGATGAGGTGTATGCCATGGGAGATAATTTTGTAGATGCAGCAAAAAGAATGGTGGCACCTGGAATGAATGGACCGTTTTGTATTGAAGGAGTTTATGATGAGAATGCAAAGTTCACATCATTTGAATTTTCAGCTAGAATTGTGGCAGGAACAAATATCTACATGGATGGCTCACCATACTATTCATTGCTTTTTAATGAGCCTATGAGTATGGGTAAAAGAATAGCACGTGAAGTAAAAACTGCAAAAGAAACAAATCAACTAGATAAAATTACAACTTAAAAAAAGGTGCTTTCACCTTTGCAAAAATCATAATAGATGAAATCATCACTGCAAACCCAAAAATGGCGCCAATTGGAAATTCTGGAATTGCATGAGTTCCAATAATTTCAACTTCTTCAGCACCGGTAGGTACAAAGAAAGCAAATGTGGAACTGTTAGAATCAGATGTTATTTCATAATCTACCTCTTGTCCATTAACCAAAATTACAAATTCATTATTTTGTGCATTGATCAATTCATGTTCCAAGCCAATAAAAAATTGAGAATCATAAGTATTGTCCAAGCCAATAAGCAATGATGTTGATTCAGGATCAATATTCATTGCAATAATATCTGCATTTACAACATAAGAAATAGAATAAATGTGTTCATCAATTTCTAAAACATATTGTGAAGAATTAGAAAGTTCATCAAATGTAGGAGTTTGTGCAAAAATTGGAGTGGTAAAAATCAAAAGAGGTAAAATAAGAAAAATCCAATAACTCATGTATTCAAAATTAAATGATTAATTATTATTGCTTTCTTCTATTCCGCAATTAATACACATCTTCTTATCTTGGATGGCAAAATATGAAAAACTGTGAATAAATCCAATCTTACAACTCATAGTATTATCGAAATTGTGTGCAATTAGAAGTACCAGAGTCAAAAAATGTATCGATCAAAGGCCAATTGTTTCAAAATTGAGATTTTTTGAATAAAACGGGTATAAAAAAGAATTAATCGAGTTCTATCAGTACTGCCGCTTTTTCAGAACCACCAAGTTCTCCTCTAACAGCATCTACAATATCAGATGAAGTAATAAGACTAGAATAATCCACCAGTTTTAGATCATTTAGGAGATATACTTTTGGAGCAATTTCAGAGTGTCTTGATTCCAAATATTCATCCAGTTCTTCCAATATTGTGATTTTACCACCCTGAAAGAGTTTGCCATTTTTTATCGAAAGTTTTGGTTTTCCATATCTGTCTAAAATTAAAATATGGTGTTGGTTTTTTTTGCTAAATAATTTTTTTACTTCGATATGACCAGTAAATACAAAATAATGGTCAGTCTCATAACTCAGATCAATTAAATCTTCAGAAATTTCAATAATCTCGCTTGCTCGTTTTCTGGCATCACCTAATGTGAAGACATTTTTTGAAGTTTCTGCACTATCTAATTCAACATTACCTACAGCAGTTACACGAAGAAGCGATTTATCAGAAACATATTCGCTGTTTATCATAATAGATTCAGGAATTGCGCCTTTGTTAACTAACATTGCGTGAATTTTTTTATGAGCCTGATTAATTTTTTCAGGTGTTGGCTCAACCATCGTTTGCTCCATTTCTTCTTGAAGCATAGATGACGCGACACCAATTGATGAAATTACTTCAGCATGTTCTGCTTTTTCATATTTAATTCCTAATTGTTTTGCAACAAATGGAACAAGAATAGAAGCACCGCCACCACCACCAATTAATATTGTATTAGAGGGATTCATTTTGAACTCTTTTAAGATTTTACTGATGGTTTTTGTTATCTCAAATGAGGCAGTTTGAATAATAGACATAGCAATTTCGTAATATGAAACTCCTACAAATTCTGCAAGAATCTTAAGAGCAATTTTTGCGGATTCTTGATTTGCAAAAGCATAATCATCTTTTTCTATCATACCTAATGTATTTGCCGCACATGTGTTGGTAATAGCATACGTTTCTTTATCACATTTTATTGCCACATATTCTGATTTGTCGTTTAACATGGGTTTAATCAAGACTATTTTTCCAGTTTTAAGATCTTCAGGATCTGCAAAGCAAGAATATTTGAGGCCAGCGATATGAGCACTGCGCGGACCTACATGGGATACTCTGTTTTGATCCAATCCCACCATACTTCCACCTGCTACTCCCAAAATTCTAACATCCATTGATCGAATGCATGTAGGATGATCTTTTACTGTCACATAACGAATTTCAGGTTTACCGTTTTTTATTATACAAATATTGGTGCTAGTGCCACCTACCTCAACAAAGATCCCATTAGTTACTTTAAGATGCAATAATGCACCAGCCACACTTGCTGCGGGTCCTGAAAGAATCGTAAGGATTGGTTTTGTCCTAAAAGTATCCATGCTAGTAACACCGCCATCTCCTTTCATTATCATCAACGGTGCAGTGACTCCTGTTTTACGAATTGCATCCTCAACGTAATTTGCAACTTGAAATGTTTTTGGCAAAACACTAGCATTCACAGCGGCAGTCAGAGTTCGTATTTCCAATCCATAAATTCCAGAAATCTCATGAGATGCAGTAGAAGGAATGTTTTGTTTAGATGCAACATTCATAACAAATAATTCATTGGACGGATCATCGACTCCAAAGGCTTCCGTTGCGACAATTACTTCAGCGCCTTTTTCTTTTAATCGATGTATTGTATTGGCAACTTCATTTTCTGTAATTAAATGAGAGGTATCTAAAAATTCATGAACTGTTTTGATATCTTGATTAGTGTTAATTGAAGCATCTTGTAGATTTGTTCTTTTAATGACATCTTTTTTTGTAGGACCCACACCCATTGCAATTATTCCAACCGTGGATGTATCAGATTCCAACAATGCGTTAATTGCCTGAGTAGTGCTATGAGAGATCAATTCAATCTCGTTAATTCCAATACCGGTTTCATCGATAATTTTTGTTAATGCAGTTACAATACCTTCAGAGACTCCTTTTTCAGCACTGTGAGTTGTAGGAACTGTCGATTTTGCCAAAAGCGAGCCTGTTTTTACATCTATGGCAACAGCTTTTGTAAAAGTTCCGCCAACATCAATTCCAACTCTAATCCGTCTTTTATTATTCATCTGGAGTATTCCTTGACTTTCTCATAGAAACCAGTTGAAGTTCTTTTCGTGGTCGCAATATCAGGATATAAGATGATGCAACTAGATAAACGCCAAGTAATATTACTTGGGCAATAATTGTTTCCAAGGTAGGATAAATTCCAGTCATCATTGCCAGATTAATATCCAGTCTAGGTATAATTCCAATTAATCCGGTATAAGGTACAATTTCTATTATCTGAAGTTCTCTAATAGCATTTCCAAAAAATGCAATAGACAGATATGCACCTACACCCATCGTCAGCCCAAATAGAGCACGTAAAGGTAGTTTTCTTCCCAACTTTCTCATTACAAAATACAAACCGAAAAGAGAGATCATTCCAACAATAAATCCTAATCCGACATAGATTTCCATGTATTTTGCAAAGCCAGACATTGCTTGATAGAAAAGAACTGTTTCAAATCCCTCCCTATACACAGTAAAAAATGACAGCATGACAAATACCATCACACTGCCAGTTGTGGTAGCTTGCCAAACTTTTGCTTTGACGAACTCCATCCATTTTTTGTGTTCAATTTTATTTAAAACCCAGAAACTGACATAAAACAAAACAGCAGTTGCAGATAAAGCTGCAATTGCTTCAATTAGTTCACGATTTGCCCCTGAAATTTCAATAATAAAAGACGCAATAATCCAGGTAACAGCAGTAGCAACAAATGCTGCAATTACTCCATAGTAAACATATTTTTTAAATTGATTATTTCTTGAGGCCTCAAGATATGTCAGTATAGAACCAAGAATTAAAACAGATTCCAATCCTTCTCTAAAAATAATTGAAAATGAAGATGTAAATGCAATTGAAGGAGCTAAAGTGCCAATGCCACTCACTATCCTTTCAGATTCATCTAGATTTCTTCTAATGTCAATTATAATATCTTGAATCTCTTCTTGAGGTGCTTCTTGTTTAATCAAATTACGTAGTGTTGCAAACTGATATTCAACCTCAAGGGTAAAATCAGGATCAATCGCTCTGAGAGGAATCTCCACAAACTCATAACTGTCAAGATATGCAGATCTTGCAGTAGCATGAGCAGATTGTATGTCACCACGGCTATAATGAAGTAATGTCTCCTCTAATCGCTCACGAATTATATCAATCTCATTTTTCACACCAGACTTTTGGTCTTCTGATGTATCGCCCATAGATTTCAGATCTTTTTCAGATGATGAACTAGCATCAATAACAGAAGTGAGTTCGTTAGTCATGGCTTCGGCTTTTGCTAAATCAGGCAAAATAGAGTTTTCAATAAACATGATGATAGTATTTGGATCCTCTTTTTGTACAATCATGTCTCGAAGTTTTTCACGCATATTGATTTCTAATGAATATAGTAAGGGTTCATCGACTTTTTCAATATCAGATTCCAAGTATTCAAAATTTTCAAGATATGCTTCAATTGCAATCTCTTCCGCAGTTGAATAATCACCGGAGTTTACTGCAGTAAATAATTCAGAATATAAATTTCGAATTACACCATAGAGATTTGTTTTATTAATTGTAATTGTTTCTGTTTGCACCAAATCACGCTGTATTGCAGTAATCAAATTTCCTACAACAATAAAGTCACTTTTATTTGAAACTAATTCATCCAGATCATGAAAAAATGAACCTAGTTCTTGATTCAGACGATTATCTGATGTTGGATTTTGTTCTAAAATAAGCTTTGAATGTTCTATTAGTGACAAAGTTAGAAAGTATGATTCAGGATTATCATCTTGTATTGCTATCTGATATTGCTCATCAGCTTCAGATAAGATAGAAACTATGATGATGTTTGAATTTCCACCTGAAGGAATCAGGGTCAATGTTTCTTGGAGTTGATTAATTTGATTAATCAAATCTTGAGAATCTGATTTTGACAAAATGCTTGAATGTAGATCAAGTAATCCAATATGAACTTCGTCTGAAAAATCAGAGTTAAATGCTCTTAAAAATTGAATATGTTTCCCATAGAAGTTATTTGTTAAAGCAGAATATTTTTCTGCAGAAACATAGTTGTTGGTCAAAAGTGCCTGTTTTGTTAACTCCAAGCCAATCCCTGTGATTGTGATAGTAGATGTATAATTTTCTTCTTCATTTTGAGCATATCCAACATTAGTAAATGAAAAGACACTCAAGGTCAAAACAACAATAATTGAATACCAATAAAATTTGGATTTCATGAATTGTTGATTAGGTCTAGCTAACAGTATTTAAACAAAAGATTTATTCTATAAACTTAGAATGAGAAACTACGAGTACACATGTTTTAAAAATAATTATATGATTTATTGATTCTTATTCTAAATTTTTAGAACAACAGAAAAAAATCAGAATTTAATTTAAATAATATCTCAATGTGGCATACGCAATGAAGACAAAAATTCTAATTATGATTTACGGAATTGTTTTAGGATTACTGTCACAAACTGTTTATGCAGAATCAGCATATGATGAAAAACTAGAATTTGCTGGATCATTAGAAGAAACACTTGGGCATTTTTGGGCAATTGAGAAAAATCTAGATGAAAACAATGCGGAATTGGCACTAGTGCATGCGACACATCCAATAGCTGAATTATACGGTTTGATGAAACCTGAACTAAAAGAACATGATTCAGATTTTGATGCAAAAGTACAAAATACACTCATGGATCTTGACCAAAAAACAGGCTCTACTGTAACCAGAGCAGATGCACAAAAAGCAATCAATGATGCAAAAGAAATCATCGAGCAAGCAAGACTTCTTGTAATAGGAGAAGAACTATCCTCAGACACATCATTTCAACTTGATTTGATAAAAGGACTGCTTGCAACATCAAAAGCAGAATATGAGGAAGCAGTATCCAATGGAGAGATACATGAGATGGCAGAATTCCAAGATGGTTCAGCATTTGTCTGGAAGTCCGAGCAAATCTTTGATAAAATAAGAGCAGATCTGCCAGAACAGGAGTCTGAAGAAATTGAGGAATTTTATGCAGAACTATGGGATGCATATGATCAAAAAGCAGACCCAGAAAATATTGAGGTATTAGTAGAGGGCATCATCCATGAAATAAACGAGATACAAGGTGAAGAAGAAAACAAAGAGGAATTACAAGTATACGTAGAAAATATTGAGAGTCTTCTCACTCAAGTAAAGACAGAGTATCAAAATGGAAATTCAGATGTGGCACTTAGTCTTGCCACCAAAGCATATCTTAATAACTTCGAGTTCTTGGAAACACCACTAAAAGAAGCAGGTCAGGAAGAATTGGTAAAAGAAATGGAAACCATGATGAGAGTAAAATTAAGAGACATGATAAAAAACGGTGTCTCTCCATCTGATGTCAACACACAAGTAGACACCATTCTTGAAAATATGAAAATAGTCGAAGTTGCTGTTCCAGAATTCGGACCAGTTGTCATGGTTGCATTGGCCATAGCAATAATCGGGATTGTGGTTATAACAAAGAAAACCAGATTAAATGTAATTCCACGATTATAAATTCAATCTTTTTTATTTTTTATTAATTTAGCTTTGAATATTTGATTTAGGATTGTTGGGGTTAGGATAAAGATTCAAGACTGGCTCCAAATCAGTTAATGTAATTTCAACCTTATCTATACGACTACGATATTGTTTTATTTTTTTCCCCTCAGCAGAAATCACAAATTTATCTACTTCTGCAAGTGCCAATTCTTCTAAATTAGACAAAGTTTTGTAAACAGTAGATATTGAAATCTTTAATTCATCTGCAATTTGTGTTGCATCTTTTGATTCATTTTTAATTGAAAACAACACAGCGCGTGTACATACACTACTTAGAGATTCAATTATTTTTTGTGTGACGTCAAATGCGCTTAGTTGAATTATGTTTGGTTTGGACATTTAGGTCACTAGTTTGGCACCAAATTAAGAATAGGATCGGGTTTTCTTATGGAAATGTCAGCCTTGCTTATACGACTTTTGTACATTTTGAATTTTCTTCCTTTATCTGAAATCATCCATTTTTCTACTTCAATTAGAGTAAGCTCTTCAAGATCACTTAGTTTTTTATACACAGAACTAAGTGGGATTTTTAGTTTTTCAGATAATTCAGATGCAGTCATTCCTTTTTTTATAATTGAAAACAATATTGCACGTGATTCAGAATCTGCTAATGCTTCAATTACTTTTTGAGTAACATCGTATTTTTTTAATTGCGGTAATGTCAAACGTCGTGTCAATTAGATTAAAAAACAATACAGAGTTATTTAAATTACGTCATATTATTCTCGTTCCAGAGATTTAGAATAACTAATTAAAAGAAGGAGTGATTTCTTTATGAGGTTTATAACGAGTCCACAAAGAGCCCAAAATAAGACCCAATGAAAGCCAATAAAGAGAGACGGTAAATGCAGACATTATTCTAAAATGATCAACTAAATCCATAGGAGCAGTAATTCGGTCAGGATTTTCAGGCATTGCAACAAATATGATTCCAATAAATGCAGCATATCCGGCAACAGCAATAAGTTTTTTAGTTTTTAGTTTTTGAGACAGTTTGTAAAATCCAACAGCACCAAATCCAGAAAGTGCAATAAATGTCAAATAAAGAATTCCACGCAAGACAACGGTTTCAGGATCACCAACAGTTGGAGGATTTGCAGGATATTTCAAAAATGGAATAAAGTAAATTATCAACCACATTATTCCGGCCAAAACTAGAGCTTTTTTGATATCTGTTTTTCCAGGAAGAGAATTTCTTGAAAGTGCAAAAACAATTCCAAATAGAGAACCAATAGAAATACCAAGAATTCCACCTGCAAAAACTTGTCCGCTCTTTTGCCATGTTCTATAGTCATCATATTGTGCCCTAAATTCAGGAGTGTCTTTTTCTTCACCGGATGTAAATAGGTGCTGATTTTCAATTCCAATTGCCTGATCAAGATATGGCTCAACAAAGACAAGATTTGCACCACCGTGAATAAGTCCAGCTGCAGTACCAGAAGCTATGACAATAAGGATAAAAAGAAATGTTTTCATCAGGTTAAAACCCTAGTGACAAGGAAAGCCAGCAGCGTGTCTCATATCATGAGTAAGTTCATGAATGTAAAGGTCTTGAAATGCTTCTTCACCATAAACTAGACTAAAGATATGTCCCTGGTCAAATCCAACAACAAATAATCCCGCTACAAAAATTATAGCTAATGCCACAATTGCAATAACCGGAACACCATTCTTAGATACATTGATCTGTCTTGATTGAGACATGGGGCTTCTCTTGATTGAACATATTTAAATTCTTGGACAATTTGTCCAATTAATAAAGAAAAATCATTCCACGCTCAAAGTGTAAATGTTATTTTTAGATCTAACATACTGATGCTTTTGTTGTATTTGATAGTATGAAGATCATAAAATGAGCAATTCGAAATTTGACTTTAATCATGTAAGATACGAAAATC
The DNA here is from genome assembly GCA_964475825.1 of uncultured Nitrosopumilaceae archaeon. Lineage (GTDB taxonomy): Archaea > Thermoproteota > Nitrososphaeria > Nitrososphaerales > Nitrosopumilaceae > Nitrosarchaeum. Next base: position 147,334 of record CAYYXT010000002.1, on the reverse strand, counting down.
AGATATCGCAGATTATCGAGACGTCATTAATAGATCTGTATGGAACAAAGGGGTACAAATCAATTATTCAAACAATGATGAAAGAATGTGGAAAATCTGAAAAAGAGATTACTGGAAATTATGAATTATTTGCAGACATGATACAGTGGATTTTTGGAAGAGTCGGAGATGCAAAAATTCTTGATCCGATAAAAATGGAAATCAACAGAATCGGAATAAATAAAACAAATCAGACAAACACAATAGAACAAGTTCCAAGTATACAGACAAAACAGATGAGGTTGCTTATTGCAGACGATGAGCCACACCTATTAGAATTATACCAAGATTGGTTAAAGTTAGATAACAGACATGTGATAACAGCTGAAAATGGACAAAAGTGTCTAGAAATTTATCAAAAAGAATATGTTCATTCAAAATTAAATCAATTACAGAATTATTTCGATGTTGTAATATTAGACCACAACATGCCCGTATTGAATGGATTACAAACAGCAATTGAAATTCTAAAGATAAACCCAAATCAACGAATAATTTTTGCATCAGGCTATATTGAAAAGATAGTGTCTGATTCATTAACAAAAATCAACAAGGCAATCGAAGTAATTAAAAAGCCATTTTCGATAGAAGCGTTAGATGATATGATTAATAATAAAATATTGTTAAATAAATTCGAAGAAATTAATTTAAATCAAAAAGAAGAAAACATTTCTGTAAGATATTCTAATGCAATGTTAATTCTAAATAACTATCATCAGAGATAGTGAGTGAATAGCTTATCCAATTTATATAGAATTACAAACAAGAAAAATTCTGCGCAAAAACATTCAGGCTTTACAAGACATAGTATCCAGAAAGGGTTCAAGCAAAGTTCTCACATTCAGTATTCCGCATGTCCTCAAGGCATTACAATTGCTAACTAAAGAAAGATTTGTCAGCAGGGCAACGTTTGGAAAAGAGATTCATCTAGGAGAAGGTGCAGTCAAGACGTTAATTTTACATCTAAAAGAGGCAGGAATAGTCGATACAACAAAATCGGGAACCTTTCTTACTGAAAAAGGACATAAATTAACAAATCAGATACAGAGTGCAATTCCCAAAGAATGTAAAATTAAAAAATGCAGCATCATCCAAGGCAAACATAATCATGCAATTTTACTCAAAAACTATTCTAGCATAATCAAAACAGGGTTGGAGCAAAGAGACTATGCAATTTTGTATGGTTCTTCAGGATGCACTACAATTGTATGCAAAAATAAAAAATTAGTTTTTCCAGGTGATGAAAAAGAGTGTTTTATCAAAGATATGAAAACAGGAAACTATCTTTTAGAAAATTTATGTCCGGATGAAGGCGACGTGATAATAATCTCATCATCAGATGATCCATTTGTAGCAGAGATATCTGCAAAAAACTCTGCGTTATGGACTTTGGCATCTGTATAATGTAAGGAAACTATTTACTAGAAAAAAAGTTCAACAAATCAATGAAAAAGATCTACTTGGTTGCAATTCCAATAGCCATAGGAATGTTAACAGGTATGTTTGTGGCATTTTATCCTCAATCAGAAGACAATTCAAAACTATTGACTGAATCAAAATTAATTCAAAATGGCTCACCAATTATGGGAAATCCATCTGCATCAATTACAATTTTAGAATGGGGTGATTACCAGTGTACATTCTGTTATAAATTTCATCAAAGCACTCTGAATACAATTAAACAGGATTTTATTGAAACAGGAAAAGTAAAACTAGTGTTCAAAGACCTTCCATTGAATGGTCCTGATTCTGTTTTAGCCGCTGAGGCAGCGTATTGTGCTCAAGATCAAGGAAAATATTGGCAATATCACGATGAATTATACAAGAATTGGGGAGGTGAAAGAACAGGATGGATCACTCGTGATTCATTAGACAAATTTGCTACAACAGTAAGTCTGGATTTAGATAAATTCAATGAGTGTCTTGATGATCACAAATATCTAGAAAGAGTAAATCAGATGTATGAATTTGGTAAAGAAATTGGAATTTATGCAACCCCGTCTTTTTTGGTTTTCAACAATGAAAAGATAATTAAAATAACAGGCAACCAACCACTAGAAGTCTTTCTAAAGTCTCTTGATGAGTTATAATTTTAGTGAGATAAAGAATTGAATCGACCAAACTTAATATTCGCATAACAGGAGGAAAATACAAATGGAAAAGATCAACATAGAAAAAATAGATTCTGTTAAACTTTATAAAATTAGAAAAATGTTGGAGGAATTATCACAAAAATCAGGCAGAGGAACTGAACTAATTAGCGTGTACATTCCAAAAGGAAAACAACTACATGAAATTATTAGCACATTACAACAAGAACAGGGAACTGCAGATAATATAAAATCAGATCTGACAAGATCACATGTTGTAAATTCACTAGGTAAAGTAATTCAGAGACTAAAACTACTCAAAAAGACCCCTGAAAGAGGACTAGTAATGTTTTGCGGAGCATTGCCACCAGAAGAGGGCGGTCCATTAGGAAGTGAAGTAGTAAAAGTTTGGGAGATTGATCCTCCAAAGGACTTGAAACAGTATCTGTACAGATGTGATGATCATTTTCATGTAGATATTCTAAAAGACATGTTAAAAGATGACAACCTAATTGGATTTTTAGCTATTGATGCCAAAGATGCAGGATGGGGATTACTTCATGGTGATAAAATAGAAGTTCTATCACAAACAGGTTCGGGAGTAGCAGGAAAGCATAGGCAAGGAGGACAATCTGCAAAAAGATTCCAGAAATTAAGGGAGATGGAGCTTTCATATTTTTACAACAGAGTAGCAGGGACTACTCGAGAGTATTTTATCGATATTTATCCTGTTAAAGGTTTAATTATTTCAGGACCCGGTCCTACAAAAGAAGATTTCATCAACGGAAATTATTTGGAATATAGATTGCAAAATATGATCATAGATACAATAGATGCATCATATTCTGGAGCAGAAGGAATTAGAGAAGCATTTGCAAAGTCAGCAGACCTTCTTTCAGATTTCAGAATGGTAGAAGAAAAGAAACTAATTGAAGATCTGTTTAGAGACATAAACTCTCATTCAGGGTTAGGAGTGTACGGACTCCAAGATGTTATTGATCTTCTTAAAAATAATGTAGTAAAAATATTGATTATTACGGATGACACAAACTTAAATCGAATTGAAGGAAAATGTCGTAGATGCCAACATATTCAAGAAGAAATTGTTGAAAGACGAGATGTCATTCCAAAAAAGACAAAATTTACAAACAGTCCTTGTCCGGGTTGTAATTCAATGGAAGTAGAAGCAAATGAACAAGATATTGTAGATTATTTGGAATTGATTGCAGCAAAAACAGGAAGCAGATTAGAAGTAGTATCAGGAAGTGCAGAACATGGAGTTATGTTATCAAGCTTAGGCAAAGTAGGAGCAATACTTCGATACAATCCAGGTCATGCTAAATAAGTAATTCTTTGATTTTTTTTGCCAGAGCGAAAAGTTCTTCATCATTTGATATTGAACGTTTTGTCCAAATTGTTCCTTTGTGATTATATCTTGGAATGATATGAACATGAACATGTGGAATAATCTGTTTTGCAGCTCGACCATTGTTTTGTCCAAGACTAAATGCGTCCGCACATGTAGCAGTTAAAATTGCATTTGCTATTTTTGGAACTATTGAAAACAAGTCCCCTACTGCTTTAGAATCCATATCAGTTATTCTTTCATGATGTTCTTTTGGAACCACTAAACTATGACCAACATCAATTGGATATTTGTCCAAAAATGCAACATGCGATGCATCCTCATACAGGATATGACCATCTCTAATTCCAGATAAGATATCACAAAAAATACAACTCATAATAGAACTGGAATTTTTGATTTTATTTATTGTTTCATCGATAAATGTATCAAATCGTTAACTTATCCGTTCCTTATATTCCATAAAACAGGGTATTGTAACAACATGAGTTACATTCAGGAACGATACACAGTAGAACAATTTCTAGCAGAGCGATCAAATGCACAGGCAAACATAGCAAAATCAGCACTATCTCAACTTGATAGGTTTAGTATGGAACGATTTCAGGTTTCAGGCCTACAACTATTCAAGGATTTGGGAAAAGAAAAAAACGAGGATAAGACACTCTTTGTTCTTAACAATTTATCGTATGGTTGCAAGAAGAACACCCAGGAATCATGATTCCTTTTGGTATGAAAAACTGTCAACGACCATTCAAGCCTCTACACTCTAGAACCATTAAAAATTACATAAAATCACTCAAAAATATTCTCGATGATTGTTTTGGGCTAGTCTTTAATGATAGACAGTTCAAAAGAAAGGTCCGATTTCCACAGATTGAAAATTTTGACCCAGACCCATTAACAAAAGAAGAATTGAAATTGATTATGGAGTATGCTTCAAGATCAAAACGAGTTCTATACATGACATTGAAAGATAGTGGTATGAGAATTGGCGAGGCAATCAGTATTAGAAAAAAAGACATCGAGTTCACAAAAGACCCTGTCGAAATACACATTTCAGCAAAAATGACAAAGACAAAGTTTGCAATAACCACATACGTTACCAAAGAAACAAAGCCATTACTCCAAGACTTTGTATCTGATAAAAAAGACGATGATTTGGTTTTTGGAACAAATGAAAATCATTCTATTTTCTAATCATTAATTTATCACATCAACACTAAATCAGTGCCATCTGCAGGTAATCTCTGCTGTAATGGATGTGTATTCCTTGGTTGGAGTAACTTCAAAGGTTTAGAATTATGATTTTTTTATTTTTTGAAATAGTTTAAACACTGTTTTTCCTATTTTGATTTGCTTTATAATTTTCAAACTAACTTTCAATATTTTAAATCCAACAAAAACAGGCATAAGTACAAGCATAATTATTTCAAGCCAATGCTTTTTTACAAACGATTTGGGGTCTCGTATCTTCAAATATGCTATTACTAACTCCAATGTCAAGAGACCTACTATTAACCAAAAAATAATATCAAAGATAATGATAACTTGATCTGTAATTGCAAACAATGGTTCAGAAATCCCTAACGAAGAATGTTCGATATTGACCAAACCAAAAATAAACACCACAATTAATGAAAAGGTAACAAAACTTAGTGCTTTTTTAAATAATGGAGAAAACAGGTTTTTCACGTTGATCTTTTTAGATAATACTATCAAGGCCTTTACTCTTCCTCCACTGTTTAATCCATTCTTTCTTACAATTTTTGTGACATTTTTTTCCATCCTTTTCTGTTATTACTTCAGAAATACTCATTGCCTTTTTACAAATACTGCAAATCAAAGATTATCCTGTGTATTCCTTTAAAATTGACTTGTTCAATCCTTTAATTCTATTTCGTATTGTTACCTCAGTTACTCCAGATGCTAAGGCAATTTGTTTCTGGGACTTTACTTCGCCATGTATTACACCAATAACATACAATACAGCTCCTGCTAACCCGTTCGGATCTCTCCCCTCAAGTCCTCCTAATGTTTTTTCTTTTTCTAGAAATTCTATTGCTTTTCTTTTTGTTTTTTCGCTCAAACCTAAGATGTTTGCAATTTTAGATACAGAATTTATCGGGTTTGGTGGAGGTACAACAATCTCAAATTCTTTCAATAATGATCTGTAAGATTTTGACAGAGCTTTTTTTGGTAAATTGATTGCTTTGGCAATGTCGTTGAGACTTCTTGAAATTTCTGCATCTCTACATGCATAGTAAACACATGCACCAACCATTCCCTTAATTGTTCTTCCCCTAATGATGCCTTTCTCTACAGCTTTTCTATACCTGTACGCAGCAGTTTCAATAATAGAGTCAGAAAGTGCTAGTTTAATTTTCATATTATTCATATCTGAAAATGCCTGAACAAAGTTTTTGTCAGATGATGATCTGATTTGAGTTCTGTTGTTTTCCAGTCGTAATCGATTAAAAGAATTTTTCATCATGCGTGATATTGGCTTACCTGTTACATCCTGATTTGTTCTTCCAATCATGGTGGAGAGACCCATATCATGAATTAGTATGGATGTACGATCTCCTACCCTGGTTCTATTTCTTACATCTTCTGAAAAAGAACGCCATTCAGCACCAGCATCTACCATGTTTTCAGAAATTACAAATCCACATAGGGTACAACACAGTTCTCCAATTTTTTCATCCATGATCACCTGATTTTTTCCACAAGACGGACAATAATTATGATGACGTATTAGACATTTATTTTCATTTAACACTCTAATTGGAATTGGAAAATTAGTTGATAAACCAGTAGTATTACATTGTATTCTTTGTTTCTAAATACCCGTATGCATGTACCAATTATGTGAAAGCTGTAGTATACGAAGAATATGCCCCAGATGATAATTATGCAAAAATCCTTAAAGTAAAAGAAATATCAGATCCAAAACCAAAACCAACCGAGGTAGTCTTTAAGCTGAAATCATCGGCTCTAAATTATAATGATCTTTGGGGAATGCGAGGTCAACCCATTGCAATTCCACTACCTCATATTTCAGGTTCTGATGCTGCAGGAGATGTAGTCGCAGTAGGAGAGGATGTAACAAGTTTCAAAGTTGGTGATAGAGTTGTATCCCACTCGAATCTTGCATGTAGAACATGTGAGTTGTGTACATCAGGTAGAGAATTTGATTGCACAAAAAGACAAGTTTGGGGGTTTCAGACTGGGCCGTTATGGGGGGCATTTGGTGAATTGGTCCATTTGCCTGAGACTAATGTCTCAAAAATTCCAGACGGTGTTAACTATGATGCAGCGGCAGCAGCGTCTATGACAATATTGACTTCTTGGCACATGCTTGTAGGTAGAGCAAAGATTACCCCAGGGCAAATCGTGTTGATTATGGGCGGTGGTTCTGGAGTTGGATCATTTGGAATACAGATTGCTAAACTATATGGATGTACAGTGATTGCGACTGCAAGTGGAGACAAACTTGAGAAATGTCTCAATCTTGGTGCAGACTATGCAGTGAATCACAGAAAAGAAGACTGGTCAAAGGAGGTCTATAAAATAACTAAAGATATTGCAACAAAAGAGGGAAGACGAATCGGCATAGATGTGACATTTGATCATATCGGTGAGACTCATTTTAACAAACAACTTACTTTGTTAAACTATGGTGGTACATTGGTCTCATGCGGTGCAACAACAGGATATGATGCAAAAATCGATCTCAGACATATCTTCTTTAAGGGAATCAACGTTTTAGGTTCAACTCAAGGAACAAAAGCTGAGATGGAGGCTGGTTTGTATTGGATGAGCAAAGGCAAGATAAAAGCAGAGATTGATTCAATCTATTCTTTTGAGCAAGCAGCAGAAGCACATACTAAAATGCTCAAAGGTAATTTCTTTGGTAAAATAATCATGAAACCAGAAAATTAGATTTAATTTTGTAATTTGGTTTTATTCTCAAAGACTTCTAATTCCCAATGTTCATTTACCCACACTCCAATCACTTTGACTGGCATCTTCCAAGATTGGATAGTAGATGTAGCGTTTTTGATCTGTGTAATGTGTTCTTTCTTTGAAACGGGATTTCCTGCACAATCATGATGTCCAGAAATTATAATTAGTTTTGAGCCATGAACGTTTACGGAAATTGAAACTTTGGATTTAATTTCCTGTGTCTTTTCAGTATTTGAAAATAATTTGTCAACCCCAGGCTCTGTTATGGTGTCTACATAACTAACATTGTATTTTTCTTTCAGCCAATGTATTATTGGCAGTTGGATTCTTCCATCCATACAGCTAATAGACGTACAAAATTTAGTGCGTACCATTTACATCAGCTCCGTAACCAAAAAATTTGGGAAAAAAGCTGAGATAACAAAACATTGAATGTACATACGGGGAACTAATTTGTTGTTTTGCTTCTCTCACAAAATATTAATCTGATTTATTCCACTTATACTAGTAGCATTACAATGTATACATTTACTCAATAGGGAAAACCAATGTAATGTTTCCTCTTTTTGATTGAACTTTAAGTGGTTTGCCAATAATGTCATAAAATAATTCTGTGATCAGCGTCTCTACATATAATGACCATTTTTCCCCAAGATCATGCTGAATAGTAAAAATGTATGAGTCTTGGCTTTGTTCTACATTATGTTGCATCCATGCTACATTGATCCATGCACGTACAATTTCTATAAAATCATCAACACTGTATTCTCTTTTCATAAAACGTAATATGTTTGAGAAAGTTTCTCTTTCGATTACCTTTGCTAATATAGTAATCTCTTTATCATCGAGTCGATGTATTGCAGCATTTACAAATGGTTTAGTCATTGGTAGCAATCCCACTTTTCGTTCATATCTACCCCACAATACATGGGTCGACAATATTTTTGTCACAAGAGAGTTGAAATTTACTTTTTCATAACTTGCCTCTTTTTTGAGTTCTGCAATTAATTCTGTTGGAAGCCTTAATGTGGATACTTGACTTTTTTTATCTGAATTAATCTCAGGCATACTTTCAAGTAAATAACTTGTATTAAATAGATTTTTAGTAATTGTGTATTTTATTTACGCCCATTTTTTTCTAAGTTCATACAAAATTTAGAGATATATTATGTGTACAAAGTATACTTACTCTATATTATCTTGTAATACAATGCATTATCTCGGAGGCAACTGTCTTGGACAAAAAGAAAAAATAATCTTAAAACAATTTAACTGACCCTATACAAATACAATTCATCTATCAAACCCAAGGTGATTTTTTCAATTCTGAGAATTTTTGTACATTACATTTCTGAATACAATGTATTGCTTCTATGTTATATAGCAAAATATCATTATTGTCAATATGGAAACTAGACAATATCATAACAAAATGCATTTGCCAAGAAATAAAATAGGATATTATTCAATAATTGGCATTTGTGTTGTAGTGATTGTCTTTTCGGTAACTCAGTAAAATGAACACAAATTTCTTGATTTTTGACAATTACCATCAAAACATATTTTTTAGTAAGAATGAACGAGTTAATATCTAATGATACTTTTATCTGATTCTAAATTACAAGAAATAGAAAAAAACTGTAAACTGATTCTTGAAAATGACAATATCGAATTTATCGGGGTGATAAACAATATGGGCAATCTAATTGCAGGGGGTTTTAGAAAAGGTGTGATGCCAGTTGGAACTGAAGAAGTACGGAAAATGATGTACATGCAATTAAAACTAGATCTCAATATGAGAAAAGATTATGACACTCTATACGGTCCAGTAAGTTACGTTGTTTCAAAAAGAAGTAAAGCAGGAAAAATATCCATCCCCATTGGAAATTACATGGTTCTACTAATAGCTAATCTTAACTTTAACGATGAGTCAAAAATTAAAGAAATTATATCCGTTTTCAAATCATCTTTGATAGATTCTAAACTCTGACCTAAAAATACTTTAAATTTTGATCTTTTTGTAGGCAGCTTTTCCGAGTCTATTCATTATTCCAAGACCCAAACCCTTACTACTGATACCTTGTACAAGTACCACATCGATTTTTTTTGTATCAAACTCTCTGAATGTTTTAAATAAGTTAGCAGCTATTATGTCTAAATTATTACCTAGAAATACAGTCATATCTGATTTGTATCTTATATTTGCAGTAGTCATTATGCCGACTTTTTTTCCCTGTTTTTTGAATTGAGACAAAAGATACAAAATTTTGTCTTTTACTTTATCTTTTGGACCCTCAATTAGAATTATTTTTGCATTTGGAGAATAATGTCTGTATTTCATACCTGGTGAACGATGGACTGATTTTGTTTTTCTTTCTTGTATGGTTGGATGTATTGCAATTTTACCAATGATGCATTGTAGTTGCTCTAATGTCACACCTCCAGGTCTTAATAGCATTGGGGTTTTTCTAGAAAGATCAATTACTGTGGATTCTATTCCAATTTTTGTTTTACCTCCATCTATTATCATACTGATTCTACCATCCAGATCATTAGATACGTGCTCTGATGTGGTGGGGCTTGGTCTTCCAGAAACGTTTGCGGATGGTGCTGCTATCGGTACCCCTGTTTCTCGTATCAATGCTTGTGCAATCTTGTTTTCTGGCATTCTTACTGCAACTGTGTTAATTCCACCAGTAGTAATTTTTGGAACAATTTTTGATTTTTTCAGCACTAATGTGAGTGGTCCTGGCCAAAACTTGTCAATTAATTCATACGCTGTATTTGGTATGTAATCAACCAGTATCTCAAGGTCTGCAACATCCGAAATGTGAATAATAAGTGGATTATCTGACGGTCTACCTTTAGCCATAAAGATTTTTTTGACTGCCTTTGAATCTAGGGCATTTGCTCCAAGACCATATACTGTTTCTGTTGGAAATGCAACCAGATTTCCAGATTTTATAATTTTGGCAGCTTGTCTTATCTTTGAAATTTGTGGGTTTTTTGGATTAATTTTGAGAATTTTTGTTTGCATTTTTGCTTGATTTTTGAATAATATGCTTGCAGTCATATTAAGAGTAGGTATATTGTCTAAAGCCAATTTTATTATTCCCTATAATATGACATGACTTTAGGTTATAATGCTGCAGCAAAAAATATGCCCATGTAAATGTGGTTGTACTAAATTAATATCTAATGTATACTATGATCTTTGTATTTTTTGTACACTTGGAACACATAAAAAATCTCAATAACATGAGATTATGACATAAAAAGGAAAAAACTGTGGAGTACAATTAGACTCTTTATTTTCTCGGTGACTCTGGCGAGGACAGGAAATTGTACGTTCGTCATTTTTTAGGTATAAAGTGAATCAAGTGAAGATAGTGAAGATATTTCTTTCTAGAGAAAATACAATTTTAATATAATAATGGCAAGGTCAAACTTTTCATCGAACAGTTAATTAGGGCAAATTTTTGAATCTGGTTACCCATGGGAAGAAAGGAAAGAAAAGAACGAGAAGAAAAGCGTGACAATTATGCTACGAAACGTTCTTTTGAAAAAAGACGAAATACACTGATCACAGTTGGGGTATTAGCAGTAATTGCAGTAATTGTAGGATATTCAGGATGGGTGTTTATCAACATGTCACAGACTGCCCCTGGTGGTCCAGAAGGTGCAGGAGTTTTAGGCAGTGAGCACTCACATGCGGCAATGTTAGTCAAAATTTTTGGCGATACGTTTGACTTTTCATTACCAGCATACCAAATCAAAACAAGTTGGATTCATTTTGAAGGAGGGGATGGTACAACAGTTCACAAACATGCAACAGGTGTAACTCTAGGATATTTGTTCCAGTCATTAAAATTAGGATTAGATGACAAATGCTTTGTCTTCCAAGATGGAAGGCAGTTTTGTACAAATGAGGATTACACATTGAATTTCTATATCAACGGAGAAAAAGTCAGCGACATTAAAAAGTACGAGCCTATGGATAAAGACAAAATTCTCATCATATACGGCGCAGAAACACCAGAAGAAATCCAAGATCTGTTAGTCCAATTAGACAATCAAGAGATTATCGAATCATAGTTTTTCAGTATTTTGAGTTATGATTCATCAAGAGATTCTTCTTTTGTTGTAAATTGTGCCATTTTATCAAAAAACATGTAATAACCACATCGCGTACATTTTAGAACAGTTAATGGAGTAGTTAGGAATTCCTTGTCTTGGAATTGTCCACTTAGTTTAACATCCTCTCCTGCAATTTCTGCTTTATTGCTTTGACAAACAGGGCATGCGAGAGATTTTTGTTCCAATATTTCCAGTAGAAATGTTTAGAATTTAAACGCTTTATGATCAGTTGTATTTTTTACATTGATAACGTCAATAAAGTCTAAATTATAGCAATCTACATTTGTCGTGTTATGGAAATTTCTAGTAGAAATGTTGTAGAAGGAACTGCTAGAGCCCCCCATAGAGCAATGTACAAAGCTATGGGATTAACAGATAATGATTTAGACAAACCATTTGTTGGAGTGTGTCATACTGGAAACGAGGCAACTCCTTGTAATATTCACCTTCCAAGATTAGCTCTAAAAGCAAAAGAAGGAGTAAGTGACGGTGGGGCAACACCAAGAGAATTTTCAACTATTGCAGTAAGTGATGGAATTGCAATGGGTCATGAAGGAATGAAATCATCATTAATTTCAAGAGAGGTAATTGCAGATTCTATTGAATTAATGGTTCGTGCACATCAGTATGATGCACTAGTTGGAATTGCAGGATGTGATAAGAGTTTACCAGGAACTATGATGGCAATGGCCCGATTGAATCTACCATCTATCTTTGTTTATGGAGGAACCATTATGCCAGGAATACTAAACGGTCAAGAATTAACAGTGGTTGATGTGTATGAAGCAGTTGGCGCATATGATGCAGGAAAATTATCACTGGAGGGACTAAAAAATATAGAAAATGCTGCATGTCCAAATGCAGGATCATGTGGTGGAATGTTTACTGCAAATACAATGGCATCAATTTCTGAAGCTATTGGTCTTGCGTTGCCAGGTAGTGCAAGTCCTCCAGCAGAAGATGACAGAAGAGAGAAAATAGTTTATGACACAGGTAAAGCATGTGTTAGACTACTAGAACAAAATATCAAACCACGAGACATTCTCACATTTGAGGCATTTGAAAATGCAATTACAATGTTAAATGCAATTGGAGGTTCCACAAATGGAATTTTGCACTTGTTGGCATTATCAAATGAGGTGGGAATAAAATTAACATATGATGATTTTGAGAGAGTTCGAAAAAAGACTCCACATTTGGCAGATATGAAACCAGGTGGAAATTATGTAATGAATTCGCTGGATAAAATTGGGGGCATACCATTTGTACTAAAAAAATTAGCAGAAAGAAAACTAATTCATGATAATTGTATGACAGTAACTGGAAAATCAATCAAAGAAAACCTTGCGTCAATGAACATCCCAGAACTAGTGCAACAAATAGTCAGATCAGTTGATAATCCAATTCATTCAGTTGGAACTGCAGTGATATTGAAAGGAAGTTTGGCACCAGATGGCGCAGTTATTAAAACAGCGGGCGTTGAGATGACAAAATTTACAGGCAAAGCCCGAGTTTATGACAGAGAAGAATATGCATTTGATGCAGTAGCCAAAGGAGAAATCGAAGAAGGGCATGTAATAGTAATCAGATATGAGGGTCCAAAAGGCGGACCAGGAATGAGAGAGATGTTAGCTACTACGGCAGCACTTGTAGGTCAAGGTTTGGGTAAAAAAGTTGCAATGGTAACAGATGGTAGATTTTCTGGAGGTACACGTGGATTCATGGTAGGACATGTTGCTCCAGAAGCATATGTAGGCGGTCCAATTGCACTAGTAAAAGATGATGATGAAATTACAATAGATATAGAAACTAACATAGTTGATCTTCATGTATCGCCTGAAGAACTAGAAAAGAGAAGAAAACAATGGAGTCCACCAAAACCAAACTATACAACAGGCGCACTGGCAAAATATGCAACATTGGTTGGCTCTGCAGCACAAGGGGCAATTACTAGTCCAAATCTATGATTTTAGATCTTCAAATAATGTAGCCCAGTCAATTTTTTCTTGTTCTATAACATAGATTTTCAATAGGTTTTCCCATGCTTTGTCCAGATCAGTTTTAAATTTTTTAAACCCATTTACACTTGATAACAAAATTGAGGTTTTTGGATTATATTTTACTTCATCAAGCGATAGTGTCATCTCTAACCTCAAAGAGCAGAGACATATCTCTAGTATAATCAGGTGCAAAAACATTCCAATCAAGAAATGTTCGAATTTTATGATTTATTGGAACTAGATTAAGAAGATAAAGCAATTCTTTGCTATCATTTTGATTAGAATACACTACTATTCTCAATCTAATGATCTCGTCAAATAGAAATGCCATTTTTGAGAATGTAAATAAAACACTATCTTTTTTTTGTGACAGTTAATTTAGAATCAAAACCATTTTTTAAAATTCCATCATTTAGAAAGTAATGCTTGTTGTTATTAATGAGGTATAACCTGATTTTTGTAAAATTTTTTTGTTTCTTTATGATTTCAAGGAAATTAGAAACATTCATGCTACAACAAATAATCCATAATCAATTAAGGGTTTGGACAATTTTCAGCAAAGATATCGTAATGATCAAATTGTTCACAAGGTTTATAGATCGCCGATCAGCAATGAAACTCAGAGATAACAGGAAAAGAAAATCACATTATTGTTATTGAATTACTGTTGTCTACTAAAGACAGATGAAATCAAGGTTGTTGCCACATGTTTTCTAAAACTTAGCTAATCTAGCATGAATAATAGTGCCAATCTAGTACTAATGTTATTCCTATAAAGGAACCGCATTCTCAAATGCTTTGTTTAACTTTTCATTTCCCTCTGAATCAATCCATGTTAAAGAATGATCTCCATTGACGACTATTTTATTTTCAGATACCAACCTAGCAAGGACAGTATTTAGTGCAGTTGGTTTCATACTTCCTTTCAATTCACGTAAGAGATGAGTCCTTGAATCAAATTCTATGTATTTTTTGAAAAGATTCTCAACTTTCAGTATACTGAGTAGTTTTGGATTGTTCTTTTTTGCAAGTTCCTGTACAAGACTGTCAAGTTGATCTCTGCGTTTTTTTATCAGAATTTTTAGAAATTCATCACTTTTTGTTTTTGGTATTGATGATCCTTTCTTTTGTACGCTGACTGTACCTAGCATATATTACAGGATATACTTGCAAGTATATAACGTTAACGCATTATACTTGTCAGTGTGATTTCTTTTTAAAATACCCGAATAGCTTGTTGTATTCATCATGACTCAATAGTTCCAAAAACAGAGCCTCTTTCCCATCTAATGCTCTTCTTACAGTATACATTAAGCGATAACCATCAGGCATGTCAAAATGATATAATGCTTGAAGATTGTATTTTTGTATGTAAGATTTAGGAATAGTATCTTTTTTGTGATTTGCACCTAATGGATGATTAGAATTTTCTAATTGTTGTTTAACGTTAACCTATTGCTTCTAGCATTGCCTTATTTTTTTGAGGATTGATTTTTAATTGATCATACAACGGCAAAAAATCATCAGGATGTGCTAATACTTTCAACATTATATCATAAATTGAAATCTATTTTAATGAATCAGTGATCGGTTATCGTTTTTAATTTAATGTTAAGATTTAGCTAATCTAACTTTGTTTAATTTAGAAAAATAGAATCTAAAAGTAAATTTTAAAGAAAAAACAAACTAGTAAAGACCGTTAACACCAGCAATATCTCCAATGTGTAGATCACGTTTTATGATTTCACCATTACTAGCGTATGCATACATTGTCTCCAAGTTACATGTGGAAGATGGGTGTCCCATTCCTACAGCATGTCCAATTTCATGTGTTGCGATATTTTCAAAGTCCATTGAATTTGAATCACCATTACTGCTCCAACTAAATGAGATAACGTCATACACTTGATCCCATTCTACAATGGATCTCTGTGATGGGGGACCTGCAGTAGTTCTCCAAACCCATGTAGCTGCAATAACACCATCTTCGGTAATATCACCAAATGCTACTTCATTTTGATTATTCATAGAATTACCAATAGATGCAACATCAACTGTAAGTGAAGAATCAAAAGAAGCCATTATGACATTAGCAGGAGTATCTGCATTTTCCCATTGGTTAACTGCATTTACAAGTATACCAGTAACATCAATCCCTACTGGTGCATTAGCTGTAGATACAGTCCATGGTTCTTCGGCTCTCCATTTTGTACCTTTAGCAATATAGGAGTAACAAGTACTTGTTTCACCCCCACCACCGTTACCTTTACCAGGGGTTCCGCTAGGTTTTGCAAATTCGTTATCGGAAAATACATACAAAGTTCCTTGTAGGATTTTACCATCGTAAACTTTAAAGCCTAAATCATAAACTCCGTCTCCAATTTTTTTGGCATTTTCTGGAATAGAAACTACAGCCATTTCTTTTGCTTTAGAATTTACTTGTTCTGGAATTGAAAAAGCAGGAGTCATAGAAAGAGTAGCGGCTAGAGTGAAAATTAGCATGAAAGATAGAAATTTTATGTGATTCACTAATCATTCGTTTTAGAATGAACATTTAACGTTTACGTATAAAAATGAATTTTGTTTTAGGACTGAAAATACTAGAAATGTTTAGTTAATCAGAGATAACAGATGTCAATTCATGTTACAAAAATATGGTGATATAAGACTAGGTTACGTATTTACGATATTATCTGCCATCATGTTTTTTATCTCCTTTTTCACTAAAAATTAGTTCCAGGATTAAAAAAGGATTAACTAACAAAATGAGGTACTGAAAGGGCTAAAATCAGCCCAGAATTATCATTACAAGTATTTTATTTCGCAATCTTTTGTCTACTACAAATTTTCTATGCCTAAAACATCATAGTATGCACGTGGAATCATTTTTTGAGCCTTGAAAAAGACGCTGTTAACTGCAGTGTCAAGCACATATGTTTTAGCCCAATCATCTTCACTTCTAATTGAGCGCCCAAATCCCTGAAGTAGTTTAGTAAGAGTCTGAGCAGTATACCACAAAGGAAATTTATCCATTTTTGCTTTTGTTCTTTTTTCTTTATAATTAGGATATGGGACTTTGGCAATAATTTGAAATCGAGATAAATCGTCTTTGAGGTCTACTCCTTCCCATAGTGAAGAAGAAAGCAAAACACCCGTAGGATCAGCAGCATGTTCTGAAATAATTTCATCTTGTGTTTTTCCATCTTTGTTATAGCTATGGCAAATTCTGATTCGTCTAGTATTTTTTGGTGAAAGGTATCTCAAGATTTTTTGACATCGTGGAACAGATGATGTTAAAATCAAACCCCTTTCACCAGAATGCTCATCCATTATTCTATCAATGACTTTTATTACTTCAAGTTCATCATTTTCGGTAGAACCATAGCTTAACCGTTTAATGTTTAGAAGATCAATTCTCCTATGTTCAATTGGAAATGGTGATTTTGGAGTATCAATAAATGCAATATCATCTTGTTGCAATCCCATATTTTCACAAAAACTGAATCTATCAATAGTAGCAGACATGAATATTTGATATTCAGTAGTGAAAAAGGAATTAGCAAATGCTGATACATCAATAGGTTTTACGGAGATTGTTCTAAAATTTCCATTCAAGTCATGAACAGGATCATTTACTACAAAATTATCCTTGTCAGTAAGAATATCAATTTTAGCCTGAGCCGCTCTATCATATCTTCTCTCTAGTCTTGTAACGGATTCATAATCAGGCTCTTTTTGGTATGAATCGCTTTCTTTGATGTCTTTGATTTTTTTGGCATATGAATATGTAATATCGTCAATAAGTTGTATCATTGAATCCAAATCAGTAAAATCATATTTGGTGGTATTTAGATTACATTCTTCTACTTGACCACTAAATATATCAAATCCAATAAACTGCATTATTTGATCTTCTATTTTATGAGCCTCATCAAATATTGAGACTTTTCTATTAAGATAATCTTCAAAGAGTTTTTTGTTAAATTTCATAATTTGAAAAAATGCATGATAATTCCAAAGAGAGTGTTTTGAAACAAGTGCATCGTATTTTTGAAGATAGTAATGACAAGATTCAGCTTCTTGAGTATGGTCTTCTACTTGTTTTATTGTAGGCTTGAATTTACAAACTTCAATTACTTCCTTACCGTTTTTGTTTATTTTTTCCTGACATTGTCCTTTATCACATGTCAATCCCCATCTCATAGCTTTTCTGGCATTATCTACTTTTTCAGATTCCATCATTTTCAGACATGCAAAATTTTGTTTTCCTTTAACGGGCTTAAGAAATGGAATATCTTTGATATATTGATCCTGAAGATGTTTTGATGCAGTTATAGTAAACGAACTATCAAAGTATCTTGAGACAGTGGCTCCTACTAGTGATTTTCCTACCCCAGTTGGAGCACATAAAATAATTTTCTTGTAACCAGATTTCAATTTCTCTTCAATTTCGGATATGATTTCTTTTTGAATATCTCGTGGAGAAAATTGTTCTGGGAATTTTTCTAAAAGAGACAGGATTGAATCTATTTTTCTTTAATATTAAAAGCATGAAGGTTCTAATATTATCAGAGATTTTGTAATGTAGTTTAATATCTAGTAATATCACAATAGATCATGGAATTACTAGAAGACAAAATGAGAGTGTGGCTAGAAAGCGCCAAATTTGTCAAAGCAGTTCCAGGCGTTTATGTTTTGTATAACAGAAACAAAGATGTGATCTACATAGGAGAAAGTAACAATTTGGAAGAAACGTTCACAAAATATGTAGATACTGGATTTGAAGGAAATGAATGCAAACAAAAAACGCAGTCATATCAGCGAGAATTTATAAATAATCCAAAAGAGCGTCAAATCCAGTTAATTGAAGAGTTTAAAAAAGAGTCAGGAAGACTACCATCTTGCAATACAGAGATAACACTAGAAACCCATTAATTGCCACATAAACATCCCGTGTTCTAAATCCTCTCAATTATCAGTATTTCAGTTAGGCGTGAAGATAGAGAAAGTAATTAATTTGAGATCGACGTAACCAAGAAATGCACCAGTGTTATTATTGTGAGCAACTTTTCGACTCTAAAGAAGCATTGTATGATCATGTGGAAATCCATTCAGATATTGAAAGAAATCAAGAGATAATGGATAAAAAAAAGGCAAAAAAAGACTAGCCTCGTTTTGTATTTTTCAAATTAACAGTCACTAAACAAAATTAGAGTAAAGGTTAGAAAAGATACATTCAGGAATAGAAATAACAATTTTGAAATAAAACATTATGGAGTGGGTTGAAGCTTTACTAAAGAGATCATGTGATAAAACACTAACAAAAGGAGAAGTATTGCACAGTCTGTTTCATATGATTGAAATAAATGAAAACACACTAAATCACATACAATCAGACAAGCGAGATTTTGGACCAGAGTTAGAAGAACTAAAACAAACAGAAATCAATGATTTAGATTTTCATCTAAAATATTATCGTGGTCTTGTTAATTACATAAATTTAATTCCTGAAAATAAAATGATTAGACAAGAGTAGAAAAAATCAAGACAAATATAATTTATACAATGAGACAGTGTAACAATAATAAATTACTTGAATTTTGGCATCTCCGTAGTTTCTATAAGAAATTAACATATAAAAAAAATACAAATAATCACCATGGGCGCATTATAATACATTTCAAAAGACAATTTTTTAAATAATCTTAGAGCAGGTTAGTTTAGAACATATTTCGTAATTTTTTGAACATATCGTCATATTTTTGTTGTTTTTCTATTATCTGTCCATAGTCGGTTTGTTTGTCATACTCTTCTTGTTTTTCAAAAAGATATTTTTCCCATTTTTCAACTTCTTTTGCAATCATTAAACCAGAATCTTCACGGGCAAATTGTTTTTGCTGTTCTTGATTTTGTCCTCGAGTAGGAAATTTTTTTTCATTAAATATACTCTGAATTTGTTCTGTAATTTTGGGCCTAAGTAGTTCTGCGAGATCAAAATGTCCTTGTTCATGTTTTAAGAGTTTAGGAGTTGCTTGTGATTGCCTTACCCAAGAAAGTAGCGGATAAAATTCAACAGTCAAATCAATATTCTCAATAAAGAATATAATTTGACTACCAATATTGTCAGAATTCACAATCCAAGTGTAGCGGTATTTGATTGTACTGTGAACATCTTCAAACGCTGCAGGGTTAGATTCGGCTTGAAAGTCTGACCAATCCAAAAAATAATCCTTAGACCAAGAAATAGTATTATTTTGACTCATGGAATTGTTTGTTATGTATGGGAATAAAATTATTGATTTACTACGGAAATTAACCATAAAATCGCATCAGTTTTGAAAAATATCAAATACCTGCCAAAAATTCATCAAATTTTGATTAATAATGGGTGGATTCGTATTTTTTGAATCTCAGCCCACACATGCACATTTTTACCACGGCATTTTATTCTGTTGAATGCTATCCAATACAAGGTAATGACAAAATTAATTCTGAAAGAATTGTTTAGACAAATTAAATAAAAAAATTGACCAAAAAATGATTGATGAAAACCTCAGATTCTTTTCCCATCACGTCCACTGTAATTTCCAAATGATTGAGGCATGTCAAATCCCAACCACGAGCAATTTTTATCTTCTAATAATTGATGTTGTTTTTGATGTTCAACAAGTTGTGCATCACCCCAAGTTCCACTATAGAGAAAACTACATTTTTCGACTTTGTTAGTTTTTCTAGCACCCTTGCAAATTATCATCAAGATTATTTCAATACGTATCAGATTTGAAAAGTTTTTGGTTTGGAATTAAAGACATGTTTGACGGCCAAAGAATTCTAGGGCATGGTCAGATAGGCAAACGTAGGAATGCCGTCAAACATGATGACTTGATAACACTATCTCAAGATAGATTAAAAGAAATAGTGTGTTTAATTTGAAACACATACCAAATAGATGCACCTAGATTAGACGATATTTTAGGAACATTAAAGATTTAGGCATGAATGAAATCGATTTGAAATGGATCATTTTTTCAAACCATTTTGATCAATTAACAAGACATGCTTTATTTTAAGAATTTTTCAAAAATTAGAGCATACAAATATTGGAAGCAAGGCTGTTTGCATGTTTGATGGCTTTAACATATCCCCCAAAGGGACTGATGCAAAAAAAGACGTCAAACTTGCTTGCTTTCCTTTAAAAACTATTAATCTTAGACAAAAACAAAATAATTTGTGAATCTAAAGTTTATGATTTCCATGGGGATTTCAGTAGTAGCATTAATTGTGGGCTTTGTCTTATTATACGACATCAAATAACAATCAAAAATTATTCAATTTGAATTTACAACACACTCCAGAACGAAAAACTAGTTTTGAACATCAAAATTAGGATGACAGTCTAGAATTTCTAGAATAGCATCACTTTGGTTAATTAACTGATTTTGTTGATCTATCATGGAATTAATCTTGTCAGATTCAGAATTTAATTTATCTAGTATTCTCTGTGCTTTTTCAAATTCGTCTTGAGGTAAAGTTTTTCCATCATAATATTCATACTGTTTATAATATTCATCATATTGAGATTTTGCACGAGATATTTTTTTATCCAATGATTCAATTTGATTTCGAATTTCACTGTCTTGGTCAAGTAAAGATTTTTGTCCGACATAAAGTTCTTCAAATTTTTGAGGTACAATAAATCCCTGTGAATCAAAATCGACAGTTGGTGATTCATCTGAATACATTAGATGATTTTTATCACCACTGTGTCTCAATCCAAGGGCATGTCCTATCTCATGCATTATGATGTTTGAAACCATGTTTTCATCATTTTGAACATAATGACCATTGCAATCTTCATCACCTACAGAAATGTCTAACACACAATGATTTAAGAGTCCAAATAATGCAGAATTGCAAGTGGCCAAACCAGAATGAGTTTCTGAGGCATATGCTTGCCATCGAATCTCAATGTCAGGATCAACCGACTCTACAAAATCCAAGTTAGGGTTCAATGATTTCCAGGCATCAAGTGCTTTATGTAATGCATTTAATGGAATTTGTTCATCAGGTAGATTCGGAATTGCTTGAATTGAATAATAGGTGACTTTTTGCTCATTTTTAGTTACAATTTTAGATAATTCCTTAACTTTTTCAGAAGATTTGACCAATCCTGTAGGTGTATTTTGAGCATCAAAGGGTAACATATTTGCATACCACAAATATCCCAAAACACCAATTATTAGAACGGCGGAAAGTAATAATTTCAACAAAAAAATTTGTCTGTTGCAATAAGTAAAACTTTCTATTAATGGGCAACTCCAGTATTAGGCAAAACTAAAAATTACAAAAATGCAGGCATAAAATGAATCAAAATTAAACAAAGATGAATTTATTCAAATATAGGAGTACAAAGGAATTGCATGGCCAAAAAAATTGATGAGAAAAGG
The DNA here is from genome assembly GCA_964475825.1 of uncultured Nitrosopumilaceae archaeon. GTDB lineage: Archaea > Thermoproteota > Nitrososphaeria > Nitrososphaerales > Nitrosopumilaceae > Nitrosarchaeum. The sequence goes on along the minus strand of CAYYXT010000002.1, from coordinate 125,286 downwards.
CATCAAGAATTACTAAAACAAAAAGAAGAACTAGAAAACAACAGACCACATGATATTGATGCAATGAGAAGATGGAAACATTCCATGGGTAAAATCCTAGAAGAATTAGAATTGTTTAAAAAATAACAAAATAAATTTTATTTGTTTTATCTAAAGTATGTCATAAAATTCTAAATCCATGTACCAGTCAACATGGATGAGATGTAGATAAATAATCCAATTTTTCTTGTTGATTTAATAAATCATCATTTAATTCAAACAAGTCCAAAAGACTTGAAAAGGCAGGACATCTCTGATCAATTGAAAACAATTCCTCACAATTCGGGCATTGGATTACTGTATGTGAGCCCCAATCGCATTCTATATCATCAATTAAATCAAAAATCACTTTAACATTACAAGAACTACATTGCAAGATATGGTTATCAAATTTATTCATTTTTTGAAATTCACTGATTTGTAATCATTCCTAAACGATACAATATAACTTGTCAATGAATCAATTTTAAGTAATTTTATTTGTAGAGATTCTTTAAGCGTGATTAAATTTCATTAAAAATTGAGTGAAACAGGCACAGAAATAGATATTTTCTCATAATCGATGGTAATATTTTAGTAAAATTCAAGCGTTCAACATAAACGGTCATTAGTATTCTTTTTTTCAAATTGAGAAACTCTTATTTTGATAAACAAAATAGAAAACTAGAATGCAAGAACATAAGGTATGGAACATTATATTAATTTCAATTATAACGGGATTTGTTTTGGTACAAATTATTTCCCATGATATTGGCTTCTATTCTCATATAGGTGAAAAATTTGACTGAATGTCCTACATGTAAACTAGCCATGGAGTCACATTCTACTGCAGAATTAATGGAATGTTGTATGAAACAAGTAGGGGAGGATTTTACTGAGGAAGACAAGGGCATATGTCCTAACTGCAAGCATACCATCAAAAAACATTCAGATAAAGAACTTGCAGAGTGTACATTGGCATTTTTTAAATCAAATATCAAAAATTAGAGATCAGATTAGATTCAAAAATATCAAAAAACAGCAAAAATTTAGACGTCTTTAAAGAACAGCGATAAAACACAATACTGGAAAAATTTCAGTGTAATATTTTGCAAGATAAGCATAAACAGTAGTCTAATTGATTCGAAATATTGGATCAATTAACTGCAATATTCATTGAAAAGTATTCACCCATGTGGACAAACAAGCAAGTTTGGGAATATGAGCAAATTCACGAAGAAGTAAAATTTGATGCGATGTATGTGGAGCCAAGAAATAAAGAAGAAAGATCATGGAAATCAAAACTGGCGCACCTAGATAGCAATATCAGAGAAATACTAGGTGGTACTTTTGAGTATCTTGCAGATGGTTATGAATTATGGATAACAAATTCTAAGGATAATCAAAGAAAACTGGATGAATCATCAATTCCATATCTCATGGCAGTGATAGTAGATACAATGATTGACGAAGAAATTTGTTTAAAATTTAGAGAAGATAGTAATTGCCTAGTAGTATCAGTTGATTCGCAGGCAGATGTGATAGATTGCAAAGAATTCTTTGAGGAATTTTATCATCTCGCTACCGGTTTCAATTACAATGTAAATACAGGAATTCCGGATGATGAAACAGAAGCAGAAATCTATCTGACAAGATTACAAGAAGAATTTGATGAAAAAATGAAGACAAAAGTAGGAGACAGATATCTTCCAGGAAATAATGATCCTGATTCAATCAATACAAAATAATGATCGGTAAATCACTAAATGTTTTTGATTAAATTTTAATTATTTTTGATTCTAAATGGTCTAAAATTGTGTTCCGATCAATATCCATTTTGTCTAATTATTTTACATCAACGTTGGAAATTCAAGTAAAACTGATTCACCAATTATGGCAAAAGCCGCAGCAAAAAAACCAGCAGCAAAAAAAGCTTCAAAAAAGAAATAATTAGTTGAAGCAAAATTTTTTCTTTTAAATTCCACTTTAACACTTTTTAAATAATTCAGCATGCAATACAATGATCATCTGGTACATTTGCTAAGGTATTATTCATATCCCGTCAATCTTTAAGTGCATAAAAATTCAAAATAAAACATCGTATGGAACATACCAAAGAGTGTGAATATAGAAATGCTCACGATATGATTCATGCTAATTGCTTTTGCAAGTGTCATAAAATCATCATGATGGATTCAAGAAAAATGGACTCAAAATCTTTCTAATTATGTAAACAAGTTAAAAACAACAACTAATCTAGATTCTAAACTCTTTATTGATGAAAAGTGTGATACTAGTTGCTAATTGGCTAGATTGGGAAATGACCAATACCCACAACCTCTTTCAGACTAGAGCAGTGAAGCTCGTCATTCAGGTCTGATACATAGGTCTTTGATGCCAGTTAGCTTTTCAAATGACAGCTACATTGACAACTATCAATAATACATCGATGTTTTTTACAATCAAGACAACGCTTGCTTCTACCGGTTTTCATTCTTAGTTCCTCAATTCTTCTTGCCTTTTCACTCATGAAAATTAATACCGGACTGATTCAAAAAGTCTTTAGGTTTTATTGTTCCGAGTCCTAAAATAGCAGCAAATCATGAAAAAAGCATTGCCAGAGAATAAGAGAGCATTTAGGAGATTCGGAGACAGATCATCAAGGCCAAAAACACAAACAACAGAAGATAGAATTAAGGATTTTATTTTACGTAATTCAAGAAATGGCTATTATACCAAAGTTTCAACACTTTCTTACAAATTTGAAATACCGGAAGACAAAGCATGGGAAATTGTAGGTGGACTTTTGACAGATGGAGCCTTAGAATCAATACATGATGAATTTACCGGGGAAATGAAGCTGTGCGAAACAGGAAAAACATATCTGATTATGAATCTAGAACAACAAAGAAAAAGACAAAAATCACAAGAGTTCAAGATGAACAGAAAACAAAAATCAAAGTAGGGTGAATATTATGTCTTTTTGGAACAAAAAAATATGTTCAGATTACAAAAGAATGAAATGTCAAAAAGATGGCATATATGATTGTCATCAACTAAGAGATAGAATAGATTAACACAACTCTTAATTTCATATAAATTAAAATCATTTATGGAAAATGAAAATAATCTTCCCGTACAGTGTCATCCAATTATCAAACCAAAAAAGAAAATAAAATTAGACAGTGAACAATCATGATAGGACTGGCTCAACAAGATAAAATTGAGATCAGTAAAATCCTAGCATCAATTGAAGGAAGACTGGATAAAAGATTAATCAAACTAACTATGGATTTGATTTTAAAAACAAACTGGACTAAGAGTGTGACAATTAATTTATATAAAATAACGTCAATAGCATTCCAGATAAATCATTAAACGCATTCCTGTTAGGAATCATTTTAGACAAATATACCAAATATCTTTAGATTTTACCAAAAAATTAGAATTATCACTATCGCCTAATCAGAAAAATATCCTAATGGAATTTGTGTTCTTTTTAGTTTTACTTCGTACAGAAAAGCAAGCAAATCCAGAGTAATCAAACAACAAACAAACCCTTAATTTTATAGCAATTTACAAAAATTTGTGAGGCAGTGTAAAATCTGTGGAACACCTTTAGGAAAAGAACCTACAACTCAACAACTAGAAGAGCATTGGAAAAAACATCACAGTTGGCATTGGCAAATCAATCAAGACAAAACACCTGAAGATGCACTGCTAAAGAAAAGATAGCATAAGGAAGCGTCTTTATTTTAGATAAACACCAAAATTTTGTGGAGTTTATAATTACCATATTTCATTTTCATAAGGGTAATGACATAGACAAAGTAATTTTTGGAAAAAAACTAAATGAAAATAAGATCAATGAAGATATTCGAATTTTTCCATCAGGGGGATTAACAAGAGATGGAGGCATACAAGAAAAATATTTAAAAATAAATCTAAAAAACAACAATGATTTTAATTTGGAGTTATTATCGGATTTTCTATCTCATAGATTATCACCAATCGATGATGCAGACAGTCTAAAAATTGGAAATAGCAAAGTTGCATTAAAAAAAGATGAAATAAAAAAAGCATTACAAATTCACCTAAATGAAATTTAGAATCAACGACTTGGAATAGTAGTCGTTTATAGCATGCCTAGACCACTAATCGAAGGCGTCAATTCATTATTCTTTTGGTGGTATAAAATAGAGTATTATAAAATTTTAAACATGTGTTTAATTCAAATTAAAAAATTAAACTAATTTTCAATAATCAGATTGTAATTGCAAGATTAGATCAATAGAAATATCAACCTAGGCTCCAATTTTTTTAGAAAAACTATTTTTGAGCTTGTTGATATGAAAAAATTTACTCTGGCTTTGTAATACCAATTTTGAGATGTGCATTCATGTCAGAAATTGAGGCATATGATATCAAGGCACATAAAAAAGTGACTATGAAAAACCCAAAACCATATTTAATGAAGAATGGGTCATGGGCACTCAAAGGAACTAGTTCTGTCACTGGGATCACTTTATTCAAAATTGTTGGCAAAAAACCTTCAATCTCCCACTCAAAACTAGACTCTCTGAGAAATGTGTTTACCAGCAGAAAATGTGAATGTGACAGACTCTGCTAGTATTTTTTTGTAGATGAAAATCCTTAATTTTAGTTGCAATACGATAATTCATAATGGATAAACAACTTGAATCTCAGATTCAAACCATAATTTTAGAAACTTTTCAAGATGAAAAACAAGAATGGATAAGCTATTTTCAACACAAAGCAAAGCAGATGAATTTAGATCAAAAATCATTCTTTATTGGTATGATGTATCCAAAAATCATCAGCAATCTTGAGGAAAATAATATACATATTCGCATAAAATCAGATTCTTGGGGAGACCATGAGATTGAAAAAATAAATTCCATGCTTGGGGAATTGTATGAAAAATACACATAGAAAAACGGGTCATTGTCCAGTATAATTCGAAAGTGTTAATTTGATAAATTCTTAGAAATACATCATGTCTTTTGAGATAGAGTGGCATAGAAATTTTTATGGTATTTCATGGGCATATGAAAAAGACAGATTGGTAGTATCCACAGTCTTTGAGGATAAAAAAGAGGCAATGGAGATTGCAAAAGAGATCAAAGATTGGAGTGATAAATTTACAAGATTAACAATTATCGAAAAAGAAAATGGAGAGTATTCCATTTGCTGTTATCAGGACCCACAAATTTCAAAGAGTGGAAAAAATATTGGATTGTATCGTACGGGTATGCGCCAAAGTGGTGGATATGAGCAAGTAAAGCCAATGATTGAAGAAAAATCACCATTGTTACAAATTGCATATGCAGCAGATGTAAGAGACATGAATACCTACGAGCAAATATCACGACTAGTACCCATGAGAAAATGCCGGATAATTTCAGAGAAGGATTTGAAAAAGCAGGAATTTTTCTATGAAAGGGCTGCAGAAAATATACATGGTGTTTAAAATTTTGTATGATTATTTCTCTAAAACCTTAAGTTCACATTATATTTAGAAAGTCATTGAAAATCACTGAACTTAGACGTCCTAGTATTTTGTTGCTTATTTTAGGTCTTATCTCAACTTTGATTGGATTTACAATGTTGTTGAATCCTCAAGACAATACTACCAATATGATTTTTCTGAGCATGTTTGGTATTGGTTTATTTATGTCAGGATTGGGTTTTTCATTACTTTATCAGATAAGAAAAGTAAAAACCAAACCATAAACTAATTTTCAAAAACATAGTATTTTAAGACCAGAAGAGACAAGAAAATAAATGGCAGAATTCAAACTACAAGGCTCAGGTGGCTACATCATAGCTGACCTAACTGAAGAGCAAGCAAAAAAAGCAGATTTGGGAGTTGGAAAATTATTTTTAGCACCAGTAGGCAAACTTGAAGAACAAAAAATGTCAAAGCATTACTGTAAAAACTGTGAAACTGAATTTAGCAATCCACCAAAGATACAACTAGAAGAAAATACCAATGAGCAAGTTGCAGACAATTTGATTCTTGTAGAAAGAGGCCAGTACACATGTCAGCAATGCAGTTCCATTATTGGAGAATACAGGGTATTCAAAAAACAAGACGAATCAAGTGATATTGGTAATGCAAGACCTAGCCAATAAATCATGTAATGTATTCTAAAACAATATCCTTAAGTTTAGAAAAAAACCAGAAAATACAACTATGACAAGCATGTTATTTAAGATAAAATGTGAGAAGGGTCACAAAGCAAATGCTTTGATCTGGGATGGTCAAACCATTCAAAATTACATAGAGAGTAAAAAATGCAATAGTTGCGGTGCATCATTACATCAATTATCCAAATCAAATTAGATAAAATAAATTAGAATAAGCTAATTAATGCAGCCTAATTTTCACATACTTTAAATGAAATTCAATATCACTATACAACATGAGATTTGATTCATGTAGAAGATGCGGAAAAGGATTGGAAGTTGATCAGAGATGTAAAGCGTGTAATTTGCCAACTACTTTTCATTGTCATGCATGCGGAAATATTACTGAAAAACAATTTCATCCTCAATGTATGTTATTAGAATCAACTTACATACTAAATAAGAATAAAAAATAGTTCAAAACATTTCAGCCAAATTAGAGAATTAAGATCAAAACAAAATCAACACACATTGAGAATTACTTAATAACATATTTTTTCTTCATGTAACATGGATTCAAAAGATGGTCCTGAAAAAATTTACCCATCAGGATATGAACCAAAAGAGACCAATAGTATAGACGTTAATGTTAGAAATCAACTACTCAGTGAGATACTAAAATCATCTCCAACTGAATTTATCAATACGGATTTATTCACAGTGATGTCAAAACGACGTTCAACTAGGAAGTTTACAGACAAAATAGTAGAGACAGTAAAAATAGATAAAATCATAGCTGCTGCAGACACTGCACCTACTGCAGGAAATTTTCAGGGTTTTGAGATATTTTATGTAAGGAGTCCTGAAAAAAAGCAGCAGTTAGTAGAGGCATGCAATAATCAACCATACGTAAATGCACCAGTTGTACTGGTTTTTTGTAAAAACCCATCCAGAGTTAAATTAGATTTACCAGAAGAAATACTCAAAAAATTTGCCATACAAGATGCTACACTAGCTGCAGCATATTCTCAGCTTGCAGCTCAGGCTTTGGGATTAAGTTCCATATGGATTGGAATGTTTGATGAGCAAAAAGTAATGAAAGTAATCAATACAGATTTGATTCCATCATCAGTATTATGTATAGGATATCCTAAGCAAGATAAATTCCCAAAACCAAGGAGAAATCTCAAAGAAATAGTGCATGCAGTTTGGTAGTAAAGAAACTGCCACAATAATTATTCTAAGGGATAATGGGTGGGAAAAATATTTCAATTATTTATCATAGTTAAATAAATTCGAAATGAATTATTGTTTATCTGCAATTCTTTTTTTATCTCGGCATATACCACAAAGATAATTTCTCTTAAAATTATCAATTTCTATATTAAATGAGTCAGAACCAAAATAGTTTTCAGATGCCTACATTCCACCAGGTACTGTTTTCCCACATTTTGTGCACTTGATGTCCAGATGAAATTTGATTTTTTTCTCATTTTTATCTATTTTACCAATAATCATGCACGATATCAGATGTTTAAATTTTTTATAGCCTATACAAATCTTAAGTTTTAAGTAAGTAAGTTTGACTAGATTCTATGCTTTGACTATCTCTTTTTTCCAAGAAAGAACAACTCCTAATTCGTCTAATTCACTAATTCTGAACTTAAAAATTGCTTAGAGAGAAAAATAAATCACTAATTCCTCTAAAGAAAATTAAGAAAAGATAACTGAACTACTCTAAATAGAGGGTTCACGTAATAAAAAAATTGGTAAAGTCTTCAAACATAGTACTAGTGATATTGGGGATAGTAGGAGCTATAATGATACTATCTAGTGTTTCATTTATGATTGATGATGCATCTAAGAATTATTTTGATAATTTATTGACATTATTCATTGTGTTGGGAATTGGGTTAGTTTTAGCATACATTTCACTTCGTTACGGTGTAAAGAAGATAGACCGATTCTTAGCTAGATAAATAATCTAAATCATGTATTAACTTAAGATTTATGAAAACAAAAAAACACTTGATGAAGCGTAGAAAATAATACCCCATATTATAGATACAATAAATCCAATAATAATACAGTTCAGTGCAATCTTGCTATCGTCTTTTCTCATTACATACCACCCCCAAAATCCGCCAAGTATTCCAATAAAAATTGGTAAAAGGTAAATTTGCATAGAGGGGTTAGCTGTTGGTTTAATTATCAAATTAGCACATTTTGAACAATAAACCGAACTTTCTTGTAATTCATTACCGCATTTAGAACAAAATGTCAATGACTCTTTAAATTTTGTATTAACTTAAGGATCTAGGAATAAAAATTCAATCAACGCTTTCATATGTTTTGAAGTAATTAAATTCGTTTACTAATTTACTATAATATTCTATTAATGGAATTATAATATTATCAAATTTAGGGTATCTAGAGGTTTTGTTACCTGAAGTTATATCATCAAAAGTAAGACGGATTAATGATTTTATTTTTTCGGCTCAAGTGGGTTTGTTACTTCAATTTGATCAGTTACATTTTTGACTTGGATTGATACTTCTTCAGCTTTCTCTATCACGTCTTTTCCCCCTACTTTTGAAATGGCATCCTTTGTAGTATCTACAGAGGATTCAATTCCGGGTTTTACGAGCTCATAAATATTCGTATACGCTAATATTCCACCTAATGCAACAATAACAATTATTATTCCTATTACAACGCCTTTTTTGCTCATTCTAGTGTTTTAATAATTTAGGGTTAATTAAAAGTATCAAATCGATCATAATGTAGCCAAGTTTAATTTAGTTAGAACCTGAATCGGTCATTTTATTAATTTTGTGAAAGTCAATGCTGACTGATCAAAGCCAATCTTTTTGTAAAACTCATGTGCCTCTTTTCGTTGGTTTCCTGACTCTAGTCTCATTCTATAGCACTTTTTCTTTTTCCCCAGTTCTATACATGATTCAACGAGTGACTTTCCTATTCCTTTTTTTCTATATTCTTTTCCAACAATTAATTCTGGTATGTACATTTCAAACATTTGACGATTAAGTCTTGACAGAAAGATGATGCTTACCATTGCAACAACTTTGTTATTGTATTCTGCAAGTAGGATCGTTTTGTCAGGATCAGAAAGATACTGTTTGATTTTCTTTTCAAAAATATCTAGATCGTTGTCATCTTTTGGTCTTGGTCTGTCCAGATCATATAGTATCTCTAATAGTAAAGGAATGTCTCTAGTAATTGCATCTCTAATCTGAACTTTGATCAAATGTGCTCTAATCTACACCTAATCCATGAAATGACGGCTTTTGACTTGAATTCCAGAACAGGCCTTTTTTCTTTAATGATGAATCAATTATTAAATTTAGAATCTTGATTTTGATTTGTTTTTGTGTTTCTTCTCTGTATAAGTTCCATAATTCTTTCTGGGCATAATCAATTTGTAAGACTGCATCGACTAGAGATTTAGCTAATCCTGACTTTGATATTTTCTTAAACCATTCTTTGGATTCTTCCCTTATATCGTTCAAATCTTTTTCAATGGTAGATAGTGATACGTGAAGTTTTTCTGATATTTCCTTGTTTTGAAAACCTTGTAAATCTAAAAGATAAGTTTGTTTCTGTCGTTCAAGCTTGTCTAATTTATCAACCGTAAGTTTTTGTTCCTCATCTTTACGGTTTTCATACTTTGAATTGATTTGGTCTGGAGTCATCATGATTTATCCCTAATGTATTTTTTCATTTATTGCTCTCCATTAAACTATCAATGTGTTTTCTTATAAGTTTTGAAAAATTAATAGAGTTATCTTCCAGAAATTGTTTTTGTTTATCTGTTATACTTGCACTTGTAACAACTAACATATTGAAATTATCAAGTTTAATGGGATTAATAAGAGACGTTGAAGTCATTTTTTAATTTTACTTTTTGCACCTCTATTGTATTTTGGTTTATTTCTCATTTTGTTATTGCAACAAAGGCATCGTAAATTATTTGTAATCCAATAATGCTCACAGGCCTTACAATACTTTTGATTCATTGCATATCCGAGTATCAATTGAGAAGAAGTATCCAATCGGCATTCATCTTTGCAACTCATTGAAACAAAACCTCTTTGATTTTTTTGATTGTTACAAACTTTACATTGGAATTGTAAGTTTTACCGTTATGGGTTTCTTTTTTTGTGGATTTTCTAATCTCAATGGTAAATCCTGCATTATTTAATTGGGTAAAACTTCTTTTAATCACATCAGCTAATTTTCCAACACTTGACGGGAATACATCAGGATTATTAGTTTCATAACGACCATTAGTGAAATCTTTGAATGAATCAAAAATATCGGATTCCCCACTAGTGTATTCTTCCTTACCATCACTAAACAAATCCTGAATGAAAGGCACAAGGGCATTACTTTGAGATAATTTATCGCTGATCAGAGATTCTTTTTCTTGTAATGCCTCTGTGAATTTACCCTCTGGATTACCTAGAGCCTGACTAATAGCCTCACCCCAAACCTGAAATTCGCCTCTAATTCCGATTTGTGCTTTAGATTTTACATCATCATATAGAATCAGAGCCTTTTGTAATGTGAGAAATACATGACCCAACAAGTCAGGCAGTAAGGCGTAAAATTCTGATAATACTTGCTCTTTGGTCTTTTTTTCACCTATCTTGAATGAGGGTAAATCATAAGGTAATGTTCTTCGCCCTAAATCATCACGGTCAATATTGACAGTAATTCCATTTAACATACTCTTACGGTGTATTGCTAATTTTGATTCTTGACCTTGTGAATAAAATAATCTAGTTGAAAAATTAGCTCCTGTATTTGCCTTGCATAGCATATCTGATTGCTCATTTGATAATTTTGAAATATTTTCAAAACTTGGAAGATAGTTACAATACAGTATAGTTGCAAGATCATCGGGTTTTGTTGGCATACTTGTTCCATAATCTTCAATCTTTTTGCCTGACGGATCAACTAACATCTTAACAAGTGTTGAAGTTACTGTTTTACTTGCATCAGTAGAGCCACCAAATACGAGCATTGGCACATCAACTGTTTCTAAAAATAATGCAATAACATTAGAACGCATAACAGTATCATTTGGTTTTCTAATTAGTTTGAAACATTTACTTATTGGGTCATCATCAACTTTTAGATCAGAGTTTGGTTTTACTTGCTCGGACATATACGGAGTTCTAAAGAATAAAGGACAAGTTTTATCATAAGGAACAATCTCAAAGTCATCTTTGGTAATTTTTACAACTTCTCTTTTCGGATTACACAAGTCATACCATATAGTATTATTTTCAAAAGCACATCTAATGTGGTCTTGTTTTTTTGGTGTATCTTTAGAAAATCTTTTCTTTGTCTTAACAAAACTAATAGATTGTTCGGCTTGATTTGTTGAAAGTATCTTTTTGAAATCTTTCTGATAGTTAATAATTAAAACATCTTTTGCTAGTTGTAAATCTAGATCAACGGTTTCAAAGTGTTCATCAATTTTTACAATGGCATATACTTTAGAAGAATTATTTTCTGCAATAAAACAATCTGAAAATACCCTTTCTGCATACTCTACTATCTTTTCAATAGAGGTATCACGGGGGTTTTTAGATTCATTATCCGTATTCCATGTATCAGGCGTGGATTTAGGCACAATATTCTCAAATTTCTCATTATGAATTATTTTGAAATTTATTCCAAATTCTTCTTTTACTTCCTGTAATCGACTTGAACCAAATCTTGTTTGAAAAACCTCACTTATTGCACGTTCTATTGCTTTTAGAATCCTCTCTTGTGGTTCAGTTTCTATTATTGATTTTATCTCATCAGTAAAATCATTGTAATCAATGATAATTTCATTTCCAATGTTTATTGAACAATCTATGTCAATGACATACTTGTATTCAAAAATGGGTTTAAATGAATTAAAAAATTCTTTAAATTTATCTGATAATGCTGAATCAGTATAACCGTCAACTAGTGCCATGTGAAAACTCCATTTCTAAAGATTTTTGCAGGTAGTTGATTTTCTTACCTATGGCATCTATCTTGAGGTTATTTGTTGTAATCTTCTTTTGGATCTCTTCTACAAGAACAACGTAATTTAATAATGGTGGCGTTGTACTCATGTCACTAAGAATCTCCCAAGATTGTTAGAACTTGTTTGCATTGGACAAGCCTCGACAGTTTTCCCAATGCAAACTTTTTTCTGTGTAATCAAATTCAAATCACCATATTCTAGAACAGAAGCAATAAAAAAAGCAAGTGTTAATCTCATTAATTTTATTAAAGATAAAGATTCGTTTAAACGATTTGGCATTGTTTTCTGAGATACAATATTTCTCAATTCATTATCTTTCTGTAATCTCACGAATATATGCTTCATAGAATCAATTTCCATCGTAAGATCACTATTCCCCCATAAGATCCTGATATAATGGATCGATCAATTTTATCATGATTTTGTTATATCAATTGATCCTATTAATTTCGATTTATTAGTGGGAAATAGACCAGTAGATCACATGTGAACAACAGGCATGTGTGTAGAGAAATACCGCCCCTCAATGAATTGTTTAGCGAATATTTGGAACAACTAAATAAATTTAGTCACAAAATTAGAGGAATTAGGGAAATTAGGGATTTATCTTTGTTCTAGAAACTTTAATCGCTCTTGGAGTTTTACATTTTCTTCTTTTAGATTCTCTTGTTGTCTCTGTAATGCAAATAGTTCTTGAATGGTTTGCTGTGTTCTTGTTTGTTGTTTTTGCAAGTCTTGAAGTTCTGCACTCTGATCAACAACCTCTATTTTTTCATAAATCATAAGGTGTGGTTCAGTTCTCTTGTAGAACTTTGGATATTCATCTTGATTTCTGATGTATTGGCCTAGATACTGCTTGTGACCTAGTAATGAATGACCCCAAGAACTATCAATAGCTTTTGTTGCTTGTGTTCCAGTATAGGAACGAAATGAATGAAGTGTCTTTTTGTATCTTCCATTGTGTTCGTATCTATCTGTTAATCCTACTCTTTTTCTTAACAAGTTGAAATTCTGCCATTCTGCATCAACGCTCTTTACAGGTGTTGGACTAGTTGCAAATACAACATCTTCATCTCCTAATTTTGCTAATTTTTTAATTAACAGTGGAGCTGTTTCTCTTGTCACGTAGGTAGTTCTAGATTTCTTTGTCTTTGTGTATTTGGCAAGTAGGTATATCTCAACGGGGTCTTTTGTTGTATTAACATCTTTTTTCTTAAATGAACAACATTCCTGGATTCTCATTCCAGAATCTTTTAGAACCATATAGAGTGCTTTTCTCTTTGGTGGACAATTATCAATTAGTAATCGTACTTCTTCGGGTGTGAATGGTTCAGGATCTTCTTCTTCTACAATGACAGGAATTTTTAGTCTATTTTTTATTGTATTTCTGCTTAATTCGAGCCTAAAAGTATCTTCAATGTAGAGAACTAATTTCATAGCATACATTTTGGCAGTTACGGGCATTCTTTTTTTCATTGGTCTACTATGACGGCACTTGTCATTTCCTGCAACTATTGACAAATCTAAATGATCAACTAGCAACCATTGAGCAAACTTGTGTAGTATAATGTAGATTTTTTCATTGTTACCATCTTGCTTTACTTGTTCTTTTAATTCATCAAGTAATGTTTGGCCTTTTCTATTGTAAACGTCAGTTGTAAAATAATTAAATTGACTAAGTACAGTATCATATTCTTCACGCATTCTTGTTGGTAGACTTTCTAGGAAATTATTGAATTCCTCAACAATGTAACTCATACGATTAGGTAGAGAATATGACTAATAAGAAACGGTAAAGTTTAGAGTTTCATATGTTTTAAGTAAGTAAAACCTAGAGAAAATAATGGAATTTTTTCAAACAGAAGAACCAAAGATTGAAAAACCAATAGTCATTGCTGCGATGCAAGATATGGGAAATGTAGGTAGTATAGTAGTGAATTTCATTAATGATAGTTTGAGAACAAAAAAATTTAGAATTGCAAAGACGCCATATCCCACATATGTTGTGGATATGGGAGGGTACATCGACTTACCAAATGAGAGTTGGGAGTACAAATACGCTGAGGGGTTAATTGTTTTTGGAGGAGGAACTGGTCAGCCACAAGACAGCCGGGAACTATATTCGCTTTGCCAAGATGTCATCGATGTTTCTAAAAAATACTCTGCCAAATTCATCTATACACTTGGAGGTTTTCACACGAACAGAGTATTGGATAGAAATCCCAAAACTTTTGTCACCACTACATCAATGGAGTTAACAAAACAAATGCAAGGATTGGGAATTTCCACAACACCGCAAAGATCAATAATTACAGGATTTAATGGGTTGATCTTAGGTTTTGCAAAACAAAACGGCATTCAGGGAATGGGAATGTATGGAGAGTTAAATCAACCTGAAATTCCACAGTACAGAGCAGCAATTAGCATAATCAAAACATTAGAGAAACTAACTTACAGAAATCTAGGAGATACAAGCAAATTAGAGTCACTTGCACAGGAAATTGAAAAAAGCTTTGAAAATTAATTATTTAGGATAAAATCCAAAGAAAATAATTGGTTATTTTCTTAAAACACTTGATTTTTTTATTGCTTTGATACAATATAGATAATTGCAATTTACTCACCACATTACAACAATTCCACGAGCATTTCAAACAGAAATAGACGGAGTCAGGTACTATCAAACACCTCAAGGAAAACTATACCCGTCAATTACCACCGTGCTATCTAAGACATCAGACATGTCAGGCCTTGATGAATGGCGAGAAAGAGTTGGAAACGACGTTGCAGAGCAAATAATGAAAGAAGCACAAATTCATGGAACAATGACACACAAACTATGCGAAGATTATCTAAACAATAAAGAATCAGAGGGAAACTTTTTAGATATTCCAAAGAATCATTTTGAAAAACTAAAGCCATACCTGCATAAAATGAATAATATTAGAGGAATTGAACTTCCATTGTATAGCGACGAGTTTGAAATTGCAGGAACATGTGATTGCATTGCAGAGTATAATGGGGATTTGTCAATTATTGATTTTAAGACAAGCAGGAGTAGATTAATGGAACATTATGATAAAGTTCAGAAATATTTCATGCAGGCAACGGCATATTCGCTTATGTGGAAGGAAAGAACAGGAACAGAAATAGATCAAATTGTAATTATCGGTTCTGAAGAAACTGGCGATATTGCAGAGTTTATCAAAATACCATTTGATTTCAAAGAAGCGTTAATTGAAAAGATAGAAAAATTTCGTGACCCTAACAAACATTAAAGAATCATTTTTTGAACCTATAAAAGCACGGAATCCATCCGATTTGAACCCAATTCCACGAATCTGTCTGTTTTTGTTAGTAATAATATACCAAGTAATGATTTCTTAACTAGGCTTAAAATAAAGTCAAAATTAACCCATAATTAGGTAGAAAATGACTGAATTTATTCACGAACCATATAAAACCGTCTATGTTAGGGATTTGATTAAACTAAGTCTTGATGATCTGCTCAGTATGATGGCATCGCTTGAATCAGGCAGTGCATATTGGGTTAACGGAGTTCTCTTTGCATGCTTTGCAATGACTGAATCTGAGGAATTGGCAAAAAAAGAGATTCAAGGTCAGACATATCTTGACAAAGTCATATTTGCAAAATATGATAACTATACCAAGACAGCAAAATTATCAACCAACATAGAAATCAATGTTTTAAATGTACAAAAAAGTCGCCTCTATAGGGATTTAATATCATGGTTGAAAAAACAGCCAATATGGAACGAATAGATTAGTATCTATCCTAGATGCCGTGCATCAAGAACTAAATATTTTAATATCTTTTCTCGAAGAGAGATAAATTGGATAAAGACGAATCAGAAATTTTCATAACAGAATTTCCAAAAGAAGGATTTGGCATCATAGATCAGTTACAAGGAAGAGTTCAGTTTGCAATTTTAGATCAAATGAAGTTTATGAAAATATCAGGCATAGAATACAAAGAGATTAGCGAGATAATTCTTGCCAATGTTCAAAAGATCATAGAAAATTACCAGCCACAAGATTAAACATTTTTAGATTTCAGTCTTAATTTCATACAGAATTTCTTACAAAAATAAACAAATGTTAAGAATTTGTAGAATAGTCTTTTTATTGCATTATTACAATACAGTCTCGGGTAGTAATCAAATAATCCCAAACATCAATGGCATGTAAAAAGAGAATTGGTGCTCAGCTGTCAATGGATAACTGATTGGTTTTGATTACTATCTAATTTTTACCGTATTTTTTGCTAGGAATTTTGCTATACAAACAATCAGACCAAATTCTTGTTTATTCGGATATACCACATTTTATACAAGTCCAGACCATTTGAAACATTTGTGCCTGTCGAGTCATAGGATTTCCACATGTTTTACAAGTTTTAGAATTTCTAGAAGACATTATCGATACTCATCTCCACAGTCACCAATTATACCAAAAAGGTCATTTGATTTGCCAGTAACTGAACTTATCATGGTATAATCTTGAGAGTCTAGCTGCAAATCAAAGACTTTGGCATTATCTTGTCTATGTTCAATTATTCCAAGTCTTGCACCAATTATTACCCCTGCAACTGCAGGTTTATCTAAAATAAATTTTGCAGATACATTTGCAATACTAGAATCATGTTTTTTTGCTATTTGAGATAAGATATGTAATAATTCTTGAAATAATTTCCATCCACCCCATGCATCAATCATGTTATAGTATTTTTGCAGACTAGAAGTAGTCAGGTCTACTCTGTGTAGGTCTGGAGAGTTTAGATATTTTTCAGATAAAAATCCACCAAGTAAAGTACCATATGTGAGAAGATGTATCCCATGTTTTTGGCAAAATGGAACCATTAACTTTTCTGGTCTTTGATCTAAAATTGAGTATTGTACTTGATTCGATACTAGTTTGAATCCTTTTTCAATCATTATTTTGATTCGCTTTGTATCAAAGTTTGTCAGACCAAGATGTTTAATTTTTCCCTCATCTCGTAGTTTTGATAAATGATTAATGGCATCAAGATAACTTGGGTTATTGTAATCCCACCAATGAAACTGTACCAAGTCAAGTGAATCAGTATTCATTTTGAGTAGTGATTGGTCTATATGATATTCTACAATAGACTTTGTCATAGGTCCTGGATTAGGTACAAATTTAGTCAGTGCTTGTGATTTTGATAGTTCTTTTGTATGTAATCGTTTTCTAAATTCTCCAATGTATGATTCAGCAGGACCATAGATATCAGCCAAATCCCATGTGGTAAATCCAGCTTTGTGATATTCTAGCATCTCTAAAATGGCAGATTCTTGATTAATCTGTCCATGCCCACCAGATACCTGCCACATTCCATTTAAGATTCTGCATATGAGTAAATTATCAGCTAGAGCAGTTTTTGAATTTGACACTAAATTATATAGAATTTTACTTTATTTTATGAGTATGCAAAGACATGGCAAGATAACAATTAGCAAATAAAAGAACAGTGAGAAACAATCAATTTAAGAATCACCAACAGATAGAATGCCCATATGGTTCATTACTATATCAAAAAAATAAAGCGCCTTTCTCATAAACCATCAACATGTGTGGATTGTAATAGTCAAAATATCATAGAGGATGTAGTATTAGCTTCAACGGGTCCAACTCAAGAAAACACAGACTATACCCCATCTGTTTTATGTCTTGCATGTGAAACTTTGATGGTAATTACTACCAAACCGGGGGCAGGACTTGGTCTGCAGGCCTCTATAGGAAACGAAATATCAATGCGTAGTTAATTTCATAACAGTAATAAAATTTTGATTTAGACAAAGAACAAACAACCGCATCATTTTGCTAAATGGATACAATAGTTCTAATTAATTTAAAAGTGTCATTATCCATTAAGATAAGGTAGCAATTGAATAAATTATTTTTCTTGTTAATTCCACTTTTGCTTTCTGGTTTTATCCATCTCTGGAATCCTGTTGGATATCCAGACATATTTTTTGATGAGGGAATTTACATGAGACGTGCAGTAAATCTTCTAGATACTGGAAACCCGCAGGAAGGTAATGTGTATGACCATCCATATTTTGGTCAAATTGCAATTGCATCTATTCTTACCATAACAAACTATTCTGACTTTAAGCCATCTACAGACCCAGATTCATTACAATCACTATACATGATTCCCAGAATATTTATGGGATTATTAGCAGTGTTGGATACATTTCTAATCTACAAAATTGTTCAAATCAGATACGGTGGGATTGCCCCATTTCTGTCAGCATCTCTTTTTGCAGTACTGCCATTTACATGGATTTTCAAAAGAATATTACTTGATTCTATTTTGGTGCCGCTTGTATTAGGAGCAATTTTACTGGCACTCTATTCTACCAAAACAAGACAAAAAACAGTGTTAATTATTTTTTCAGGATGCTTATTGGGTTTGGCAGTATTTACAAAAATACCTGCATTTACAATGATCTTTATAGTTGCATGGATTGTATACACAGACAGAAAAAAGTTTTCGGATGTTTTACTGCTACTAATTCCATTTTTGTTGATTCCGTTAATATGGCCGCTCAATGCAATTATGCTTGATCAGTTTGATCTTTGGCAGAAAGGTGTGTTATGGCAAACACAGAGAACAAACAGCATATTAGACATATTTGGATTCTTTGCAGTTATTGATCCATTGATGTTTGTATTGGGTTTATCAGGAATAGCGCTTGCAGTATTACGCAGAGACAAATTTCTCTTGTTGTGGTTTATTCCATTTGTAGTATTTCTAAGTGGTGTTGGATACAAGCAATACTTTCATTGGATGATGATAATTCCAGCAATGTGTATTGCATCTGGCATATTGATAGAATCAATTCGTAAGTTTAGCATAATTAAAAAGAATTCGGTTTATGTAGGAATTGTATCGGTGGTTTTAATTTTTGGTTTTGTTAGCACAACGCTTTTGATTATCAATGATATATCAGATAATCAATTTCAGGCATTATCTTATGTTTTAGAAAATTATGATGACAATGTTACTGTTCTTACAAGTCCAGTGTATTCCTGGATATTGTATGATGTATTTGAGCGAGAAAATGTCCCAAAAGACTATTCGTCTATTTTGTTTTATCTGCCAATCACTGAAAAAACAGTCATAATGGTAGATGAGCACTATCGTATTGATCTGGCACGAGGTCCTCAACTGCAAAATGCACTAGATAGATCTACAACAATACAGACTTTTGAGGGGACGATAACGGGGTTTAATTCCAAAATATATCCATACACAAGCATGCAAGCCAATGGGGAGGCAACCAAGATCGAAATCCGTGAGGGTATACGTGTAAAATAGTCAAATTTTACAATTTAAAAATTTAATATGAGATAAATCTGGTGGATTCGTGTTGTCAAGGGTAATGAATACGGAAGTATCAATAATAATTCCCACATATAACGAGTCTGAAAATATCAAAGGAATATTACATTTGATCAAAGAGCACCTGCCAAAAAACACCATAGTTGAAGCAATAGTAGTAGATGACAACTCACCGGATGGCACTGGCAAAATTGCTGAAGATTATTTTAAGTCATTGAAGGAAAAAACAAGATATACAGTTAATGTCATAAATCGAAAAACACGAGAAGGTCTGAGTTCTGCAATATTAAATGGAATACAACATGCAAAAGGCAAGATAGTTGTTGTAATGGACAGTGATTTTTCTCATCCTCCACAACTCATACCAAAACTTGTTGATGCGTTAAAACAATCAAAAACAGATATTGTTGTTGCATCAAGATACCTCAACGGAGGTTCAATACAGGGTTGGTCAATAAAACGAAAAATGATCAGCAAGATTGCCACAATTATTGCAAAGAGAGGTCTTGGCATAAAGGAATCTGATCCAATGTCTGGATTTTTTGCATTTAACAAAGACATAATCAAAGGAATCAACTTTGATGCAATAGGCTATAAGATTCTCTTGGAAATGATTGTAAAGGTAAAAGGTGTATCAATAAAAGAAATTCCATATACGTTTTCAGATAGAGAAAATGGAAAAAGCAAGCTTGGAACAAAAATCATTTTAGAATACATCCACGCAGTGGGAAATCTTTACAGATATGGAAAAAAAGAACAGCGAAATGAAACGAGACCATCAGTCAGATTTGCATCAAAGGCGGCAAGATTCTTTTCAGTTGGAACATGCGGGCTTGGAGTTAATTATCTTACATCTATTTTGTTTACATCGAATTTGGACATATGGTATCTTCATGCAACCATACTTGGGATTATGTTTTCAATTACCAGTAATTTCTTTTTGAATAAATATTGGACATTTGAAGATAGAAATTTTACTGCAAAAAGAACTGCCATTCAGTACGGTAAGTTTGCAGGATTTAGCTCTATTGGCGCATTAGTTCAGCTTGGAATGGTGTATTATTTGGTGGATGAGTTAAGTGTGTCCTATCCAGTTGCACTAGTGTTGGCAGTTGCGACTGCAGCATTCAGCAATTTCATTTTAAATAAAAAATGGACGTTTAAAGAAAAAGTCTGGAGTTAGATATCATTTTCAAAAAGTCACTTCAATCAATTATCATGAAAGAAATTCAATATCTTTTGTTTTCCTTGTTTTGAAGAATTAGATAAGGTTTGAATAGTAATAAAACATACAAAGAGTATGGTACTTGGAATCATCATTGCAGTTGGAATCTCCGCAATTATTGTCTTGATCATAATAAAGTTAATTCGAAGCTCAGATAAAACAGGCTACTTGGGAAAGACAAATCAGTGCATAGCATGTGGACGTAAAACGAATTCATTAATTTGTCAATTTTGCAAAAAAAATTCAAATTCCCTAAGATAGTTTTAAACTCTAAGATTAGAAAGCACCCATTAGTGTCAACCCCATGACAATTAACATAATACCACCAAGTATTATTATCAAGCCATTTCTAGACATATATGGTCTTGATCAAACTACTATATGAAATTCCTTTTACAAAACTAGATTTGAATCAATAGTTGTAAACCAAAAAAACATTCAGAATATCATTGTAATGAATAATGCACATCACAAAACAATGCCATCCCATTTGGTAGTGTCTTGGCTGTTATACGATAACCATCTTGTAGTCCTTTGCTACAAATATAACACTCTACTTCAGAGACACTTGATTTTACTTCAGATGTTCTTTTGAAACATAGATCTTGCATCAGTGTTGATTTTGCCCCCTGCATGGTCAATTAACATACGATCAATTATCATATAAAGGTACCGTACCATACCGTAATAGACTGTATGAATGAACAGTCACATGAGACAAAAAATGTGTCAAAACAACCATCTCATCAATTTAAATAATAAACTAGTAAAATTTTGTCTATGGGTGGACACCTTTGGAAACTCTCAGCCGAAAGTAATACCACTAGAGCTAACTGAAAATCAATTTCAAATATACAATAAAATTTCTAGAAACTACTCACATTCATTTCTCTTTGAATCACTAACAGGTCCGGAAGTACTATCTGAAACATCGGTGATGGGATTTGACCCCAAAATAATTCTCAAAGGATATTCAGACAAAGTACAAATCATAAGAGACGGTAAAACTGAGACCATCCAAACAAATGATCCATTTGAGGAGCTAAAAAAACTACTAGGAAAATCAGAAGATCAAAGTTACAGATATTTGGGTGGTGCTGTAGGTGTTGTAAACTATGATGCAATCAGATTGGTAGAAAACATTCCAGATACTCATGAGTCACCACAACCATTAATGGAGTTTGGAATCTATGATGATGGCATATTGTATGATAATATACACAAGAAATTATTTTATTTTTATCATAATCAAAATAGATTTGATCAATTTAAAATGAGTAGTGATTTGTTTGGAGATTTTAAAGCAACGGAAGTAACACCAAACATGAATCAAGAAAAATTCTCAAATATCGTAAACAAGGCAAAGCAGTACATTCATGATGGAGACATCTTCCAAGTAGTGTTATCTAGAAAGTTTACGTTTGATACAGATGGAGATAATCTAACACTATACAAAACACTACGAAGACTGAATCCATCACCATACATGTATCATCTAAAACAAGATACCAAAACTATCATTGGAGCATCGCCTGAAATGCTAGTAAGAATTACAAATGACAAAGTAGAAACATTCCCAATTGCAGGAACTAGAAAAATTACAGATGATGAGGAAAAAAACAAACAGTTGGCTGATGAACTACTCCATGATGAAAAAGAATTAGCAGAGCACACCATGTTGGTGGATTTGGGAAGAAACGATATAGGCAGAGTATGCAAGTATGGAACTGTGCACATTGAAGAATTAATGCAGATCAAACGATTCAGTCACGTACAGCACATAGTAACACATGTTGTGGGCAATTTGGCGCCTGAAAACGACATGTTTGATGCATTTAAGGCAGTATTTCCCGCAGGAACTGTATCGGGGGCTCCAAAAGTCAGAGCCATGGAGATAATTGATGAATTGGAATCCGAAGCAAGAGGACCATACGCGGGAGCAGTTGGATATTTTTCATTTAATGGATGCTGTGATTTTGCAATTGCAATTAGAAGTATATTCATCAATGGAAACAAAGGATTTGTGCAATCAGGTGCAGGAATTGTCTCAGACTCTGTTGCCGAAAACGAATTCAAAGAAACTGAACATAAAGCTGATGCAATGCTTCAAGCACTAAGGGAAGCAACAAAATGAAATTTCTAATTATTGATAATTATGATTCGTTTGTATACAATATTGCACAATACTTGGGTGAGCTAGGAGTAGATTGTGATGTCATTAGAAATGACAAGATAACACTAGAACAAATAAAACAAAACAACTATGATGCAATAATCATATCACCAGGTCCAGGAACTCCAGCAGATAGAAAATATTTTGGAGTATGTAGCGATGTAATCAAAGACATGGGACCTACCACTCCAATATTAGGAGTGTGTTTGGGACATCAGGGGATCATTCAGGCATTTGGTGGTAAGGTTACAAATGCAGGTTGTGTAAGACATGGCAAGACCAGTCCAGTTGTGCATACAAATTCAGAATTATTCAAAGATGTCAAGAATCCATTTAGGGCAACAAGATACCATTCACTAGTTGGAGACAAAACAGTAATTCCAGACGTATTAGAAGTGACAGCTACTGCAGCTGATGATGGAGAAGTCATGGCAATAAGACACAAAGAGTATCTAATAGAAGGAGTACAGTTTCATCCCGAATCAATTATGACAGAGGATGGAAAAAAGATTCTCTCAAATTTCATAAGACAGGTGAAAAATAAAAAATGATTTCAGATTTAATTTCAAAACTACAACAAAAGACAGATCTCACATATGATCAGATGAATTACATCATGACAGAGATGTTATCAGGTAAAACAAATGACAAAGAAAATTTAGATTTTCTATCCAGCCTAACAGAAAAAGGTGAAACTGATGATGAGTTGCTTGGCATGCTTGATAAAATGCGGGAATTTGCCCTCAAAGTAGAGCCTAAAAACAAAGGAAGAGTCATCGACATGTGTGGTACTGGAGGAGATAATCTTCAAACATTCAATGTGTCCACTGCTGCCTCTTTTGTGGTCACAGCTGCTGGTGGAATTGTAGCAAAACATGGCAATCGTTCTAGTTCAGGCGTTTCTGGAAGTGCAGATATTTTTGAATATTTTGGATATGATCTAAACTCAGAGCCAGATAAAATTGCGGACATACTTCAAAAACACAACATATGTTTTATGTTTGCACAAAAATTTCATCCGGCAATGAGACATGTGTCAAATGTAAGAAAGCAATTAGGAAAAAGGTCAGCATTCAATCTTTTAGGCCCGCTATCAAATCCAGCTTGTGTTAAAAATCAAATGATAGGGGTTTTTTCTATTGAATTTTTAGACAGACTGCCATTAATTCTAAAAAGAAATGGAGCAGAAAATATCATGACAGTTCGCTCTGATGACGGTATGGATGAATTTTCTACGAGTGCAACAAACAGAGTATGTATTTTAAGAAATGACAAAGTATTGATGAATTCAATTGATCCTCAAGTAGTTGGACTGCACAAGTCAACACTAAGAGACATTCAAATTAAAACAAGAGAAGATGCAATAAAGGCATTTGTTGGCGTGTTAAACAATACTGCAAATCAAGCCATGATAGAAACGACAGCTCTTAATGCAGCTGGGGGATTAATTGTAGCAAACATCGTAAATAATTTTGAAGACGGAGTTGAATTAGCATTAAACACAATTAAAGATGGTAAAGCATTCAAACTGTTAGAAAGATTTGTTGCAGATACTGGAGACATTTCAAAATTAAAGGAGGTAGCATAATGGCTGAAAACATTCTAAGAAAACTAGTAAATAATTCACAAACTGCAATTGATGACGGAGTGTATGATGTAGATGTAAAATTGCAAAAATCAAACAAGGATTTTTTACAAATAATAAAATTAAACACTCATGCAACGCTGCTTACAGAGGTAAAGTTTTCATCTCCGTCTTTGGGCAAGATTAGAACATTATCAGACCCAGTTAGTATCGCAAAACAAATGATTGCAGGAGGCTCTAAAGCGCTGTCTGTTCTTACCCAGCCTCATATGTTTAATGGCTCACCGGAATACTTTATGCAAATAAGACGAGCAGTAGATGTCCCATTATTAATGAAAGATATCATGATCGATACTGTACAGATTGACGCTGCAGAAAAAATTGGTGCAGATTACATGTTAGTTATTCAATCATTATTTGATCAAGGATTTCTCAAAGAGATTGATGAATTTATCAACTATGGTCACAAAAAGGGGCTAAAAATTCTACTAGAGGTCCACACAAAACAAGAATTTCAAAATGCACTAAAAACTGAATCGGATCTAATTGGAATTAACAACAGAAACCTAGACACACTAGAGATTGATCTTAAAACTATAGAAAGAGTACTTGAAGGATACAAAAAGACAAGGCCGATACTATCGGAAAGCGGAATTGAGACACCTGAGGACATTCAATATCTAAAAAAATGTGGAGCAGATGCATTCCTAATAGGGTCTAGCATAATGAAAAGCGATAATATCGAAGAACATGTCAGAAAATTGGTGAATGCATATTGAAATATCCTAAAGATGGCAAATTTGGAGAATTTGGGGGCAAGTACATTCCAGAGACACTAGTCCCTGCAATTGAGGAATTAGAAGAAAACTATCTTAAATTCAAAGATAATAAAGATTTCAAAAAAGAACTAGATTATTATCTCAAACAATATGCAGGAAGACCAACTCCATTATACTATGCAAAAAATTTATCAGAAAAATGCGGCGGTGCTAAAATCTATCTAAAAAGGGAAGACCTCTTACATGGAGGAGCTCACAAAATAAACAACACATTAGGTCAAGCACTACTTGCAAAAAAAATGAATAAAAAAAGAATCATTGCTGAAACAGGTGCAGGCCAACATGGAGTAGCTACTGCAATGGCATGTGCTGTTTTGGGAATGAAGTCCGAAGTATACATGGGCTACAAAGACACCATACGACAAAAGCTAAATGTCTACAGAATGAACATGCTTGGTTCTAAAGTTCATCCAGTAAAATCAGGCTCTAAAACTCTCAAAGATGCAATCAATGAGGCAATCAGAGATTGGATTACAAATGTAGAATCTACATACTATTTACTAGGTTCTGCAGTAGGTCCTCATCCATATCCTGTAATGGTACGGGACTTTCAAAGTGTGATAGGTGAAGAAATTAAAGTACAAATGAAAAAAATATCAAATAAAGCACCAGACATTGTAATTGCATGTGTTGGCGGAGGATCAAATGCAATTGGAACGTTTTATCCGCTAGTAGATACAAATGCAGAAATCATTGGAGTCGAAGCTGCAGGTAAGGGATTAAAATCAAAATATCACTCTGCAACATTGTCAGCTGGTAGTAAAGGTGTGCTTCATGGAATGATGACATATCTATTGCAAGATGATGAAGGACAAATTACAGAAACACATAGCATTTCAGCAGGATTGGATTATCCAGGTGTGGGTCCAGAGCACTCTTATCTAAAAGACACTAAACGAGTAAAGTATCACTCTGCAACAGATGCTGAAGTAATTGATGCATTTTTGATGTTGACTAGAACTGAAGGAATCATTCCAGCCCTAGAATCAGCTCATGCAATAGCTGAAGCAATGAAAGTTGCAAAAAAGAGTAAAAAATCAGAATCAATTGTAGTTACACTTTCAGGAAGAGGAGACAAGGACGTAGAAGAAGTACAAAGGTATCTGAACAAACATGTCAAGAATTAAAGAAAAATTTGCAGAACTATCTGTCAAAAAAGAAAAGGCATTAATCGCATACATTATGGTTGGATATCCAAATGAGAATGCAACAATGGCTGCAGTCAGAGGACTAATCAAAGGAGGAGCAGACATCATAGAATTAGGATTTCCATTTTCAGATCCTCTAGCAGATGGCCCTATAATTCAAAATGCCAGCATGATATCGTTAGATAATGGAATGAAAATCAACCGATTTTTTAACATTGTAAAAAAGATCAGAAAAGAAACAGATATACCGCTGGTTATAATGACATATACCAATATTTTGCATCATAAAGGATACCCGAAATTTATTGCCGAGGCTAAAAATGCAGGAATTGATGGATTCATTCTTCCAGACATGTCCATTGAAGAATCAAAAGAATACCGTGCATCTGCTAAAAACATGGCAGACACAATATTTTTGGTATCTCCAAACACAACAAAATCAAGGATAGAAAAAATTGCAAAATCATCTTCAGGATTTTTATATTTAGTTGCAGTGTATGGCACTACTGGAGTAAAAATAGGAATCCAAAATTATACTCTAAAGGCAATCAAAGAGGTCAAAAAGATCACCAAAGGAAAGATTCCAGTCGGCGTGGGATTTGGTGTTTCAACTCCTGAGGATGTCAAAAAATACATCAAGGCAGGAGCTGATGCAGTAATTGTAGGCAGTGCATTTTTGAAACTAATTGAAAAGACCCCTCAAAACAAATTAGAGTCACACATTGCAACATTTACAAAAAGCCTCAAAAGACAAACTATCCAAACATAAATCTGAAAGACTAAATCAAAAAACAGCCAATAATTTACCAGTTGAGATTAAAGGCTGGAATCAAAAAAGGATTCAAATGACATATAATGTAATGAAGTCTTTAATCAAAGACAAAAAAGGAACAAACACCACAGAGTAGAACACAGACTATCAAAGAAACAAGTAAGATGATAGATACATTTAGATAAAATAAGAACACTGTTTTTAAGAATTTAATGAATCAGTAACGAACTTTGCCACATTTTCGACACGATAATGTTCCATTAGGAGCATATTCGTGACTACAGGGCTCAGACTCTGCCTTCATAATTTAATTCCAGAAAATCGCAATATTATTGAATAACGATGTAAACTTTGAGCGTGTATGCAAATCATTTTACATAAAACCAATGATCAAATCAAACAAAGTTTCA
This sequence comes from uncultured Nitrosopumilaceae archaeon, assembly GCA_964475825.1. Classification (GTDB taxonomy): domain Archaea; phylum Thermoproteota; class Nitrososphaeria; order Nitrososphaerales; family Nitrosopumilaceae; genus Nitrosarchaeum. The sequence goes on along the minus strand of CAYYXT010000002.1, from coordinate 97,527 downwards.
AAATTGATAACAGATATTGAGTTTAAATATACAAGTCTTGAAGATGAAATAATGAGATTTTTTCATAACAAGAAAAATGACTGTATACAATGTGATGCAAAATTTGACAACCATGATGACTTGGTAAAACACGTCAGACATGAACATCATAAGACTATCGTAATCTGCCAATACTGTAAAAAAGAGTTCATTCATGAAAAGGATAGACTGCATCATGCCAGAGAAGAACACAAACATATGCTAGAGGAACGTTCACGAAAAGATTCACATCCAGGGGAATACAAAACTCAGAGCAGAGTGGATGCATTCAGATCTAGATTTAGCGATAAACTCTAACAGTTCGTTAAAGAGTAGTGGTCTGTTATTTTCAACTGGTATGTGTGGGAACTATTTTAAAGACCACTATCTAGATGTGCTCAGATACAGATAGGCATTTAGAAATAAAAAACGCTCGTTAAAAATTCCAAACACTTGTTAAAAAAAATAAAGAATTTCATACGTATGTAAGATCTCACACCAGAATAAGAGATCTCGTCATTTGAGTCTGATCAGCAAAACATACAAAAACCAGATACTTGTTTTCTTAATGTGCAGACGAAACTTATTTTTGTCACAGGGGGTGTAATGTCAGGCCTTGGAAAAGGTGTAACAACATCATCAATTGCAAAATTATTACAGTTAGCAGGCCAAAAAGTGTCTTGTATCAAAATAGATCCCTATCTGAATTATGATGCAGGAACCATGAATCCGGTTGCTCATGGGGAGGTCTTTGTAACAGAAGACGGAGGTGAATGCGACATGGATATTGGAAACTATGAGAGATTCCTAAATCAGAACATTCCAAAAAGCCACAACATTACCACAGCTCAGGTATATTCAGCAGTAATTGAAGCAGAAAGAAAAGGAGAATATCTAGGGGCATGCGTTCAGATAATTCCTCATATCACGGATGAAATTAAAAATAGAATTAGAAAAATTGCCGAAGAAGAAAAGCTGGACTTTTTGATTGTAGAATGTGGAGGTACGGTAGGGGACATAGAATCACTGCCATTTTTAGAGGCTCTAAGACAGATGAGAATCGAAGAAGGACCACAAAATGTAATTTTTGTCCACGTGACACTTGCACCATCATTGGATGTGGTGGGGGAGCAAAAGACAAAGCCTACACAACACAGTGCACAGGAATTAAGAAGAATCGGCATTCAGCCTGATTTTTTGGCAGTAAGATGCACAACACCGCTAGAAGAAAAGACAAAGAAAAAAATCGCATTGTTTACCAATGTTACTGCAAATGACGTACTATCATGTCATGATGTAAAATCAATTTTTCAAGTACCACAGATATTATATGAACAGGGAATAATGGATTCCTTATTTACAAAGTTTGGAAAAGTTGGAATGGTAAATGCATCTGCAAACTGGGATAAATGGAATAGTATTGCGGAATCTATGACAAATCATGAAGACCAGAAAGTAAGAATTGCAATGGTTGGAAAATATGTTACACTTGCAGATAGTTACGTCAGTGTCAATCATGCGCTAAAACACGCAGGTGCAAAGTTAGGAAAATCAGTTGAAATTGATTGGATTGATTCAGAATCAATTACAGACTATAACACTTTATCAAAATATGATGGCATACTAGTTCCAGGCGGATTTGGAACAAGGGGTTCAGAAGGAATCATAAAAACTGCAAACTATGCGAGAGAGAAAAACATACCATACCTTGGGATATGTTTTGGATTTCAGCTAGCAGCAATTGCATTTGGAAGAAATGTTTTGAAGTTAGAGGATGCAAACTCTACTGAAATAAAACCAGATGCTAAAAATCCAATTGTAGATTTGCTTCCAGAACAAAAAAATATATCAGATATGGGAGGATCATTAAGACTTGGCGCAAACGACATTCAAATAAAACCAAATACAGTATCGCACAAAATCTACAATGCAGATACAATTAGCAAAAGACACAGGCATAGATATGAAATCAATAAAAAATACATTCCAGAATTTGAGAAAAATGGGCTGATATTTTCAGCTGAAAGTGACGGGGGCAAAAGAATGGAGATGCTAGAGATTCCATCTCATAAATTCTATCTTGGGGTGCAGTTTCATCCAGAGTTTAATAGTAGGCCTGGATATCCAGAGCAGTCATTTGAGGCATTTGTAAAAGCTGCAGCACAGAAATAGAAGATTAAATTTTTTAATAATTAATCATAGTTTTAGAATTTCTCAATAACGGTAATTACAAGAAAAATAAATGAAATAATAACAATACTATTAAAGAATCCAAAATAACAGAGAGTGGAAAATTTGACAAGATGTACAAAGTGTGGAAAAGAATATCAGATAGGAGTAAAGAATTTTTGTTCTAATGCTTGCTACGAATCAGATTTACAAAAAAGGATCAAAGATGCATGTGATGATACAACACATACCAAAAAGTTATCATAATATTTTACAATACTAAAAAATAAAATCTAAAAGTTATTCTATCTTCGATATCTCATAGATTTTTTGTCGTGCATCTCTAATTGAGACCTTCTTTTTGACATAGCCTTTTTTCAACAAATGACTAAGAGCCAATCTAACGGTTCTACCTGGAAGCAGAGTCTTGTTTGCAAGGTCTTTTTGTGTAAGCGCTCCTTCATATTCTAATGTCTTTAGTAATAATTTAGAGCTTGGAGGCATGCTAAGTAGTTCTTCAGCTAGATGGACCTTCTTTGCAAGTGCAGATATTGAAGTAGAGTCTTTTTTGAGTCGGATTATTTTTGCAGGAGGTAAAAACTGGGTACACTCCACCATATTGTTTACTTTGTATCTATCCAGTCCATCAAGAACAACTTCACAATGTAATCTAGCTGAAATATCACTAATTTGAATAGAACTTTTATTTGATACAATGATTGGCCTTCGTGTAATATCTAAAGAGTTCACTGAAATTATCTCAAATACACCAGAGTCCTGAAATAACATAGGTCCACCGGCAGACATTGAATATGCAGAAGAGCCAATCGGGGTAGATACAATAATTCCATCACTGTTATCGTGCCATACTTCTTCATCATTTACACGTAATGTGTGCTCCATAAGCATTGCACTTTTTGATGAAAATACCGCAACGTCATTTAAGACAGGGTATACATTTTTTCCATCGATTTTTACTCCAAGTCTTGGAACTTCCTCGACGGTGTAATTTTGTTTTTTTAGTATTCTTACATATGATGGAAACTCCCTAAGATCTACCTGAGCTAAAAACCCACTAGATTCACCCTCACTTATTCCTAAAACAGGTGATGTTGAATCAAAAGGTCGATGAAAATAATTTCTAACTCCCTTATCTCCACCCAACACCAAAATACAATCAGCTTGCTTTACTTTTGATTTTGCAGTAATTACAAATGATTCAATTTCAGCATCATCCAGAATTTTTTTTATGGTCTTTGCTGCAGTGTCTGTTGTACCAGAACCATAGATTCCTATTTGCACAGAGAAATGAAACTAGGTGTACAATAAAAGGATAAAGTACTAAATCGATCTATACTTTACCAGATTGTAAAAATAAGAAGCATTAGTCTCAATTGCACTCTTGTGAGGTATTTTAAGCAGACCCACCTGTTTTGAGTCAAGTGCAGCCTGTGTAGAGCCTCCTGCAAAACACAATGCCCAAAGAAAGTCTTTTTCTTTTAGCATTGTGCAACAAAATGTCGCACAAAAAATATCTCCAATACCAGTAGTATCATAGACTTCTTTGTTTGGTAATGTTATAGAATAGATTTTGTCTTTGACTAGTAATGAAACTTCAGTTTTATTTGTAAAAATTACATGCTCTACACCTTTTTTCTGTAGTGCCATCATCATCTCATCATGAGAGCCGCTAACAATTCTCTGAGACTCCTCAGGATTTACCTTGATTGCATTTACATCAGATAAATCAAGTTCAGTGTTTTCTAAAATTACATTTTTGTCGGAATCCATTCGTCTCAAAAATCCTTGAGGATCAACTAGAGTAAAACTCGAGTCTTTTTTTATTTTAGCAAATGTATCAGCAGAAATTTCATGAAAGATTGGTGTGACCAAAGAACCATCTGCGTTTATGGTAGTGTATTCAATGGGATCGCATTCATTTAGTAGTTTGAGTGTTCTATCTGAGCCTGCGATATCTATTGCAAATCGGGTTGTGAGTTTCTCAGATATTGCATTTTCAAAATTAATTTTATTTTGAGTTAGATATTGCTTTGGAAAGTCTCTGCCAAATTTTGTGTAAAGGTCTACATCAAATTTGAGTTGCCTTGCAGTCAGCCCACCATAACAGGCGGCACCTCCAATTTGTTCATGATTTGTGCCATCAATAGTAATTGTATCAATTGCGCAGTGTGAAAATAATGCTAGTTTCATTAGTTACATTTCCAAACAATATCGATTTAGTTTTTTGCATTCTGTTTTTCAAAACATTCCTGGCATAGTATGATACCCTTCAATAGTACTAAATCCACATTTGATCTTAAGCAGACATGACACAAGCCACGCATTATCTATCAATGAGAAATATTTGATCTAGCATTAAAACATAATTGGATTTTGAGTAAATAGCAGAAATAAACCATCAGATTTTCTTAATCATACGCAAGAATATAGGTTAAGATTTCCTCCTTGTTTGTTAAAAATTAGGTAAAACTCACCGAGAAAGTTATGCTTACTTTTTAAAAATTGGATTTTATGGTTCAAATTTGATCAGGGACATAACGCGTGGGGAATACAGTAGACCTCGAGAAATGTCACAACTAAGGCTAAATCTGAATGCAGACAGGAAACGGTTTTGGCTTAACAATTTGTCATCTGTCAAAGATTCTGAAATTAATGTATCAGTTCCTTTGCCTTTGAACTTTCTAAACTTTCAGAAGGTTTGATTTTGTTTTTCATGTAAGGAATTAGTTTTTCTAAATCTTCCATAGAATTATAAATTATATTTCTTTGATACTCACTAAGTTTAGAGCCCATTCTTTGCTCATACTCAGAAATGTCTAGAGAAAATTTTCTAACCATATTCATAAGTCTATATGCTTCTTTAACAGGGTCTGAATAATTATTCCAACTGAAGGTAAGTTTTGAAATTTTTAAAGCTAAATCAGAAAGTTGTATATCTTTGAGTAGACCTTCTTCATCTGTATAAGAATCTAGATTTCTATCTCCTTCCCGCGTATCTGAATCCAGTAGCATGAATATTCATTGTCTATTACGATTAATAATAGGAAGTATGTCTCAAAATATTACATCGTTATTTGTCTCATAACCCTAATTCTCAACAATCACATTCTCCATTATAACATGAGAAAGCATACTAAAGCGATACATTTCAAGAGAGAAAAGATTTTCTGTAATTCTTGGATTACTACAAGATAAACTCTCCAACAAATCATAACGTACGTTATAATCTAGTTGCAGGGATTTTTGTGCGTGGGAGTGTTCCCCTTTTTATCGATAATTAGTAAAAATAGTATCCCCCAGTTTACGCTTGGAAATCTAACGCTCAACTAGAAAAATATCCAATAGATGTTGCTGTATGGATTCGTTAATTTAATGTTGAATTTGGTTTGAAGAATTAAAGCTAAAATGACTTGCAATAGACTATCACCACTTAAGAAAGAAGATATCAAGAAAATACAGTGTCAAGAAAGTACAAACCAATCATCACATACAGACTAAGAGAAATTCCGATAAAGCAAATCAAGGTTTGGAAGGAGGCACAATCTAGAAAACTCGACAGGGAAGGAATAGCAGAGCTTGCAAAATCAATCAAAACAGAGGGACTACTAAATCCGCCACTTGTACAAAAACAGGACAAAAACACGTATTTGTTAATGTCAGGTCAGCGACGACTTGCTGCCATGAAGCTCCTTGGTGCAAAAAAGATTCCAGTCCACCTGATTAGCAAAAAGACAGAATACGATCTAGAGAATGCAAAAGCAGCATCTGTTGTAGAAAATATACACAGAAACGACATGAACCATAAAGATATTGCAGAGGCCTGCAAGTTTTTGAGCGAGCAGGTTGGAAAATCAACCGCTGCAAAGTCAATGGGGATGTCAATGGCTACATTGAAAAAATATCTGGGATTTGCAGGAGTTCCTGACAGTCTAAAATCACTAGTCCCTGAAATGATTACAAGAGATGAAATGACCAAACTATACTTTGCCATACCAAACATCCCAAAGGTGCAAAAAATCATACAGAAAATATCAAAGATTGATTCAAAGCTGCGAAAAAAATACATTACTGCGCTAGTGCGTTCGCCAAAATCATCTCACGAAAAACTGCTACAGCGTGCAAAGGCAATGCAAATAAAACAAAACATCTCATTTCACTTGTCAAAGACTGTAGCAAAAAAACTTGCAAGGGAATCAAACAGGCATGATATAACACCTGATGAGATGGCAGGCAAAATAATATTTGATTATCTAAAACACAAAAAAAGATAGTATGAGGATTTTCCCATAATAAAGGAACATCTAAGGTTTGTAGGAATGCTCAAAAGTCTAGTTTTCATTTTCTTTTTCTCCAATAGAGAATCAATACATGAACCACTTCCAATAAGTATGGCAACTATTACTGTGATTAGAATAAAGTGGAAATTATCGAAATAAAACTAAAGGAGTTTGAATAGAAGTTTTTGAATGATCTCATATAAGCAGGAAGAATCAAAATCAAACAAGAATATAAGGAGGCAAATTAGATTATTTTCATGCCACTTAAGCGTGCAAGTAGAGGACGTACAAAAGGAGGCAAAGGATCATCAGGCACTATACAGTGCACAAACTGTGGTTGCACAGTACCAAAAGACAAAGCAAAGAAAGTCACATCCAGATTAAATCTAGTAGAACATACTTTGGCTAAAGAACTACGTGCTCAAGGAGCATACATCGCATCACCAACAGTATTGAAATGGTATTGTATTTCATGTGCAATTCACTTTAAGATTCTAAAAATTAGATCCGAAGACAGCAGAAGACAGCGCGGAAAACTCCGTTAGTATTATTCTGTTTTGTGGATTTGAAATTATAATTTAGTCATATTGCTAGTTTGATCATAATCCAATACAAGTCATTTACAAATTAATGCCATCATTCCAGATGTATTGGATTTGTTATAGGGGGTAGAATTATTTTAAAATTTTAATTTTTTGCCTAGCTCAGATCGTGAAACAGTGAATCATTTTGTACATCAATCAATGCTCTATTATTCTTCATTGCTGGGCAATTTAGTAAATCTCTTCAATATAAAAAAACGTTAGTTAATTTGAATTTTATTAAGCAAAATCAGTCAACATAGAAAAATTCTTTTCAAAAATAGCATTTAATCAGTTTTTTCTTTGATGTTTTTAGCAGTTACAATCATTCTCTGAACTAGTGTAATTCCTGCAATTACTACTACAATAATCACTGCTGGCTCCATATATCCAATTATTCCAATAATTGCAATTACCAGTAAACGCTCTGCTCTCTCCCCAATACCAATTCCCTGTAGCTTGATGTTTAATGCGTCGGATTTTGCTCTGGCATAACTTACTAATAGTGACAAAGTAATTGCAAGCATTACAAGATATGGTTCTGCATATCCGCCAACTAACAGTCCCAGAAATATTGCAACTTCGGCAATCTTGTCAAACATTGAATCAAGATAAGAGCCCTTCTGAGAGGTTTTGCCAGTTACTCTTGCTACTTGCCCATCTACCATATCAAAAAATCCAGATACAAGCAATAGGATTCCACCAATAATCAATCCAAATTCAATACTTAGTCCATAGACTAGTGCAGATGCAAGAGCAAATACAAGACCTGCCAAAGTCCAAAAGTTTGGCGAGAGACCTGTTGAGGCAAATGCCTTTCCAATCTTTTCAAGTATGGGCTGCAGCATGTCCCTTAGGTTATTTAACATATGATTTTCCCAGTTAGACTTTTTAATAAAGTGATTTTGGTTGGGTTGTTAACAAATTTTTCATATTGCAAAAGCATCACATCGAATTAAGATACAACTCATTGATAGTTTAATCGAGCCAAATTCATAGCAATTAAGGTAGACATTATCTTTGCTGCAATTGATGCAGTAGCTCCGTTATCATATTGAGGATTTAGTTCCACAATATCAACACCTGTTACTTTTTTGTTTTCAAGTGAATAAATCAAATCAAAGAGTTCGCGAGATGTCATACCTGCAGCTTCAGGATTTCCAACACCTGGTGCATATGCAGGATCCAAGACATCAAGATCAAAACTAGCATACATAGAATCAAAGGAAGATGTAAATTCCTTTAGAAGTTGGGGACCTTTTCCTTCTCGCACTTGTCTGTCAGAGATTGTTTTGATGTTGTGTTCTTTTAGAAATTCTAGCTCTTCTTTTACAAATGCTCGTGCACCAACATGTAAGATATTATCTGTACCTCTTTTTTCTACAATTCTTCTAAGGTAGGCGGCATGACTTAGTTTGACGTTTGCATATTCATCACGCAAATCATAATGAGCATCAAATACAACATAACCAGTTTCTTTTGGAAAACTCATGTATGTACCATATGTGATAGAGTGCTCACCACCTAAAATGAACAGTTGTCTTTTCTTTGCAACTAGTTCTTTTGTGATTTTGCCAACCATGTCAATCATCTCACTTGCCAAAACTGTATGAGTTGTATTTCCTAAATCTTCAATGTTTACAGTTTCCAGATCAATGCCAAATTGGGGGTGAAATATCTCAATATTGTTAAATGCGTCACGAATAACATCAGGTCCGAATCTGCATCCAGGCTTGTAAGAGTGTGTAGAATCAAACGGAATTCCAAAGACAGTTGCCACAGGCTCAGAATCACCACAAGAAGCGGTGATCATAGGATTTCTGTTCATGTATAAATCTAGAAAACTCATTTTTACACCATCAGTTGAGGTCTATGTGAGAGATACTTTGGAAGGTTTAGTCCAGTGAATGGTTTGCCTCTTGTTTGCTCACTTACTTCATTAATAAAATCATCAAATGTCAATTCTCTAACATCTCCTGTTTGTCTGTCTCGAATACTTAGATTTTCTGAATTTGCTTCCTTTTCTCCAATTACAAGGATATAGCGAATCCAGTCTTTTTCTGCATCTCGGATTCTTTTTCCGATGCTTTCGTTTCTATCATCAATGTCAACTCGAATATTGTGAGATGATAGTTTATCAGTCAAAGTATCACATATGCCGGAGAATTCTTCTTTTAGTGGAATTACGCGCACTTGTATTGGTGCAAGCCATAGTGGGAATTGAGGTTTTCGTCCTTCCTTGATATCTTGTGCTGCCTTTTCTAATAGCACATAGATTATTCTCTCAATTGCACCACTTGGAGAGTTGTGTAAAATTATAGGATTTTTACGAACATTGTGTTCATCTACAAATTCAATTCCATAACGGTTTCCATTTTCAACATCTATTTGATCAGTGGAAAGTGCAGATGCTTTTCCAGTGTTATCGACAAAGTTAAACTCCCATTTCAAAACAAAATAAAAGAATTTCTCCTTCCACATTTCAACTAATACTGGTCTACCATGTTTCTTAACTAGTTCTTCAATGGAAGACTTGTTTTCATTATAGAAATCCTCAGTAAATCGAATTGCCATTTCATAATCAGAATCTTCAATACCAAGTTCTTTTAGAACATCACGGGACAAGTCAAATCTAACGTTGATTTCTTGAATCGATTGTTCGATGTCTTTGCAAAAGGCATGACAATCAGGCATGGTAAATGCACGCAGTCGTCTCAATCCCACCAGTTCTCCAGATTGTTCACGTCTGAAACTGTAACGAGTTAATTCGTATAGTCTGTAGGGTAAATTCTTGTATGACATTTGATATTCATTTGCCATTAGAAATTGTCCAAAACATGCAGCAAATCTCAAAAATAGTTTTTTCCCTTCTGAATCTATATTGTATTGTCTTGCCGGAAATCTATTGAAATAACTAACCATACTAGGATGATGAGAATCATACATAATTGGAGTCTCGACTTCATATCCGCCATACTCTTTGACTCTGTCAGTGACATATCTTTCAATAAGCGATTTAATCAAACGACCATTTGGAAAAAAGCGCATGTTTCCAGAATCAGAAGCTGGTTCATAGTCTGCAATTGCCATTTTTTTCATCAATGCAACATGTGGCGGTGGCTCATCTACAGCTCTCTTTTTTGCGGATTCATATTTTGCAAGTATTTCAAGTTTTGGATGTTTTGAAAAATTAAAATCGCCGATATTGCTCAATGTTCCATCTGGGGAAAGTATTTTCCAATAAGATGTAATTTTTGATTCAACTTTTAGAGCATCAGAAGTCATTTCCTTTTCTTCGTTTGAACTTTTTTCTCCTGTACTTTCTTTTGTTACAACTTTGGAACTTTCAGCAAGGGGATGTCCCTTTACTTGAACTTTGTATGACTTTGTCCAACCAAACGGAGAGTGAGAGACTTCCAACTCTGATGCAGAAGACTCCATTTCTTTAAGTAATGATAATGCAATTGAGGGAGCTGCCAAATTTGAGCTAAGATGAGCATATGGGTATAACAGTAATTTTTTACAGCCGATTTTTTCCATAGAGTTTTTTATTTGAGATATTGCGTTTTGGGCAACAGAAGAGTCATCTCCTTGTTCAATTGCTACAAATGCAACAACGACTTCCTCTAGTCTTTTTGTTTCAGGGGTAATTTCCTCAGCACTTTTGATCTCCTTTTTTGTAGGAGTGTATTCTATGCTGTCACAGTGTAGTTGTAATATACGCACAATCTCAAACCAATTAATAATTGAATTAAATCTTTGGCTAGTTTGCCCTACATTGTAATGTAAAATGGCTTAGATCGAGCCTAATTTTGCTCAAATAAGTTTTCAGTATAGTAAAAAATGGCACCATGCAAAGTACAGAAAGTAGATGTGTCTAATATTTCATCATTAATCCCATTCATATATGGAAAAAGAGAATTCTTCCTTTATGTCTTTTTTAACTACGTTTTTTTCCAATATTATTCTGTGAATCAGATTAGTATTAGTCACAATTTCCAGGCCTTTTAGGGCATCTTTCTTTGAAGACATTTCTTCTCCAAGAATTTTGATGACAGTATTTGAAAGACCATCTAGATCTTTTTTGGTGTGTGTTGCCTTGTGTAGAAAAAAAGTAATACTAATTGACAGGGGTTTTCCGGCGCATCTTTTTCTTACATTATCAACATTCTTTCCTAGTTTGGTAATAATGGCTTCACGAATCATTAATTTGGTTTCTTTAGCTTTTTTTCCTGCAGATACTGGAACAAGCCCACTAACCTTGATATTTTGTAGTAAAACATCGCCTTTCATAACATTCTTAAAAGTAAGATGAATTTAATTCGGGATCATAATAAAATATGATTGAAAAGTTTACTTTTTGAATTGTTTAATAAAATACTGTCTTTACACATAAAGGATACAAGTCACGTGGCTATTTTTAAAAAGGAAGATATCATACAGCAGGAGTCTACTATGATTTGATGAAAATATTGGATCATGCCTTTTGTTTTTCAATCCGATCTCGTAAAGTGATGATTGATCGTAAAATTAATCCAGATATACCCAAATTCGATGTAAGAAACTGCACCGTACGATTAAGCGAATCTTCTCCACGGAATCCTTCATCATAAATCATCTCTACTGAACCCTTATCAGTTTCAACAAATGATGTAATTAGTGAATAAGATCCCAATTTCTCGTCTGTTTTTTCCAGATATAGACGAAGTTCAACTTTATGTACGGAAAATCCTAGGTCTACAAAATTACCTGAAGAAAACAACACCTCAACACCATCAGGTTTACGGTTTATTCTTTGAGGGTTATGCAAATCAATAATATTCATTTTGTGTTATAGGTATCCTGTTCCCACATAAGAAATATTTGTGTAGTAAAGTCCCTTTGACCAGTTTTTTATTCCGCCAATTAGATAGAACGCATCAATATCATGAGAACGTAAGGCAATAACCATTTTTTTTGATTGTTCCTCATCTTTGCTTATCAAAACTACCTTTGAGAGTTTTGGAATATCAAGTAAGTTTTCTTCATTGTATTGTACGAGGATTGATTTTTTAATGTGGCCTTTGGCAAAATCTTCCTTTTTTCTCAAGTCACATATTACTAGATTACTGTTATGCTGGATTAAATCAGATAGTTCGTATTCAGTCAATCCAAACGATATATCAGGATTTTTCATTTTAATCTCAAGGTAAGGTAAATGATTCAGAGTTTAAAGTTTAGTCTGAAATGTTATGTATTTTAGGACATTACCACAAAATCATTCTACATATGTTTGGTGTTATTTGAGTTGTTTAGTATTAATTTTCTTTTTCTGTAAATAATTATAAAATTAACAAAATCGAAAAAAAGTTCTGCACATGGTTAGTTTTTTGAACATCGATTGAAAATAATGTCAAATCGGGCACCAACAGAAAATAAAAAGCAAAGAAAAATAAAAAAGACTAAAACTTGTTAAAACGAGCACGTTCTAGATCTCTATCGTCTTTAGATTCTTTTTTCCATTCTTTATAATGATCTTTACATAGAACAGACTTTTTGCCTACGGAACTTACATGTAATCCGGCATTTTCTACTTTGGCGGTGTTTAATGAACGAGCGCCTTCTTTTTCACAGCCCTCAACATTGCATTTAGCACCTTTTGAAACAATACCCATGATTATCTATAAACAAGATGTTATTTATATTTGAAAAAAAATTTAGACATAAATAACACGATTTTGATCTGCATCAGGTTTACAAAATAGGATTCAGATTCAAGTATTATACATCGTTTATAAGAGGAATATTTTTTTCTGAGATTATGGGTGGAACAAAGAAAGTAACTCCAGGAAAACAAGATAAGGCTCAAGGATCAAAGGATTCAAAGGATTCAAAAAAAGGCAAGAAAGACAAGGGAGAAAGCGGACCACGTAAGGCAGATATCACAGTAATGGTAAATGAGAAAGAAGCAATCAAAATAATTCAAAACTCTAAAGTTGTAACATGTCATGATCTTGCAAGACAAACAGGAGTTAAAATTTCAGCAGCAAATGTATTTTTAATAGAATCAACAAAGAAAGGACTTGTCAAACGTGTTGGTGGATATAGTGGCCATCACATTTATCAGGCAGTTTCCTCATAGAGACAAAAAACATCTCCAGATTTCACATCTTTTAGTGCATCAATGTTTCCCAATATTTTTCCAATCGGTGTCATTATTTTTCCAGGTGAAGCATCTTCAATGAAAAAGCAAATACTTCCAGCGGATGATAAAAATGCAATATCTCCTTTTTTGAATTCTTTAGTAGATCTTTCAATTCCAGAATCAACTGCAGTCTCAAAGTACGCTATACTTTTTCCTAGAAAATGAGCATGTCCCTCCAATGGCAAAGATCTCATTATTGTGCCAACAGTTCTTGGTGACAAATGTCGTTTTAGATCACATTGGATCTTTATTTTTCCTTTAATTTCCAAGACTATTTGTTTTCTTGAGACTGATGGCGAACTCAATTTGTACTTTAGAATTATTGGATTATATAACGCTTTGAGAGAATTTGTGTACTTGTCGGATGCTAATGAAGCTGAATTAATTGTAGAAGAGCCAGAAGAATATGTAGAAGCTCCAGAAACTGAGGAAATTTTTGATGGCGACGTAGAGGTAAACACAGGATTAAACAAAGCATTAGATACTTATCGAAAATTAATTGAAAAAAATGAAGGTCTAGAACCACTAACTGAAAAACAACAAGAGGCACTTGAAAAAAGAATCAAAGAGATTGAAACACGAGAGGTTGTAGAAACAATTGAAGAGCATGAACCAGTAGAGATTCCTTGTGAAAAAGGTAAGATTACAATTGGACCGCCAACATTAACAAGATTTGAAAAAGCAAGAATTATGGGAGCAAGAGCATTACAATTATCCCTAGGAGCACCTCCATTCATTCCAATTCCAAAAACTGCAAGGATATCACTAGATATTGCAATGGAGGAATTAGAACAAAGAGTAATTCCAATTACTATTAGAAGAGTACTCCCAAATGGGGATTATCAAAACATACCAATCGACTACTTTGATTAAGTGAATCAATCGTCGATAAAACTTAATAGAACACAAAATTGCGAATTATTGAATAATGCTCATGGAAGAGATTAAGGAAGAATATGGTCAAGAGCAGATCAACAAATCTGATGATACCATAGTTTACATTCGAAACGACCCAGTTATGCAATCAGCTATAGATCTCCTACCAATATTGGGAAATAAAAAGAAAGTAATTCTCAGAGCAGTTGGCAATTCAATTCCAAATGCAGTTGCAGTGGCAAACATCATAACAGAAAAGATGTTGCATGGAAATTCCAAAGTTCAAAAAATAAAACTGGATACCGAAGCTGCTGCTGGGATTGGAAGAATGACTTCAAATATTGAAATTATTTTAATTAAAATCTAGTAAACGCTTCCAGGCCCTTTTAGAAGCATGTTTTCGCATTCTTTGCAAACTTTTTCATCAATATTGGATTCAAGATTATGATGAATTTCACAAATCAACAAGCTTGATTTGATGTAATTACAAAGACCAATAAATTTTGAAAGACTGGATGGAGTATAGGCCTTATCAGATGAGAGATGATCAGTTAGTTCATTGATAAGAGTAGAAACTTGTTTTTCTGCCAAAAGTTTTGCAATCAAAGATGGATCACCACGTGTTCCACGGATGTAATTGCTTACAGCTGCTTGTGTAACACCCAGCATTTTTGAGATTTCATCTTCACGAATACTATGATCTTCTGCTAGTTTTTTAGCAAGAATTGCTCTTAATGCAGGAATCAGACTTTTTGATTCAATTTCTGCGGGAAGTAACATTAAACCACAAAGTTCGGATAAAGGATTTAAAGTTTGCAATGGATAAAGTTGCCTGAATTGTAAATCAGTCTAGAATTCATTAGGCTAACCTATTTTAGTTTCAAAAATATAATCGAGTTGTTGGAGAACATTTCCAAAAAATTACATCAGATGTTAAAAGAATCATGTGAATCATGTAAGTCAAATACAATAGCATTGTCAGGAGGATTAGACAGTACAATAATAGCATATTTCCTAAAAGAACGAAAGCCAAATACAGTTGCAATTATAGCAAAAGATTTTGTTGCAAGTGATCTCACATATTGTCAGAGAGTTTCAAAGGAATTCAACATACCGTTAACAATTAATCAGGTAAGCACATCAGATATTCTAAGTGCCATAGAAGAGACGATAAAAATTCTAAAAAACTTCAACGATATAGAAATTCGAAATAATATAGTAATGTATCTGGCAATAAAATGGGTAAAGGAGCAAAACAGTCCGGGAATAATCACAGGAGATGGGGCAGACGAATTGTTTGCAGGATATAGTTTTTTGATCAACAAACCCAAAGATGAATTAGAAAAGGAAATTCAAAGAGTATGCTCCGTAATGCATTTTCCAACTCAGAAAATAGGCAAAGCACTTGGAATTGTTGTCGAATCACCATTTCTTGATGAAAAAATAATAGAGTTTTCAAAGACAATTCCATCAGATCTCAAGGTAAGAAACGAGGGAGAAAAAATACATGGAAAGTGGATTCTTCGTAAAACATTTGAGAAAAACATACCAATGCAAATTGTTTGGAGGGAAAAATCACCGATGCAGGACGGTTCTGGAACTGCAGGACTTTCAAATTTGTTTGACTCAGTGATAAACGATCAATTGTTTTTAGAAAAGAAAAAGAAAACAGAAGAAACAGATGGAGTAATAATTAGAACAAAAGAAGCCATGCATTATTACGAAATTTATAGGAATTTGTATGGAGTACCAACAAAGAAACAAGGAATTAGTTCTTGTCCTTATTGTAATTTCAATATAGAAAATTCAAAATTTTGTCGTATGTGTGGAGCTTTTCCAATCTAGATATTTTTTTTCCATTTTTTTGGTTTTCTTATGAAAATTTTTCTGCATCCATCGCAACAAAAAAAGAGTGTTTTTCCTTCATAGTCATGTATGACAGCTAATTTTTCAGCAAGCTCAATTCCACAAACAGGATCTACTGGCACAAATTTTTCACTGATCAATTCTATTTATAGATATGTAGAATCAAATAAGAAAAAGATCAAATTAGAAATTATGAATGAATTATTTGCAGTATCTTCTTTGGAAGTACACCATAATCAGCATCAGGTTCGGAAACTACATACAAGATATCATCATTAATTAAAAAACTAACTGCCAATGCACGTTCTCTTGATGCTAGTGCAAAGTTTACACGACCTAATTGCTTATCGAATTCTTTTCTCATTTTTACTCTTAATGCAAGCTCCATAAAGATCATCTCGTCGTCTTTTTCATTTTCTAGTGGTGCTACATTTTCTTTCATTCCACCTGCAACTAATCTGCCTCGCTCATTAATCACTCCAGCAAATCTAATTTTTGGGTCTATTGATAAAATAGTTTTACAAATCTTTGTGTAGTCAAAAATCTTAGATGCCAAATTTCTGTTTATAATCTCAAATGACCCATTTATTAGCTTTCTATAGAATTAATTATTTGAAAGTAAGAATTTATAATATTTTTGAGATTATAAAGTTAGTTTCTTAACTAATGCAAGAAATTCATCTTCAGACATGGGAGGAATTTTCATTATTTCCAGATTTTCAGAAACGTGTTCAGGAGATTTTTGCCCGACAAGTGGAGCTAAAACACCGGGCGATGAACGAATAAACTGTAATGCACGAAGTGATGGCTTTAGATCATTGAACTCCAGCATTGCACCAGGGGCTAACAATCTTCCTTGCATTAATGGCACACTGGTAAATACTCCAATATTCAATTTGACTGCAGCTTCTAATACAGAAACAAGTCTTCCATCAAGTGTTTGATTTTTTGCAAGTAATGCTTGATCATAATACATGTTGAATGGGAGTTGAATGAATCTAAAACCATGATTCTCACCCCCAATTTTTTTTGCCAATTCAACCGTATCTTGTAGTGAGAGGTATTGTGGATTATCAGGAGAAACGCGGAAACATTCCCAGGTAGCCATGCCATAGAATTTGATCTTTCCTTCTTTTCTTTTGTGTTCATATAATTCAAAGACAGATTTGAGATTTTCCAAAAACTTTTCTTTTGAAACGTCTTTGATTTGACCTTCTACAGCATTATGTAGATACATCAAATCAATGCAATCCAGTCCCAAATTTTTCAAACTGCGTTCTAGCTGGTCATCAAGATATGCAGTAGTCATGCAGTGATAGCCAGATGTTACATCGCCTTCTTTTATCACTCCTTTTTGCGTGTATTCATTTTTGATGTATTCCCAGAATTCTTGTTTTACATCAGCGTCATTTGTAATATAGCCATTTTTTGTGCTAATGAAAATTTGATCACGTGAAATTTTTCCCTCATTAATTAATTCAGAAATTGCCTTTCCTACAGAACGTTCTGCTTTTTGTGCCCTATAGTTAATCGCAGTGTCAATTACATTAATTCCAGATAAGATAGATTGTTTAACTGCATTTTTTACAAGTTCATCTGTCTTCTCGTTTGCCTCTCCAAGATATGTACCAACACCAACATTAGACAATGTAAGATTGTGAATTTGCTTAAAATTCAATGAATTTATGCCTGAATTTTTGAGAAATTTTTTTGTTCCCTCAGAGGTAGCAAAACCCGAAATCATAAAAATTATCAAACAACACTGAATTTATGTCTAGAGCATCAATTAGAAACTAGGCAAAAAACTAAGTACAAACAATGCACCAGTAATCCTACTAAACATCAGTGTGGAAGACATGGAAGGCATCAGTTCATCTACAGAATTAAAATTTTTCTTCAAGCCCAGCCCAGCCTTCACCATTAATGGGATGCTAAACAGGGTGATAAGAGACAAGATTGGAAAAACACCAATAGAAATACCAAGTATAATCACAGAATATGAGATTGCAGGAAATACCCAAAACAGAGATGTTGCCTTTTCTTTACCAACTACAATAACAAGAGTTTTTCTTCCTTTAGATTTGTCTGCATCATGATCAGGAAAAGATGCAATAAAAAGAACAAGTGATGATAAAATACCTACAACTATTCCACCTAAAATGGACTCTATTGTTATTTGATTTGATTGTATAAAATATGTTCCAAGTACAATCATCGTGCCCTTTACTGCAACAAAAAACTCTGCTAACCCAGAGTCCACAATTTTAGTAGAGTAAAAATAGATAGATAAAATTGCAAATCCCAGAATCGCTGCAATAATTATTCCATCAGTAAATATAAAATAAAATCCAATCACAGAACCTAATATCAAAAATCCAATTCCGGCACGATAAACAGATGATGGTTTTAGCAATCCTTCAGGCAAAACACCAGTTCCACCACTCATTTTAGTTCTTTTTGTTACTGTATCTATTCCTCTTTTGTAATCCCAATAATCATTTAACAGATCAACACTAGCATGAAGTGCCATAACACCGGCAAATATCAAAACTGCATCAAGAGGATCAACGATAGAATTTTGATGCCAGTTTATTGCAAGACCAACAGATACAGCAATTACAGATGCTAAAAGAAATCTAACACGGATTACTCTTAACCAAATAGAGAGTATCAATTATTCAGACAAGTTTTGGTCTAGTTAAATTTCTTCTTCTTCCCATTCTTCTTCCCATGGTGCCTTTGATTTTTTCAGGAACAATACAACTAAAACACCTATCAAAAGTATTGCTGCAATAATGACATAAACAATCCATTCAGGCAATTGAAGATCTACAGCATTCAAAGTTTTGTCTGGGGCATCAACATTGATTGTCAATGTGTCCTTTCCTTCTGAATATCCTTCTGCAGTTGCAATAAGGTTAAGGGAAACACTAGGGCCATTTGTTGCAGTTAATCTGACAACAGCACTGCCATCAGGACCAGTTCTAACCACATCCGGATCAACTAAGGAATTTCCATCAGTTTCTATTTTAATTGATGCATCTGCTACGGATTCAGCATTTTCATCATCGATAAACAATTTAATCTCTACGGGTTGATCAACTGGAATTAGTTCATCCAATCCGCTAGTGAATATTTTTAATTGTGTTAATGAAGAACCGGTACTTATTTCACCTTCAGTTCCAATCACACCTTTTGCACTAGCTGAAATTATAGAATTGCCGACTACAGTAGTTTCAATTGGGAATGTAGCATAAGAAATCCCAGATGGAATCACAGCATCATCAATTACTTGAACTATACTTTCTTCAGATGAAACAATTTTTGATTTAACATCAAATGAAGGAATTATTGGGTTTCCCGGGAGATCAACAATTTGCACAATACCAAGATTATTTTCATGATTTGCGTTAATTTCACCTAGTGGAAACAACACCAGCATTTTAGATGAGGGTTGAGTGACAAAGGTTTTTTCTGTTTCCAGTGATAAATCAGCACCTTCTCCGATTGGAACGACTTTCAGGTCTATCAGGTTTTCTTCTTCAGTTATTGCAAATGAATCACTATGAAGTTTAGAAAATGCAAAAGTGGAATCCTTTTTGATTTCAATTATACCATTAGTGGGTGTAATCAGATACTTTGAATCATGTTTCAATACTTTTGGCCTATCTTGACTGTCAATAGCAATTAAAAATACATCAAAATTTCCTTCACGATCAAACAGGATGCTGTCTTGACCAGTTGGGGAGAAAATTCATCAGATACAGTATACATTTCAACAACACTTGAAGATGTATCTAGAATGTATCATAGTGCAATACCTGAAAAGATCATGATTTGTGAAAAGAAAGGGGGTAAAGTCAGGTTACTTGTAGAACTAGATGATCCAAAACTAATTCCATTTGTAAAAAGGTTTAATGCATCTGAGACTAAAATTTGTAAGATTCCATCAAAAGGAAGAATGGTAGTTCAAAAGGACAAACAAATGATAATGTCAGACTCGGTAGCTGCAAGTCAAATGTCTACAAATTCAGAATCAGATTTTTCTTTGTGTACAAATTCATCTGAGATGGTAAGTAACATACATAGCCTTTGTAGTCTGCTATGGGAGACAGCCCAACCACTAACAACATTAGATGTAAAAAACTACATCAGAAAAACTAATTAGTTCTAAAATTTTAAATCAAAAAACACATTGTTTTAATTTTAATTCTCCATAACATACGAGTTTCATTTAGAAGATTGAGAAGACATAGAAAATAAAATTAGAGACTATAAAATCTCAGAGGGATTATAATCACCATGATTTTTTAGCCGATCAAATCTCTTGAGAACAAATGCCGCAGTTTCTCTTACATCAGAACTAGAATCATCCAGGGCTTTCTGAATTAGTGATTCTGCTTCAAATGCACGCATTAGTCCAAGAGATTCAATCGCTTCATGTTTTGCCAATATACTTTTGTTGTGTAGTGCAGTATTTACTAAAACAGGAATTTTATTTCGCATGTTTCTTGCAGCGATTTGAAAACATGCTTCGTGTTTTACTACTCCATTATCATCATTATTTAAAACCCATTCAAGAACATCAGATACTTTTTTAAACATTGGATCATTTTGAGCTTTTTTTTCTGCTAATTCACCTATCAACCATACAGCATCCCAACGTTTTGATTCATCTTTTTCATTTTTCAATATTTGTTCACATACTAAAAATCGCTCATCAGGAGAAAGAGAACGGACATTAGTTTCATCAAGTAATTCGATTCCCATTAAGATATTTGGGATAGGGGGTTTTTAAAAATATCGTATCTGACAGTATGAGAATAAGAATAACAGGCGTAAAATCATATTTCCAAAAGTAGAAACGTTTTTCCATGTTTTCATACTTAAAAATTGTATTGGATGAATATCCTAATGGATGGAAAAATCTTTGCAAATAGTGGTCATACAAAAAATGTTGAAAAATTAAATAATCAGATAACCACAGTATAAAGAATAATTAATCAAGAATTATGTTTTACAACTGCATTCTTTTTAACAATATCTACGCAATTCCTACTTCCACAATTACACTGAAAGACTTGAAATGGATTCATGAATGGCAGATAATTCCAAGTTATTTCTTCGTCTTTTTCAATGTCTCTTGCAGCAATGATTATTGTTGGATTATCATTAGGAAAATCTAATGTATTTGGTTCACAACTGTGATTCATTAATCGTGTATCATCAATATCCATGTAATAACGATCACCCATTTGATAGCAATGATTTATCCAGTCTTGTTGTTCATCCGTTGATAATTTTTCTAGATCAGTTATAGGAATTACCTTCATTGCATCGTCTGTAGGAACCCAAATTATTTCATCTTTGAAAATTATTTCTTTGGCAAATAAGCCAAAACGGTTAATCTTCGAGATGTTACGTTTTTCTATTTTCTTATTTAGCATTTGACGAGTCGTAGTTAATTGATAAGGTTAGATAAACTTTTGTAGGGATTTGTCTCCAGTTAAATGTGTGCTATTATCTAATCTAGCATATTCCTAGTGATATGGTGAAATTTAAAATTTATAACATTTCTTGTCAATACTAGGTGCAATGTTTTTTTCAATTTTTTCTAAATCTTAAAGTTTTTCTAACCAATTATCGAAGTCACACGGGTTATAGTTAGTAATTTAAAGTGATTTTTTATGTTTGTATAATGAATAAAGAATAAGCAAGTATGATGAATACCAAAAAAGATTAACTGGATCTTCTAAAGTGTATCCTTCATTTACTTCAATATAGTAATACCAAGTATCTCCAACAACATTCAACATAATTCCTATAACTAGAACTAACCATGCTGTTCCGATTAACCCACCCTTAAAAATTCTGGCCGTGTGGATCGAAAGACCTAAAGTAGTTGACGCCGCAGCAACAAAAATTATTCCATAATAGAAATCAAAACTCCCAACATCGGATATTGTCAAGTAAAGATATGTAAGGGTTATAATTAACGGAGTTCCCACTATCGTGGCTATTCCAATTTTTGTGATTTGTGGAGCAAAGAATCGGATATGGATTATTAAATAAAGAATTAACATTGGATAAAACACAAAAAAGAATAAATCTGCGATTGATGGATATGGTTCCAACTCTAAAATTTGTTCATATACAAAATAAGTAAATTCTGCAAAAAACATCAACAAAAATGCGATTCCTAGCATGTTGTATGCTCTTGAATATACCAAAGTTCCAGCATATCTTCTTGCAGTAATGAAGGCAAAAATAGACACACATCCTGGAATAATCATTGAAAAACTATAGATTAGTGCATCCGAATCTTTTGAAGTATTTACTAGAATGTGAAATCCTATAACAATGGCACCAATGAGCACTAATACCTTGTAATTAATCGGACTTCCTAGTTTCTCTGGTACGATATCTATTTTCATTTATTGTCTTTTTTTAATTTTGATCCCTTAAATATTCCATGATTAACTTTTTTTAATCTCAATACCATGTAAGATACATTAATTTGGAATCATTTGTAATATAGTACTCTCTTGGAAGGAACTCTTTTTTAATTGAATTTTAACTACAACGACATTTTTCTCGATATCCATCTTTACGTTATCAAATATAGTTTCATATTTTTTTATTTTTTTGCCATCGGTAGATACCTCATATCCATTTGAAATTAGCAATCCATTATCTATCAACTGATTTATTTTTCTATAGCCAGATGTTTGAGGTACTTTGCAATGTTCCAAAATGTCAGCGATGATAAGGGATTCATCTAAAACAGTTCCAATTATTGCCTTTTTATCTTCATCTGCAAATGACTCTAGAAATATTTTAGCCAATTCTTGATCTTTAATGACAATCCAGTTATCAGTTCCTTTCTTTTGTTGTTTTAGATCGATGATATTTTGGAGGAATTTTGTTTCCAATCCATCTGCGCCTGCTCCAAAAAACTCTCTTAACACACTATCAAATTTGTAAAAATCTTTTATTGCCTGTGCAACACCCATACCATGACGTTCCATTAATCGTTGTTCAATTTTGTTTAAGGTGGATTTACCGAGATTTACCTCAATAGACTTACGTAAAGATGGTGCCAGTAAATTATCCAAACCGTTTTCCAATAGTAAATTATACAAATAACAAGTATTAAACCAAGTGGAATGTTATTTTAGAAATAACAGTATCATTTAAAAAATACAAAATAATATGTTTACTTTCTTCTGGCATTATTTTCAAAAATAAGATCGAACTAATAATTTTTTGAGATCAAAAAAATCATAGTTACGCATGAATTATTACATAATAATACAATTAGATACATTGTAGTTATTTGTACAAAGTAGTAAGTGTTTGAATATAACATACCAATGCATATCACCGAAAGTGGAAATAAGTAAATAGCAGAAAAATGGATAATACGCACATAGGAAATGAGGTTTGGTTAAATTGACATTACAAGAAAACAGGATCCTTAGAAAAACAGACAATGTTTCTATTAGAATAGATTCTGACTTGAGCAATAAATTACATGAAAAATGTATTGAACAAAAAATTAGTCTCAATACTTTGATCAATCATCTTTTAGAAAAGCAGATTAATTGGAATGAATTGACTAGTGAGATGGGTTGGATATCGATGTTCAGATCGACATTTCGTGAATTAATGGATTCAAATTCCAAGGAAAAAATACAAAAAATTGCAGAAACAACAAGTACTACTGACCTCAAAAATTCATTGAACTATTTTTATGGCTATATCAATTTAGATTCTATTTTGGATCTATTCAAGAAAAGATGTCAAGATATGAATGTGCAATTTAGATTAATCCCAATAAACAATACAATTAAAATCATAATTCAACATGATCTTGGTAAAAACTGGCCTTTTTTCATAATAACACAAATGAATTCAATATTAAATGAGATAGGGTATAGAACCATCAATGATGATTATAACAATCAAGGGTTCTCATTTGAAATTGTCAAAGCAGGAGATGAATAGAAAAATCAGGCACGATCAGAGTCAAATTTTTCAAAAATACTAGAGAATATTATTAAAGATCGGTCACATTTCCAAATATGGGAATGAGTGTATTAGATCTTGTAAGAAAATCCCATTATGGGTATTACTTTATCATCTTAGCTGCAGCACTGGCAGCACTAATTCATGTCATTTCCAAACCAATGTTAGAAGGTGTAAACAACCAAGTAGAAATCAATCCAATCGTAATGGCGTTTTTGATCTATTTTATCTGTGGAATATTCATCACACCCTTAGTAAAAAAATCACATGTTATTTCCAAATTTGCCAGAAAGGATTTAATGTTTATGGCATTAATTGGGATTGCAGAAGGTTCAGGACTAATCACATATTTTTACGGAATAAGTACAGCAACTGCAGTAAATGCTTCTATATTTAGCAACAGTGAAATCATTTTTGCTCTAGTTATTGCCATGCTGGTTTTTAAAGAAAGATTACAAATCAAAGAATGCATACCTTTCTCAATGATCATCATAGGAATGATGATCATACCAATAGGAAATGATCTTTATCAAAACAATTTAAGCTTGGGAAGTCTTGTAACAGGTGATTTATTGATAATTTTTTCAGGATTGTTGTATGCAATAGATATCACTTTGTGTAAATATCTTGGAGACAGATTTGATGTGAAAAAAACAGTACAAATAATATCATTTACTTGTGCAGCAATTACAATTTCAATTATTGCATTATTTCAGATTCCCATGAATGTGGAGTTAGCACAATTGCCAAATATTTTGATAATGTCCATAATTGGTACTGGAATGTCTACATTATTTTTCTTAATGGGATTGAAACTCATCGGTGCAGTAAGAACAGTACTGTTGTACTCAACCACATCAGTGTTCGGAATATTATTTTCAGGATTAATTCTTTCTGAAACAATTACGCCTGTAAATATATTTTCATCCATGTTGGTTCTTGCAGGCATATTTTTGCTAAGAAATAAACTTGCAGGGACAAAAGAAGCGGTCATTGAAACAGAGATTATCAATAAAACAAATACATCGTATGTGGTTTTGACCAAAAAAACCAAACTACTACCAAGTTTAACAATGTCAGATACTTCAGCTAAAGAAAAAATCAAAAATATCATATTTCCGAATTGCGGGGTAGGTTAACGCCTAAAAGACACAATTACCACAAGATGGAATTGACAGGGTCAAATTCACGCAACTGCCACAAATATTCAATCTTTGATAAATATACTGTATTTTTACAAATATTCAAAAAAATAGGCTCAACAAAAAGCAAAAAATTTAAAAATTTTCTAAATGTAGTTATTTGTAGGTATTTGTATACAATTACGCGATCAGAGTTATAAATCAAAAACTGGCATTTCCAACAATGGAAATAGCAACAAGCATGTTACAATTAGGCAATTTTCCCGTAGATAAGGCAAATTATGATGAAATTAAGGACGGTTTTGGAACATTTGGATTAACACCAAATCAAGTAAAGGTGTTTTTTTATCTTGGAAAAGTGGGTCAGAGATCAGCATCAGATATTGCAAAGGCAGTAGACATTCCAAGAAGTGAAACATATCATTTGTTAACAGCACTTCAAAACAAAGGGATAGTTTCTGCAACATTTGAACACCCAATTAAATTCTCAACAGTATCCATTCAAGATGCAATTCATGTTTTAGTGAGTACTGAAACAGAGCGTTTAAAGAAATTAAAAAAATCAGGACCAGTTTTAGAAGAGCTATGGGGAAAAATTCCAGGTTTTGTTAATGATTCTGATGATGAACCAGAGGAGAAATTCCAAGTGTTACAGGGTGGAAATCAAGTAAATAGCAAAATATTCGATATGATCTTAAACGCAAAAAGCGAATGCAGAATTCTTGGATCGGAAAAAGACATGATGAAATTTTATCATGCTAATTTCTTTGAAGCATTAGAAGAACGTGCAATTGATTACAAAATACTATCACCTATTTCAAAAAAATCACAGTATATTTTTGAGAATATGGATAATACAAAAATAAAAGAATTATGCTCCACTGTAAAAGATAATCTCTGTTTCTTGATTAAAGATAATGATGAAGTACTCTTTTTTATAAAAAACTCCACAGGAAATAACAGAGAGATGAGAGCAATTTGTACAAATTCAGAAACAATAATTTATTCAAAATTTTTATTGTTTAACAATTATTGGTCAAATGAAAGTATAGGAGACTCAAATTGACACGATGTGTATGCGGATATTGTACAAATGATAATGATAGTTTTGTCGTTCATTTAGTAAACGGATGGACTGATCTTAGAAAAGAACATTCACTTAATTAAAAAATACAGAAAATAATTGTCAAATCAGCGACTCATCGCTTACTTCGATTGGTTTTCTACCCATAAAACCTGAATCTTTTTCATGCCAGAATTTGATTTCAGTTTCGCCGTATTTCCAACAAAGCCAAACTTCTTCATCAAATCTCTTGGATGGAAAATCAAGTAATCCCTGCTCTATACTTTTAACTACAACGCCTGTATTTTCAAGCAGTTCTACCGCTTCATAAAATTTAGTTATTGTAGAATTAAGTTTTTGTTTGAGTGAAACATATTCTTCAAAGGTGTTTGTAGTAGCAAGACTCATCTGAAGTTCTTGTTCTAGTTTGGAGACATCGTTCTTTTTTGCAAGGGTAAACTCAAATTTTTTGATCACGTCAGGTAATGCCTGATTTGCCTCATTTGTGGTAAAATATGAAAACATGTAGTAATCATTGTGTCCTTAATTAAATATCTTAGGTGCAAAAGTTGACCTTGTTCTATAAATACAAAATATCATCTTTGAGAAAAGAAAAGTATCTTCACTATGTTCACTTGCATCACTTTGTATCTAAAAAACAGTGAGCATGTAAATTTTCTATCATCACTAGAGTCACTGACAAAAAGAGATTAGAATCTACTTCTTATCTGCTAAAAACTTCGTTAGTTTTGGAATTGCTTCCTCTTGATAATGAGTCAGAGAAATATGACAATTTTGACATAATTCCATAGTGTATTCTTTACCTAATTCCTTTACGTGATGCTCTGTAGAATAACATACATTTCCACAATTGAAACAAACATTTACTTTTTGTTTACCTTCCACTGACATGAGTTTTCTGGTTTAATTATGAACTTAAGGATTTAGGAATAGAGTTTAGAATTTATTTTTCAATTTAGTTTAAGATTTGTTTTTCCTACAATCTTTACACCAAGATTGTGACCTGATAAATCCACTCATATTCCTAAAGCCAAAGAGTTTGTCAATATCTGGTATAGAAGCAGCAGTTTTTCCACATGCAGGACATTTTGTAATATAGTTTATTGATGGAATAGTATCATTATGTTTTTTGATAATTGGCCTAACTTCTCCAGGATCAAAAGCAACATCCCACGACCATACTCCAAATTTACCGTCTTCATTTACTGCTTCCACCCATTCTTTTAGAGCCTCACGTTTTGCTCTATTTTGCTCAGAGTCTTCTCCCTTTATTTCAAGAACCAA
Source organism: uncultured Nitrosopumilaceae archaeon (assembly GCA_964475825.1). Classification (GTDB taxonomy): domain Archaea; phylum Thermoproteota; class Nitrososphaeria; order Nitrososphaerales; family Nitrosopumilaceae; genus Nitrosarchaeum. The sequence continues at coordinate 69,997 of CAYYXT010000002.1, read as the reverse complement.
AGTAATTCCATTCTTTAAACGTACCAAATAATCTGGCCAATATTCATGCAAAATTCCATTAAACAGATACAATATTTTGAACCCGAGGTGATCATTTTTTGCCCATGATTCTACTTGGGAATTTCGTTCTAGCTCTTGTGTTGCAGCTGCTTCCCATCTACTATCATGAACTGTGAAGTTAATATGAGAATGCAGTGTAGGATCATTTGGTTTTCTAGTATACCAGGGTTGCATATTACCAGTAGATTTGATTGGATTTTCTTTGTTTAGTACTAGTCTTCTTTCCTGAGTATTTGAGATTTTAATTTCACTTGCTATATGTTTTACAATTTTTGTAAGATTAAATGCAATGATTAATTTTCTTCTAATTTCATCACTTTGATCAACATTAAGTATTGTAATTTTATCAGACTCTATAAAATCCTCAACAATTTTTACTAGTTGCATCATTAAATCTTCAGGACTTCCTTTCCAATCTTGTTTTATTTCTGGAAGAATTTGTTTTGCAGCTTGGAAAATTATCCATTGGATTCTAATTTTTGCATTAAGTTTGACCAAGTCAAGCTCCGACATTGTTTCCAATACTGGCTTACCACTGATCACACCACTCATATCTACAGTTAATGAGAAATCATTAGATTTTAGATCAAGTGGTTTTGTCTCATTAATATCCAGTGTAATTTTTGATGGGAATATTCTTTCAATTCTATCAATGTTTGGCCAAGATATTTCATATTGAATTTTTCCTGGGTCTGGTTGTATTCTTGTTTGAGCAAGTGTTGGGGCTGGCGGACTACTATCTCCTCCCTCATGTGGTAAAAAGGTAAATGGAACACCAAAGATGTTGACATACTCAGGCTCAAAAAGTCCTTCGTCATTAATCTCGTAAGATGTTCTTCGTAATCCTCTTCCAACTACTTGTTCACATAAGAGTTGACTTGTAAATGCTCTAAGACCCATGATATGAGTAACATTTGTTGCATCCCAGCCTTCAGAAAGCATCTGAACTGCAATAATGTTTCTAATATGTTGTCCTGGTTTTCCAATTTTTCCAACAGTGTCCACTATCTCACGTAATTGTTCTCCATAGTCCTTGGAAGAAAGTTTTTCAGATTCTTCTGATTCTTGTTTTGACTCTTCCACGTCTTTACTTTCTGCTTCTTTGAGAACTTTGGAATCGATATGTAATATTTTATCTGCTTCACCCAGAGGTTCTAAATTAAATGCATTTTGTTTGAATGATTCAAAAACGCGTGCAGCAGTTGCAGTAACATTACATACAGTAATCATTACTGGTGGAACTAGCGAATTTGATTTGTCCCATTCTTGTTTTGTTGCAAGCCAATCCTGACCAAGTAATACGTATGCATTTTTTACTAAATCTGGAAGTGGTTCTTCTGGTTTTGCATTGTTTCTTACAAGATCTGGTTTTACATCGTCATCACGATAAATATGATAAAATCTAGAACGATACTGTCTATCGAATTTTCCACTGTCGTCCCTTACTGCAATTCTTGGAGTCTTTACCAACCCAGATTCTATTGCATCATTTAATGAAAAATCAGATACAATCCAACCAAATAATGATTCATCATTTACATTTTTTCCACTTGGAACAAAGGGTGTTGCTGAAAAATCAAAGCATTTGATAATATTTCGAGTAGAATGTATTCTATCTAGTCCTTCAACCCATTTTGTTGCTTCTTCTAATTCGTCTTTGTCAATTTTAACTTCAACATTCGGATTTACTCTCCATGCATGGTGAGCCTCATCATTAATTATGATAATATTTTTTGATTGAGCCATATCGCCTAGGATTCTTTTTGTGAATGCTTCATTGCTTTCAGGTCCTTTTTTCACAACGCTCTTTTTTGGTTCATCTAATGGCATTAAGACATGCCAATTATGAACAAGAATTTTGGCCTGTCTTAGTTTATCAAGTAGACTATCAGGAACTATCTGAAAATCGGCATAGATATTTTTTTGAGAAGACGGATACAAAACTTCCAGTCTTCTTTTAACGGTTAACCCAGGGGACATTACAAGAATGTTTTTTGAGAATCTGGTATCTGTTGGATATGTAACCTTGTTTAGTACTTGCCATGCAATAAGCATCCCCATGACTATTGTTTTGCCAGAACCTGTTGCCATCTTGCAACAAACTCGCTCAAATAATCCCCCATCGGATGGAATGATAATTCCTTGCTTTTCATTTGGTGGTGCCTCTACTAACCAGATAAGAGTTTCAATTGCTTCAATTTGACAGAAAAAAAACTTGTTTACTCTAATGTTTGGATTCTTCCAGTGTTCCAATAATCTTTTTGTAACTCCAGTGATTCCAGGATAATTGTTATTTTTCCATGCATCAACTCTGTTTCGGATTCTGTTTACTAGTTCTAGTTCTCTAAACTCACCAGGATCATCATATACTTGAGAGTCCTTTGATGCAACAAGATAACCAGCTGATCTTCTTCCCTTTACTTTGGCAAATTTTCTTTTTTCTCGATCATAATTCCAGTGAGATTGAGGTACCTCAAATGGACTGTTTATGATTAACTTATCTATGATTGCACTCATTTGACTCGAATTATCCTTAGTGATTCTATTCCTCTATCATCTATAATTTTTACTGCAACTTTTTTGTTAATTCCTAAATCAAATGGTAGTGATATAGTGCCCCTATACTGTTCGATTTTTTCTTCATCAATTTCTGCTTTGAGAGTTTTTGCTAATTTTGACCATCCATCTGTAGTTCCAGACATTGGGAAGAATACTTGACTCGGGTATAAACTACGTCCATCATAATCTGTATCAAGATTCCACATTACAATTTTTGATGAATTACCAGATTCAATTTCACCTGTTTTTGTGTTGTAGTAATCAAATCCTTTTACTTCTACAACATATTTTCCATCTTTTTGTTTTTTAATTTCCACATCAGGTTGACCTACAAGCCAAAACGATTCACTGTTGGAACGTTTCTTTTTGAGATCTTCGGTAAATAAATCGGCATTCATTTGGACTTTAAGCAATGTTACTCCTGGCCACTTCATTTCATCAATGTCTTTTGCAGCTTCTGGATCAAACTGAAATGCTGCAAATATTATAATTTGTGGTTTTGGTCTAAGTGTTTCTGCTTCCTCCAATGCATTTGCTACCTGGCGTTGTTCTAATGGAGCATATTCAGGACCAAAAGATACCACAACTCGTTTCTGATCTTTTTCTTTAGTTTCTGCATCTGCATGAAGCCATTGTGTTCCTGGAAGAATTTCTACGCGTGAAAATTCTATTTTTTGCCCACTTTTACCTCGAATACCAGTTTTTTGTAATTCATCACGCCAATATTCCTGACGTAGTGTTTCATCTGAACGTGAAAATGACATGGTTCCATCCATTGTTGTGGATTGCTCATTGGGTTCAAAAGTTTTAACAACTACTGATGGAACTGCTTCAACAGTGAATGGGCCTGTTATCCTAGTTTTATTCTTGTCAATATGTGGTTGATCAAATAATTTTTCTGTTGTTGGGGGTTCATTAGTCGCAATCGATTTTAAAGTAACATGTGGAACTTCTCGATATTTAAAATTAGAACTGACACCTTCATCAGGATATTGTAATTGGTAATAATCAAATATTCTTGTCATGAGTCTTTGTTTTGTTAAAGCAATGGATACTCTTGATGTGTCACAAGTAATCCATCGTCGGCCCCATTTTTCTGCAACAAAGGCAGTTGTACCAGACCCCGCGGTAGGATCAAAAACTAAATCACCTGGATCAGTGGTCATAAGAAGACATCTTTGAATGACTTTTGAATACGTTTGAACCACATAGATGTTCTCAGTAGCAAATGTACTTTGAATTGTATCATCCCATACATTGACTATAGGAGTCACAGGAAAATCAGCGGCGTATTTTTTAAAACATAGTGTTTTTCCAAATGCAATAAGCCTACCAACATCTTTTAATCTATCCAAACCTTCTAAATTGGTTTTCCAATGGTTTCCTTTTTTAGGAGAGTATGAAACGTTGTTGAATATGTATGAACTCGAACCTTTCTCACTTTCACCTTTAGATGTTAAATCAGAGCCTCTGAAAAGTTTTGAATCATTTTTTAAAATAAATGATTTTGAAACTCTTTCAACTTTCCCATCACCTAATTCTACCATATCAAAACTTTTCTTCATATTTTCTACTTCTCTTTCAAGGTACAACTTTCTAACTTTTGTTTGATTTTTATTTTTTCCATACCATAATATAATATCAAAAACATTTGCCAAATAATTTGTTTCTTGATAGACAGTTTTTTTAAAACTAATTTGAGATATAAAATTATTTGATCCAAATACATCATCCATAATTTCTCTCACATGATGAACATTTTCATCACTGATTTGAACAAAAATACTTCCAGATTCAGTAAGTAATTCTTTTGAAAGTAATAATCGGTCTCTAAGATAAGTCAAGTATGAATGTATTCCAAGTTCCCATACATCTCTAAATGCTTTGATCATTTCAGGCTCTTGTGTCAGATCTTCATCTTTACCATCTTTAACATCTTTTTTATTTACAAATGGTTGAAAGTTAGAACCGTATTTGATACCATAAGGAGGATCAAAATATATCATCTGTACTTTATTCGACATATTTTCTTTTTGTAGAAGAGAGTTCATCACAAGCAATGAATCTCCAGCAATCAATCTATTTGACCAATTTTGATCATGCTTGTAAAATTCTATTGCCTGTCTATTTGGCAAATTATTTTCAGGTAATTCAAAATAATGAAATAATGTTTGTTGATTATACTTTTGTTTTTTCATAACATTTTCAATTATTGTAATTGGGTCAATTCTCTCATGTACATGTAAAGATACGGTATCAACTTCAAAACTAGTATTTTCTTTTTTACCACTCCAAATTAGTTGAGGATCAAGATGAGGGTCGTAAGAATATTTTTTCTTTGGTAAATCCTTGTCTGTTTGAGGAGTTACTAATCCGACTGGTGGGTTATATGGTCTTTTTTTATCATTATGTGTATACTGTTCGATGTTAGGATCAGGGTCTTTAGTATCTTTGACAACTTTCTTCTTTTTTTTTATTACCAAACAATTTTTGTTTATTTTTCTTATAGATTAGCTTTTGTTAAATTCTCATTTTATGAGCATCAATTTCGATTATCTTAGTCAATACATCAATCAGATTCCACAGTCACAAATACTTCTAAATCCACAGTTATAGCAGGCACCTTTTTGTGGCTTGCCTCAAATTCCTCATTTAGGATTAATTAGTGATATTTTCAAGATTTGATTTTACTATCTCCAAGTTATCGGTTTTGATTATATTTTCAAGTATTTTGTCTTCTCTTAGATAAAATAATGAAGTCTTATCAGGCATTATTTTGCTCGTAATACAGTAAAACCATTCCGTTTTTAGTTTCCATTATTAGGCATAAAAATGGAAATTAAATGCAAATGTCCTCTAAACTAGCCCAAATTCACGAGGGAATCAAGCCTACTTTTTATTTTATACGTCACATGTATTGGTGAAATATGTCCAATCAAAACATGTCACGAAATTCTTCTCTTGCTAGTTCTTTTGGAGAAATATCTTTTTGTTTAAAATAATATGCAGTCAGATATGCATCTGAAGTCTTGAAAAGTTCTGCTTTCTTTACAGCATTATCTATGATTTGCCCTAAAAGTTTAATTTTTTCTTTTTGATTCTTTTCTTCTCTTGCCATTTTCCATAGTTGTTTTTGTACATTATCGATGTTAATTACTGCATCAATAAATGCAAGATATCTTTCCTCAGAGCCAAGTTCAGAAAACCACTCTCTGATGCTTTGTCTCATTTCACTAAGATCTTTTTCCACAGTAGACAAACTGACATTCAACTGTTTAGCTATCTCATGATTTGAGAAACCTTGAAGATCTAAAGAATGAACAAGTTTACGTCGAGAAGAGACACTGATTTTTTCAACCGTAAATTTTTGTTCGTTATTTTTACGGTTTTTATGATTTGCATCAACTTGTTCTGTAGTCATGATAGTTTACTGTTAGTTTCATTTTTCAATTTTAGATTTTTCACTCTAAATTTGGTATCAAGCAAATTAGATAATGAACGATTTTCTTTTTTTGCCAAGTGCCAAATTGTATTGTATGTTTCAATGTTGACTGTTATTGTTTTAAAGTTAACTTCTGACACAATACAATAATTCAATTTATCATTTATAATACTCGATGAAATCTATTCTACGTTTTACTTTTTTTCCTATGTTGTATTTTGGTTTTGTTCTTAATTTATTCTGGCAACATGGACAACGTAAATCTTCCAAATTATTCCAATAATGTATACAAGTTTTACAGTAACGCTGGCCATTTTTGTAACCTAGTTTTAATTGTGAAGAAGTATCTTTTCGACATTCATCTTTACAAGGACAACTCATTGCTTATCACCTAAAGTTTCTTGGGTAGTTTTTTTGGAAAATACTATTACTGCTGAACCTTTTGTGATTTCTGGATGTTCTTCAGTAAATCTGTCAATAATCTCATACTTGTATCCATTCTGATCAAGGAATCTATCTTGGCTTTTTAGAAATTTTCTGACCTGTCTTGCCTTATTTGGAAGTCCTTTTGAAGTTGTATCATAGTTTCCAATATGTGCAAAAATAGATAATTCATTTTGGAACTTCTCAAACTGATATTTTAGGCTCATTTTATCATCAATTCCTTTAGATTTTAGCCAAGGAATTAGCGGACTCGTCTCATTGGATTGTGTTAATGCAGATTCAGTTTGTGCATTATACCAACTCACATACTCATTTGGTTCAAAACCTAATGCTCTGCCTATTGTTTCACCCATAACTAAAAAACTTGCCATTCTTGGCTTGAAAGTAATGTCATTTTTTACAGAATCATGTGTGTTAATTACTTTCATTATTACAAAGAAAATCTGTCCGAGTATGTCTGGGCGTAGTTTTACAAATATTTCTTCTACATCTTCATCAGTAAGTGTTTCTTGCTGTGTTGGAATTTTAGTTGTATATGGCAATAATCTATTTACTAAATCCTCCTCGGTAAAATTTGGCTCAATACCATTAGCTAGAATTTTTCGTTGTATTTTCATTAATATTTGTTCTAAATCTGCATAGTTTTTCTTCTTAGAAAATGCTGAACCTGTAATACATTTACAAAAAATATCTGAGATTTCTTTTGTAATGTAAGACACATTTTCAAATACTATAAAGTAATTGTTGTAAAGTTCTAAGATTAAATCTCCAATTTTCTCAGGTATGGAACTTTGTTGAGATGTGTTTGTATCATCCCCTTTAGGATCAATAATTCTTTTTGTTTGACCCGATGTAGTAGTTTTGAAACTTCCTGATGGGCCACTTAGTAATGCAAGACAGCAAATCAAATCAGGGAAAAAATATGCTATCACATGAACTGCATAGAATTTTGGCAATCTATTTAATTTACAAAATTCATTGAGAGGATCATCTTTAAAATCTAGATTTGGTTTGACTTGCTCGGCTTGAAGTTGCGTCCTAACAAATAATGGGGTATGTTCATCTTGACTAACAATCTCTACTCCCTCTTTTGTAATTTTAATAAATTTATTATCCGCGGAACATAAATCGTAATAGAACGCCTTACCATCAAATGCAACTCTGTGATTGATTTTTTCTAATATTGTATTATCATTGTAAAATGCATCACCTTTTACGTATTCTATTGCTTGTTTGAATGAATCAGTAGGATAGATTTTTCCTGTTTGTTTTTTGAAACTATTCTTTAGCCATAAAATTAACCTTGTAGAGTTTTCATCTATTTCAAAAGTTTCATAGTGATCATTTACCTGAATTTTTGCATATATTTTGCTGGTATCTTGCTTTGATCTGACTATTTTTACAGTCTTAGAGTGGAGAAAATCAATGATTTTATCAATAGGCACTTTTTCTGTATTCTCAAACTGATCTGGGTACTCATGCTTCTTTATTCTAGGCGTAAATGTTGATTCTTCCTCAAATTTTTCCCAGTGAATGAACTTGAATTTTATTCCACCTTCTTTCTTCATTTGGGTTAATGCTGTATCCCCATGACGTGTTGCAAAGACCTCCCCAATTGCCCTTTCAAATGCTTCTAGTATTTCCTGATTTGATCTGTCATTCAACATTTCCATGATTTTTACAGTAAAATCATTGTAATCAATTACAATAACATTTTGTAAAAGTGGGTCAGAATCTATACTTCTCAAGTATTTTGCTTCAAAGCCAACTCTGTAAGTATTGAAAAATCTTACAATTTCACCCGATATTGCAGATGGAGTATATGTTACACTCATTAAGCGATCCTCAACCTTTCTTCTAATTCTTTAATTCTGGCCTGTATTGTTGCAAGTCTATTTTCTTTAAAACGAATTACTTCTTCGAATTGTAATAACTCTTTAATAGACCGACTAACTGTTTCCATTTATCTCCTTAGTGTAATGCTGAGTAGTAGTTTGCATTGGGTAAACTGTCGAGGCTTCTCCAATGCAAACTTTTAGATTATTTATTAAATTCAAGTTGTATTTTGCTATAACATTAGCAATAAAAAAATCAAGTGTTTTTTTGATGTTTTTTAATTCATTTAAAGTCAAACTAAATCTTTTGGGTTTTATGTTCCAGTTAAACGTTATGCGTAATTACGCCAAGTGTGTCTACATTTTGAACATCTGTAGAATTGTGTTGTAGGTTCATCGGCACTTCTAGTTTGCAACATCCACCAAACTGCTTCATCATTACCACATTTTTCACATTCAATTTTAATTGTAGGTAATGTCTCGACGGTTTCATTCTGAATATTGATAAAATGTAGTTCATATGATTAATTAAAAATAATTTTATTTCACCACACACTTGTACTTCAAAATGGTTTAGTGAGGTAAGTGAGCCAAATGAGGATAATTACTAACACTTCTAAAAGATTAAGAATACTGTTTTGTTAATTGTAATTCTTTTTTCTGATTCTTAATTTCAATTTCCAGACTCCGCTTCATCTCTTGGAGTTTCAATAATTCCTGAAATTCACGCCTATTTTGCTCCATTTCCCGTCTTAGGTCACTAATCTCACTTGAACGGTCAACGATCTCAACTGTTTCGTATATCATCAGGTAGTTTTCAGCCCGAAGATACTTTTCTGCTAGTTTTTCCTTGTTTCGAATGTATTGACTGAGATATTTCTTGTGACCGATAAAACCATGTCCAAATTCTTCACCATAAAGTTCTGATAATTGTGTAGCACAGAAAGCTCGAAGAGAGTGCATATTCTTCTTGTGTCGGTTGTTTGACTCGTATCGTTCAGTAAATCCAAGATTTTTCCTTAATCGCATAAAGAGAACTTCTTCATTTACCACAGACTGCTTATAGTCCTGGCTAGCTCCAAACACAAGATCATCATCTTGTTTTGTATCTAGCAATCTTTTGAGATATGGTTTTGTTTCCCTTGTGACAAATGTGATTCTTCCTTTCTTGGTTTTTGTATAGGTTGCAGGAATTGTTATTGTCACAGGGTTTGTTGTAAGGTCAATGTCCCTTTTTTTGAGTTGAACAGCTTCACCAATTCTCATTCCAGAATCTTTTAGAGTCATATAGAGAGCCTTTCTCTGTGGTCTTGCATTATCTACAAAAGCCCGAATCTCTTCTTTTTTGAATGATTCTGGATCTTCTTCAATTTCTTTTGGTAATCTTACCATTCTTCGAAACTTTCTTTCTGAAAATTCTATGTGCCCAAACTCTTCAAGGTATTGCCTCAAAATAGTAATGACTCTCTTAATGCTTGATGGGTTGTGTTTCTTAATCGAAATTGAAAAGTGACGTTTCTTGACTATGCAATCAGGCTGATCCTCTTGAAGCCACAACACAAATGAGTTACATAATCGGAATAATCGGTCATAGTTTGTGTCTTGTTTTATGGCATTTTCCATGTCCAAGATTACATAATCACCATTTTTTTGATACATTCCTTTGCAGAAGAAATCAAAGAGATTCAAGCAGGTGTTAGCATTTTGCTGGGTTCGAAGTGAACCTCTAGTCTTGATAAATTCAATTCTCGTTATTCTATTGTTTAGGTATTCCATTTACTGATTATGGGCAGTTTTTGGTTAATAAGAAACGATGAAGTATAACAAATTGTATAAACTTAGGTGCAAATTTATTAACAATAATTTTAGTGTCAAATTATGAATGAAGAACAAATAGAGATGCTAATTACTCAAACTATCAATGGAGCAGTTTTAACAATCCCGGCTTATCTAGAAGACATAAAACAAAATCAAGAAACACTCAAAGTTGAGAATCCGCAAGAGTTTGTCTATGGAATGATAATGGGGATGGCATTGGGTATGAGTGGTGCCTTGTTAAGTGCACAAAAAGAAATGCCCACTGCAGAAGAACAAATGAAAGTAAGAGATATCATATACAAATACATTCCAGAAATTAGAGAACAGATCTTTAGTTGATAGAATTTACCAAAGTTGAGGAAGAGTTTCTTCAATCCATAGAGGAAGCAAGAATTGCAACATCACACGCAGATATCCCACATGTAAAACCAGTGTCATTTATTTATCATGACAACATTATTTTTATTGCAACCGATTATCAAACTAGGACATTCAAAAATGTGAAAATAAATCCAAAAGCAAGTGTAGCAATCGATGTTTATGAATCCGGAAAACACAAAGCTGTTTGCATTCAAGGAAAAGTAGAGATCTTGGAAAAAGGTCAAGAATTCCTACAGATATACAAAATATTTGAAAAAAAATTTGCATGGGTCAGAAACGAACCATGGAAAGAAAACGAAGCACCATTTCTCAAAATTATTGCCACCAATAAAACAAGTTGGGGATTAAAATAAGAAATATACTAAAGATAAATTAAAAAATTTAAAATGTATGAACTTAAGGTGTAAGTTCAGGCTCTATTTGTGATAAAAGACTTTGAACCGAGATAGGCTTTTGTCGTATTGAACGAACACCGAGTTCTTTGAGAAATCGAGTTTGATATTCATCTAGTCCAAGTGAGCTTACAACAACTTTTTGGATTTCGGAGGATTTTTTATCTTTTAAATCCAAAAGAAAATCAATTCCGCTGTAGTTAGGCATACACATATCAAGTAAAATCAGATCATAATGATTTTTTAATACAAGGTCAAGACCTTTTTTTCCATCAATTGCACTTTCAAAATCATGGTTTTTGGTTTTTAGAATATCTGAATATACCTCACTTATTTCAGGAATATCTTCAATATGGAGTATTTTCATGACATATGAAAGATATGTAGATTCATAAAAATTAGTTTGCGCATTTGCACAAACTAGAAATTTAATTTAAAAAGATAGAATTTAAGATTACGCTCAAATAATAACATGTCATAAAGAACAGTTTTCAGATAATTTACGAATATGACTGGTGTCTTTTTGATATGCCATGTCGAGTGCTTTTTGTATTTCATCGAGGTTCTTTTTTGTGCTTGTTTGATTTTCTTTGATTATTTTGCATTCCTGTATTATTGGTAATGCACAAAAATTTCTGTATTGTGCGTATGAAACTATACAATAATGAGATTCAGCATCATCTTGAAATTTATACTGAATTTTAAATGGCAATTCAAATTAGAAACATGCATATGATTAATAACTTTTAAGATAAAACACCCACACATTCAGGATACTGTGCAGGATTTTTAATAGATTTAAGAATAGATACTAATTTTTCAACAGGACATGGTTTTTCCAAGATCCTAGTAGCGTTTAATTGAATTATTTTTTGAGTTATGGATTTATCACTATTTCCAGTAAGTATGATGACGGTGGCATTGGGGTTGAGTTTTTTTATATTTTCTAATCCATATATGCCATCATAGTTTGGCATTGCAATATCCATTATTACAAAATCAGGGGTGTGTTCAGCATACAAATTGACTGCCTTTAATCCATCAGTACCACGTCCTACAACATCAAAGTCTTCAAGTAAAAGATACTCGGATAATAACTCTAGAATATCTTCATCATCATCAATTATGATGACAGAACCGTTCATTACTATTATTTTTCTTACATAAACAATATCTACTGTATGTTATTTTTTTAACAAACAGCATACTTTCATAAATTTACATGTAATTATATAATACAATCAATTTATTTTGAACTAATTTAATTTTTTTAGATGTAATGATGCCAATAATGAACGAAATTCAAGCACTAAAAGAAATCAAAGAAGAAAATCCCAGACAATGTAATTATGGTTACAGTAGATAACGGAGCGGAGGTAATCAAGGAATTAGAAAAACTGAATGCGACAGCGATAATTGTTAAACCATTTAAAATTGAGGCAATTTTTGAAACAATCAAAAATATTATCAAGTAAAATAGAAAAAGAAATAAAAAGATGAAAAGAATTTTAAAACATACATGTCAAATAAAGTAAAATGCTCACATATTTTGGTACAAAAACAAAGTGAGGCAATAGCAATTCATGAGCGCCTTAAAAATGGAGAAAAATTTGGAAAGTTAGCAAAAGAACTGTCAATTGATACAGGTAGTGCAAAAAAAGATGGAAGCTTGGGATATTTTACAAAAGGAATGATGGTAAAACCATTTGAAGACGCTGCTTTCAAATTACAAATTGGAGAAATGTCTGAGCCAATTAAATCAGAGTTTGGATATCACATAATCAAAAGATTCGGATAAAACAATAAAATTAATCTAGATTTTATTTTTCAGTTCTTGATTTTTGTATCTGATCAAAATCAAGGTTTATTTTTTCACTGATTTTTTTGTAATCTTTACGAATCTCTTTGTGTAGTTCTTTTTCTTGTTTGAGTAAATCTTGCATTCCTTTTGATTTTAAGGATTTTTTTGAGGGCAATACAATACTATGATATATGATGATTTTAGAGATTTAGGATAATTTTTGGTGTCTTAATTATCAAAATTAAAGACATGTATTTTTTCAGAACTAAAGAAATGTATCTAATCCTGTTTTTTGTGATTCAATTTCTTGATTTTTTTGTAATACTTTTGTCATCTTCTCACCCATTGATTTTGCAGCAGTCATCTTTCTTTTTCCAATCCAATAATAGGTCTCATCTATGGTATTTTTTGCAATAAGCACAACTAATTTACCAGTATCTTTTCTGCCAGTTCTACCTCTTCTTTGAATATAACGAATTGAGCTTGGAACATTATCATAAAAAATAACTTGATTTACTTCAGAAATATCCAATCCCTCCTCTCCCACACGTGTTGCAACCAACACTCTAAAAAGCCCATCACGAAAGTTCTGTACTGTTTCGATTTGCTTTTTTTGTTTTAATCCAGTCTCTCCAGATTTTCCAATCAGTATTCCAGCAGTGATTCCCATTTCAGTTAATTTGTTAAAAATTACATTGACTGAATCACGATAGCTTGTAAATATTAGAGCTTTTCCTGGAACAGATTCGATAATTTCTTTTAGTTTTAGAATTTTAGAGTGTTCTATTCCTTTTGATTGTGCATCTTTTGCAAGATGTATCGCCCTTGTAAAATTAGGATCAACCTCAAATAGTTCCCTTACTCCTGCACCTTTTTTTATTTTTGCACGCTCACAGAACTTTAAAAAAGATGTTATTCCATGAGCCTCCAAAATATTCAAGGCATAGTGAATTCTAATTGCAGTAAATAGGGGTTTTGCAGACCGTCTGTTTTGATTCAGTACAAACTGTCTAATTCGCAATAAAGCAGACAGTGATTGTTGTTCTGCCAACTTAATTCCATTTTTTCTTAGAGTATCATATCGTTCATCTAAAGATAATTTTAGTAATGTTTGAATTGCTTTCATTTCAGGTGGTAGTTCTACACTAATCCATTCAGTGTTTGTCTCTTGTATGTACGGTTTTACATCAGGACTGTCTTCTGTTCTTTCAGCTACACTTGAAATTCGTAGTTTGGTGAGAAGTTCAGTTGCTTTATCTTTTTCACTTGGAAGTGTTGCAGTCATTCCAAGAATTCTCAAATTGGAATTTGCAAATCTCTCCGCAATTCCTGAATATGCATAATCACCTACAGTTCTATGAACTTCATCGTATATCACCAAACTGAATTGATCTGGAGAAACAATTTGTCTGTCTAAATCATTTTTTGCAATTTCAGGGGTTGCGCATATTACGCTACTATTCCAAAGTTTTGTTCTTTTCTGTATTGGGTCTTCTCCGGTTATCAGTGAGATATCATCAATGGTAAGATTTTGTTTTAAGAATTCATAATGCTGGTTGACTAAAACCCTAGTTGGAGCTAAAAATAAAACACCTCCTGTTCCTTTTGATAGATATTCTGCAATGACTTGCAATGCAATAGCAGTCTTTCCTAGACCGGTTGGCAATACCACAATACAGTTTTCCTGCATTGCCTGATTTGCAAGATTTACCTGATAATCTCTTTTTTCAATTGAATTTTTTTGCACATATTTTTTGTCAATGTATTCCAAAGTCAAGATCTCTGAACTAAAGTCAGATTTTATTGATTTTATGCTTTCGTGTAGTAAAGTATTAGCTATTGTATACTTTCCAGTTTCTTATTAACGAAAACTCATGCCTAGAGTGTATGAGTTACATCATAGAAGAGAACACAAAAGAAGAGTTTGAAGAAATGAAAGAGATGTTGGAATAATTCTATCAATAAGATCAAAACCAAGAATCTAGACTAGAATTAGATATTCATTCGTACGAATTAATCTCATTGTGAAATAGATTCTAAAATTATCTTACACTACTTTCTATCTCTAAATTCTTAAGTTCATAAAAAATTTAGAAAAATGTTCGTTGAATAATTGATTACAAATGAATACAAATGAATACTACTATGTTATTACTTTTATTCCACGTATTGTTTGTGAGATGGACATCAATTTTATAGATACTATAGTGAGTAGATCTGCTAATAAAGGAACATCTATCATTACCGGAGCAGTAAAACCATCGGAATTCATGGGCTTGCAAAACAAGACAATTGAAGAACAACGGCTAAAGCTTGCACTAGACCTACGGATAATGGGTGCAAAAGGTACAACAAAAATTAGAACCTAAATTCTTTTTGTTTCGAAAGCATACATTCCAATCGAGAAAATAGTGCAAAATCTCTTTTTATTGCAGAAGAGTAAAGCCATTTTTTACGAAATGACAAGACAAAAACATTCACTTCACAAAGTAGCCTGATGAATTTATTGTACTTCTAAATCAAAGAAAACATCTAAAATTTAATAACATCATATAATTTTAAAGTGATGATGAATGATTTACCTGGGGTGACATCTGCACTGGTCAGTTTGGCAATAGAGCGATCACTGTCTGAGATAAGCGACGCAATATGTGAAGACGTAGGTAATAATCTATACAAAAAATACAAGTGTTATTTTTACAATTGTCTTGAACACCCAGACTATCTTGTAGATGTCTTAAAACAAGTATTTGGTGACGGGTACATCTCAATAGTTATCAGTATCAACAAGCGACTTGAAGAGTTTTCCTACCAAAAGCCAATTAAGGAATTTCTTTTGGTGATAAACAAGTAATTGGAAAATAAAACAAGTGTTTTCTTTCTAGTCTTTTCATTACCTGCAATATTTTTTGTAATTGTAATATCAAATATGATTGGATATTTATATGCAGAATTTTGGTCCAATTCTCTGAATCTAGTTTTTACAAGTATTTTGCTAGGTGCATGCATTGCAAACAATTTCAAGATGGGATCAAGGGGAAAACACGGGAGAGCATGGATATTTTTTACATCGGCAATTGCGCTGTGGTATATAGCCGAAAGAATATGGACATTAAACGAGTTAGCAAATACTAATGCTTGGCCATCATATGCAGATCTTTTTTGGCTTGGAGGATATGTGTTTTATTTTATATTTGGTGTAATGTATCTGAAGCCTTTTGCATCTCAGATCTCAAGAAAAAACATCCTAGCAATTTCACTTGTTGCATTGGCCGTTTTGATTCTGGTATTTTACACTACAAAATCGCAGACAGATACATTTGAGCGTATATTGTATGCATCGTATCCTGTTGCAGATTCAGTAATGCTGATCCCATCAATTCTTGGCATAATGCTGTTTTTCAAAGGACGTGTGAAATTTTCATTGGCACTGTTCTTTATTGGAATACTAAATTTTGTCATCTCTGACTATGGTTTCATGTATTTTGATTCTATTGAAGAGTATTATACGGGTCATCTTGTTGATATTCCATACCTCTGGGCATATGCACTTTTTATTGGCGGGATAACTAGCAATCTGAATCTCTGGAATAAAATGGATAAAAACAAGCCGTTTAATGATCAAGATGCAATGAGATAAAGTTCTATTTCCATAATCCTAGCAAAATGCTTGCATAAATCAGAAATCTAATCTTTTAAGAGACAAGATGGTAAAAAATGTCCAGAAGCAATCAATTCTTTTTGTTAATCTGTCAAATCTTCAAGCCACAATGTCTTTTTCAAGTCAAGTCAATACATCAAAATATTGACTTCAGATAAGATATCAAAATATTATCCAAAGAATATGTGATAACAGATTGAAAACAAGTAGAAAATGGATGTTTTTTGTCTTACCATCCAGCATAACAACAGAGGGGTTGCATATTGTCATACCATTGTATGTTCTTTTTCTTGGTGGTAACGTAGTAGATGTAGGCATTATAGTAGGACTTCATTATGCACTATCAGCAATTGGTGCAATTTTTTGGGGAAAAGTTATTGACAAATACCACGTAAAGAGAGCAATACTGTTTATTTGTTTTTCAGCAATTACAATTTGCAGTATCGGATTATTTTTTACAGTTGATTTGAATTTAGTTTTTATAATTTCGTCAGTTGCAGGATTTTTCATTATTGGGAAAAACCCAGTAACACAAATTCTAGTAATGGAATCAGTACCAAACAATCAATGGAGCAGATTATTTACACAAATTTCAATCATAACTAGTTTTGGAAGTCTTGCCGCATTTTTAGTGGGTTCTATTTGGGACACATTTTTTGATCTTAGACCATACTTCCTTTTTTGTGCGATTGTAAGTGCAACTGCAACAGTTCTAAGTGTTTGGGTAGGCAGTAAAAGCACCATAGAAAGGCACACAATAGTGCATTCAATACATGGAATAAAACATATTTTCGATCACACCAGGCTAAATTTTCAGTTTATCTTTACTAAAATTCCTCATCCACATGATTTTAAACCAATTATATCAATTTTCCAAAGAAAAATGTCTCATGAGATAGGGATACTTTTTCTTACAAATTTCTTATTTTATTTTGGAAGCAATATTTTCTTTACAGCATTCATACCGTTTCTGAAAAAATTTGATTTTACAAATTCAGAAGTTTTTCTAGTGTACATGATTCAGACAATGGTGTTACTTACAATATTTTTCTTTATTCCACGCTTGATTTCGATGATCACAGAAGAGCGCGCAACGCAAATATCGTATTTACCGAGGATTCTAGGAATCATCGTAGCTGCATCATTAATTCCCAGCATGACAGGAATTAATTCATTTTTGATGGCAGTGATTTCATCATGTTTGATGGTTTCAGCATTTTCTATTTTCAGTGTTTCAAATTCAATAATTATTTTTAAAGCAATTCCCAAAGGTTTTGAAGGAACATATCTTGGGGTGAATAGTTTCATGACAGGTGTAGGAATATTCTTAGGAGCATTAACTGCAGGTTATGTTTCAAATGCCATAAGTTATTCAGCAGCATTTGCCATAGCAGTTAGCATAATATTGTCGTCACTAGTAATGTTTAGAATTTATTTGAAATACAGATTGTCTCATAGAATTGTCTAAAATCAATGTCCCCAGTTTTTTCGGGATAAAAATCTAAAGCATACAAAATAATTACATCATAAATAAAAACAAATACAATTAAAAAACTAATTATAATCTAGTATCTTGGAATAATACTTAGTCGTGACTTTGAAGAGACCGCAATTATAGACATTATTGCCACCGCCAAAATAATTACTGCAATTGGTCCAAATTCTGGCACAACTACACCATTGCTTATCTCAACTTGTACAGACTGTTTATGCTCTGATGATAGGCCCTGATTTGCAGTAATAGTGTAAAATCCATCTTCTTTCCACATTGGTCCTCCAGATATGAGTTCTGTTGAAAATTCACCATTTGTATCTGGTGTAACTTGTGCAATTGAAATCAAGTTTCCATTAGGTGAAGTTACGGTAAATGTAATGTCTGTTGTAGAACTGATTGTACTTCCAGTTACAATAATTTTATTGTTACCAAAGGTAGTTTCAGTTGAGAGAGTGATAGCACTTGGTGTCTCATTGGTTAATTCAGGTTCTGTGGATTTAATTGGAGAACCTTTTGGAGAGACAGTTGAACCAATCACTGTAAATTGTATTTGGGCAGTCTTGTCTGTATCTTCATGACTTGCAATTACTGTGTATATGCCATCTTTGAAACTTGGAAGTGGTGGATGAATCAATCGTTTGAATACACCATCATTATCAAATGGCAATTCTGGCGCATAGATGATTTCTCCATCAGGAGAAATAACTGTCAGGGTGACGGGTTTGAAAACAGACACATCAGTTATCTTGCCAATAACCAATACAGAATCCAAAGATTGTATTTCAGTTTGAGAAGTACTCAACTCGATCATGGGTTCTGCAAAAGCAGAGATTGGAATCAATATTGCAACTAAAACCAGCAATACAATCTTGAGCACTTTATTTATGAGAAACTGTTTGTATATTAATTATCCTATACAAATCAACGAGGGGTTGTAAATGCCAGAATCTAAAATCCAATCTGATTAAAGGGGTGATTTGTAATATCCTGATGTATGTGGGCATGTAGTTCTTGCTTGAATGTAAGGTCGCATCTATAACATTTCCATGATTTCATATTTGATAGAGTGTGATTTTGAATATAACAACAGCGTAGAAATCATTCATAGTAATGATCAGTATCTGCTAAATACTATCTTAGTAACTAAATACTAATTATTCCTAAATTAGATAATTCACTGCCAATACCATATCCAATTAGGGCGATTCCAGTACCAAGTCCTGCCATTTCCAAACCTCCAACTATTTTGTTCGTATTTGCCATTTTTGATTTAATCACACCAACAGTAAAAGACGTAGAAATACTAACGCCTATTGCAACAAAAAGTGCATCCAATCCAGAGAAAAAAAAGAATGGCAGTATAGGCAACATTCCACCAATTAGAAAAGAAACAAACATTCGCAGTGCACTTTTTAGAGGAGTTCCTGCAATATCCAAATTCAAATTTAGTTCTTCTGTGAGCATTGTATCAAGCCATACTTTCTTATCAGAAGTTATCTTATCTACAATCATTTCAAGTTCTTTTCCCGAAAAACCCTTAGCTTTGTAGATATCTTCTATTTCTCTTTTTTCGTCATCTGGTTTATGCTCAATTTCCCATTTCTCACGTTCAATTTCTGATGTCAGTAGCTGTCTTTGGGTTTTTACTGCAAGATAGTTTTGAACAGCCATTGCTTTTGCGCCAGTAAACATTCCAACTAATGCAGCAAGAATTACTATGTTGGCTGAAATATCAGCAGCTCCAACCCCAGCAGCAATACCTAACGAGGTATTTATCCCATCACCAAAGCCAAAAACAAAATCTCGCATAGCACTGGATTCCTTAAGATGTGGTTCAAGATGTCGGGGTTCAGATATTTCTCGCAACAGATATGTTTCTAGATATCACCTTAATGGAGTTTTTGATATTTTGAGTTTAATTTTCTCTAGAGTAATGAATGGGTCATTAATTTTATCTTGGTGAAAAAATCTAGTTAAAAATGATGATTGTTTGATTCATCAATGTTTTTGTTGGAATCACAATGCTTTCATTTCTATCATTTGTTACAATAACATGAAGTAAATGTGATGCAGTGACAGTTCCTGTAACTTCGCCAATTTTGACTTTTTGTCCTACTTTAAGAATAGAGCGTTGAGCTGATGCGCCCATTATTGATGCAGGGAGTAAGTCTTTTAATGTAAATCCTAATCCTATTGCAATTGACGCACCTATAGCAATTGCAATACTCCATGCAAAGGCTTGTACGAGAATTGGGATGATAGCTTCGCCAACACCTAGTTGTGTGAAACCTATTGCAAATATTATACCGTAAATAACTGCCTTGATTATAGATATGATAATTCGTGGACTGGCAATCTGATGATCTAATAATTGGTGCTCAATCCATTTGCTCACAAAGTTAACAACGATAGAACCGATTACAATGATTAATACAAATGCAAGGAGGTTAGGAACCCAGAGCCATAGGCTTGTAAGTGCAAATGAAAGTTGTTCAAACTGTAATGCATTAACTGCTGCAACTATGAAAAACAAATAGACAAACCAACGAATTGTGGCTGAAATTAATTTTACCGAATTAAATTTGCCATATACTCCCTCTACAACATGTAGTTCTTGGTTTTTCTGACTAGTTTTTTGGAGGATGTTTGTTGCAGCTTTAGTTGTAACTCTGCCTACGATTTTACCAGCTATGAAACCGATTATAAGCAAAATGGCAGCTGCAATTATCTTTGGAGTACTATCTGCAACACTTATTGCAAATTCTTTTAATGCGTCACTTGTTGGGATATAGATCCCTTCAAGAAAAGTTTCTTGTGCAAATGCAGAATCAAAACTAATTAGAATTAACGAGAATGCTAAAATGGCAATCAGATAATTTTTTGAACTTTGCATTACTTTTTTCAAACTATTAATTGAATTATTATACCTTACTACTTCAACATATGATCTATACGATGTTTTTGCATTCACATTTTTTTTGTTTATCCGATCTGGTATACTTGAGTTTATGACATACTTCACAGTAGAGTTGATTTGTCATACCAGATCATGTATGATATAGTATTTCCATCTTTGTTTTCTTGTTTATAATGATCTCAAAACACAGAATTAGTTTATTTTTTTTTTATTAGTAAGGTATTTTGTACTTCGTGAAAACTGTTGATGAACTTTTGTTTTGCTTCAAATTCATCTTTTACAGCTATTACGATCTCAGTTGGAGACAACATCACATCTTTTACAACGAGTGGGGAGCTTAGACCCAATATTTCACATAAAATATCAAAGACATTTTTGAATTTTGCGCCGTTTCTATATTTGTAAACTGTATTTCCGTCTATTATTTTTGGATTTTCTTCAAGAGGAATGATCAAATTTGGAGAGCTGACTTCAGAGATGAAAGTATCAGTGTCTTTACCAATAGAAACTTTAAGGTCGACCTTTGTTCTTTCCAGCTGTTCTTTTGCTTTTTCAAGTTCAGCAAGTTTGTCGTCATAACCAACGCCAATCATTTTTGCAAATGTCGATTCAGTTGTTCGTTTTAGAGGAATTTCACGCAGTTGTATATTCACATTAGACAGAGAATCTTCCACATCATACAGTTTTGACCTGTTTTCTTTGATTTGGATTGCAAGATTTTCAAGAAATTCAAAATCGGACATATCTTTAGCTGAATTGGTGGATTACATCCATTAGACCCTGTTTAAATTCTTCAGTTGAAAGTCCCCATCGTCCATATTCGTCTTTATATCCATCCCATGCTTCTTCTGCTTCTTTTGCAATCTCTAGAATTTTGGGTCCAATTGCCTTAGTATTTACAAGAACGGCGATGCTTGCTTGTTCTCCTTCCATTATTGGTATTTTTACAAAGATCATTCTAGATTCTTCAATGTTGAATTTGTCTTTGATGATTCTTTTAATTGCCTCTCGTTCTTTGATATCAAATTCTCCTTTCACTTTGACTAAAACACAGCAAGAATCACGAGAGCCGCCATTGTTTCTAATATCATTTTCATCAATGTCAAAGAGCAATGCATCTTCTTTCTTGCCGATTTTATTTAGAATATCTTCCATTGTGTTGTTTTTTGTTGATGTAAGCATATCTTTTCCCCATTGACTTTCAGATGGACTGACAGGCATAATCCAAGGAACTGCAAACTTTGGTTTTTTTGTTGCAAGCCATGTGCGATAATTAGACATGTCCCATTCAGTTTCTCTTGCAAATGATGAGATAAACATCGAAATAGTATTTGCAGCTATCAAATTCATTCCTTTGTATTCTTTCCATCCTACTTCATGTTCTTTTGGCAGATCATCTATTATGGAAGGAATTTTTTGTAATTTCTTTTCGTGTTGGTGTGCAAGTTGTCTTAATGCCTTATTGGAAATTAAAATAGAACAATCGCTGTACTTTATTTGATATTCCAAGTTCATCACGATGTTAATTGCTGCTGCTTCAAAAATTACTGGATCCCAGCCAAATTCAGGAAGTAACCCAAAAGTTGCAATAGTGGCATGTTCTTTTGTATCATTTTTTATGTATTCTATGAATGCACTTGAAAATGAGCTTCCTGTTCCACCACCCATAGCAAATGGAACCACGTATCCTCTTACGGGCTCTGGAGAAATAGCAGATAGTTGTTTTTTGATATCGACTTTAGTCCTCATTTCTTCTAAAAATCTTGTTTTTCCTTCTGCCCAGTTTCTTGCAGCCCCTCCTGCGCCATGAATTACATGTTGATCACGTAGTGCAAAAAGATCAGGGTATGACTGTAAAATAAGATTAGCTGCCCTTGGATCCAAGTCAACAAGTAGTGCTCTTGGGATAAGCGGAATGTCCCCACCACCATAAGAAGGTGAGAATCTCAGAATGGTACTGCCGTATCTTTTTAGAACACGTGACTCATCTTTTGAATTTAGTGTTGGTTTTAGAGGGTCTGCGCCAACATCTAGCAATAATCTTCGATATGTTTCAGCCCCAAGTCCAATACCGCAGTGACCAAAGCAGATCATCAGGACAGGTGCTGGTGGAAGAGGAGCTAATTTTGACATGACAATACCTTAATCTGATATGGATAGCATACTGCTCATTAATAAGAGAGTAGAAGAAATTATACCAACCATATCGTATTTTGATACTTTTGGATTCTATGGAGAATTGTTTTTTGAGAATATTTGATTATTCTAGTCCGATAGAGTTTGATGAAGAGATTCCAGTTGGGGTTGATGGGAATTTGTCGCCAATGCGAGTTCCAGCTACTGCTGCTGCCTCTTTTAGTATATTTTCAGTTTCCTCATTAGATATGCCATCAGATTCAAAGCTTCCTTCAAATGAACCAGAAATGGATTCATTTAGAATACCAAATAGTGATTCGAATTCACGGCTTACTTCAGGCATAATTCTTCCTAAAGCTGGTTTTAATGCATTCATGGTTGCAAGAATTGGTCGTAGTGAAACCATTGCATCGCCTAAATCTTGAACTGTTGATAATCTAAGATTAACTTGTTCTAATGACACTTTGATAGTGTTTAGAATTTTTTTATTTTTTCTTAATTCTA
This sequence comes from uncultured Nitrosopumilaceae archaeon, assembly GCA_964475825.1. Taxonomy (GTDB): domain Archaea; phylum Thermoproteota; class Nitrososphaeria; order Nitrososphaerales; family Nitrosopumilaceae; genus Nitrosarchaeum. The sequence goes on along the minus strand of CAYYXT010000002.1, from coordinate 46,552 downwards.
CTAATTCGTTTGCAAGTACTTTTCCAGTTGTTGAATCGTGGTTCTTTTTTGCCAATACAATTCTATTAAATAATTTTGCGTCTTTTTCGTCTAAACTTTTTACTTTGTAATCAAGAGAAGATACGGTTTTAGTTAATTGTACAAGAGAATTTTGAATTCTTGGTTTTAATGGTGCTTCTTTTTTTAGCCCATGAAGATGGTCCGAGATTCCTTTTGATTGTGGATTATTCCAATTCTGTTGCATGAAATTCTCTTTTACGTCATAAAACAAGATCATAATTAGAGGTGTCTAAGATATTACACAAAAAAGATAGTTTTGGGTTATTTTGGTATTCTGGACATGATACAATTAAGGAATTTCATGAATCAATATATTGAACAAACAGGCATGATTTGTGTGAGCAAGTCTTTTGAGAGACCTAATTGGGATGAATATTTTATGCTTCAAGCAGAATTAGCCAAACTTCGCTCAAATTGTATGACTAGACAGGTAGGTGCCGTAATTGTACGTAAAAACAGACAGCTGGCAACAGGGTATAATGGAACACCGCCAGGAATCAAAAATTGTTTTGACGGAGGATGTAAGCGATGTCAACTAAGAATGGAAGGAAAGATAGCATCTGGAGCATCATTGGATAGATGTCTTTGCAATCATGCAGAAGCTAATGCCATAATGCACTGTGCAATTTTAGGAATTGAAGCAGGAATCGCAGGGGCCATACTATACACTACATTTGTTCCATGTTTAGAATGCACAAAGATGGCAATTACAATTGGAATTAAAAAATTTGTCTGTCTTGATTATTATCCAGAAACAGATTTTGAATTATTAAAAGAAGCGGGTGTTGAAGTTGTTCAGTTGGATAAAAGCAGAATTATCAAATGGGCAAAAGAGCTAGTCAGTAAATACGAAGATTCCATCTAAGTGATCACATGCAGATTAACGTTAAAGAAACAGAAAAGATCACATCAATGCCGCCATCAATGCTAGTGTCTGCAACATATGACAACATAACAAGAACTGCAGTGTTAAAATTCTATGAACCAACATCACAGAAATTAATTTTATGGCATGATGAAACAGGACACAAACCATACTGCTACTCTAGACTATCCCCAGATGAATTGGACTTTCTGCAAGAAAGGGACGATATTTTAGAAATTAAAACAGTGAAACGCCATGATTTGATGAAAGATGAAGAAATCAACATGTCAAAAATAACAGTAGCAGATCCACTTACAATTGGAGGAACTACTGGAGACAAAAGCATCAGAAACATAATTGAGACATGGGAATCAGATATCAAATATTATGAGAGTTATCTTTATGATAGATCACTAATTGTTGGAAAATATTATGAAGTAATAGACGGAAAAATAAAACCACATGATTTAGAAATATCAAGTGAGGTCAAACTCGCTCTAAAAAGTTTGCTGTGGGACAAAGTGGACAGCGAAAACATGGTGGATCCAAAGGAGTTCAAAGAATTAATTTCAGATTGGGCAGATTTACTGAATCAGCCAATTCCTAGAATCAAAAGATTGAGCGTAGATATCGAAGTTGAGGCAGAGATTGGAAGAATTCCAGACCCAAAGATTGCAGAAAAAAAAGTCACCGCAATTGGGCTAAAGGGAACAGACGGTTTTGATCAAATTTTTGTGCTAAGAACAGAAGGCACGGATGAAGGAACCAATGAACTGGGCCAGAACGTCAGGATTGTATTTTATGATCAGAGTAAAGAGAAAGAGATGATTTTAGATGCGTTCAAAATAATTGAAGAATTTCCTTTTGTGGTAACATACAACGGAGATGAGTTTGATTTACCATATTTGTTTAACAGAGCAGAAAGACTCGGGATAAAAAATGAAAACAATCCACTATACATGATGAAGGATTCTGCCACGCTAAAACATGGCGTACATCTTGATTTGTATAGAACACTTTCAAATCGCTCATTTCAGATTTATGCATTTAGTCAAAAGTACACGGATTTTTCATTAAACAGTGTCTCAAAGGCACTTTTAAACAAAGAAAAAATAGATTATGGTTTAGAGTTTGATCAGCTCAGTCTATATCAAATTGCAAACTATTGTTACAATGATGCATTGCTAACATATGAGCTTACAAGTTTCAACAATGATCTTTTGATGGATTTGCTTGTAATTATTGCCAGAATTGGAAGAATGCCAATTGACGACATTGCAAGGATGGGAGTATCACAGTGGATTAGGAGTTTATTGTATTATGAACACAGACAAAGAAATGCATTGATTCCAAAAAGAGAAGAACTTGAGAGAAGATCAGAAGGCGTATCATCAAATGCAGTAATCAAAGATAAAAAATACCGAGGAGGCTTGGTCATAGATCCAAAAGAAGGAATTCATTTTGATGTAGTCGTAATGGATTTTGCAAGTCTATACCCCAGCATCATTAAGGTGAGAAACATATCATATGAAACAGTAAGATGCTCTCATGATGAATGTAAGAAAAATACCATACCTCAGACAAATCATTGGGCATGCACAAAAAGAAACGGACTAACAGCAATAATTATTGGGTCACTACGAGATTTGAGGGTAAATTACTACAAAAACCTCTCAAAAAAAGAGACCCTAACAGAGGAACAAAGACAGCAATACACAGTAGTTAGTCAAGCACTCAAAGTAATTCTAAATGCCAGCTATGGAGTAATGGGTGCCGAGATTTTCCCATTGTATTTTCTTCCTGCAGCAGAGGCAACAACTGCCATTGGCAGATACACAATTTTAGAAACCATCAAAAAATGTGAAGCGATAGGAATTGAAGTTCTTTATGGAGATAGTGTACTTCCAGATACTCCAATTACAATTCGTAGAAAGGATGGAAACATAGACATTGTACCAATAGAATCACTCATGCCAAAAACTGTTAGTAGTCTAAGATATGACAAATTTGGCGATATCGATGTATTAACAGAAAATGGATTTACCAAAATCAGACACATTTACAGACACAAGGTAAAGAAGAAAGGTTACAGAATTCTTACAAGAAAGGGATTTGTCGAATGCACACAAGATCACAGTCTGGTAGTAAATGGAGAGGAAATCAAACCGTCTGAGCTAAAAATAGGTGATGAGATCAATCTAGTTCCTTTCAAGGCAAAATCCAAAGTTATTGTTAATCCAGACTTGGGGTGGTTGTTTGGTATTTTTATCGCTGAAGGCACGTGTGACATATACACCTATGAAAAAAATGTAAAATATTCATGGAGAATTGTAAATCAAGAAAAAAAGATTCTACAAAAGGCACAGAAAATAATGCAAAATCATTTGGGATTAGAGACAGTAATTATTGATATACGTAAAAGTTCAGCAACATATGCACTAGTCCCCAAAGGAAATAATAAATTACTCGTAGATTATTTCAGATTTCTTTGCTATAGTGAAGATGAGAAAACAGTTCCACAGACAATATTGAATGCAGACATTACGGCAAAAAAGGCATTCATTAATGGAATGCTAGATGGAGATGGCAACACAGACATGAATGAAATAACAATACTAGATCAAATTCACAAGTCAGTTATAGCAGGCATCATATCCATATTGGAACAGATTGAAGTTGAATATTCATTACAAATTAGAAAGGACAAGCAAAATGTTTGTAGAATTAGAATAATCAGGGACAAAAAAGATTCACGCATAAAACAAGCAAGTGTTATCAAGAAAATCGAAGTTTTTTCCATAAATGGATATGTATATGACTTGGAAACAGAAAATCATCATTTTTGTGGTGGATTGGGAAATGTTTTGCTACACAATACAGATTCATTGTTTATCAAAAAACCTACAGATGAGCAAATTCACAAAGTAATAGAGCAAGCAAAAAAAGATCATGGGGTAGATTTAGAAATTGACAAAGTGTATAGATATTGTGTATTAAGTAACAGAAAGAAGAACTATCTTGGCGTAACCAAAGCAGGAACAGTAGACGTAAAAGGTTTGACTGGAAAAAAATCACATACACCGCCATTTATCAGAAAATTATTTTATGAGTTAATTGATGTGTTATCCAAAGTTCAAACAGTTGCAGATTTTGAGCAAGCAAAAAAAGAGATCACAGATAAAATTGCAACATGTGCAAAAAAAGTAGAAGCAAGAGAAATACCGCTGCAAGACTTGACATTTAATGTGATGATTAGCAAAGCGCCGTCAGAATATGTCAAAACAGTTCCACAGCACATACGAGCTGCAAAATTACTTGAATCAATCAGAGAGGTGAAAAAAGGAGATAGAATATCATATGTTAAAATTTTAAACAAACCTGGAGTAAAACCAGTAGAGATGGCAAAAAAAGAGGAGATAGATTCAAAGAAATACATGGAGTTTATGGAATCTACATTGGATCAAATCACATCATCGATGGATTTGGATTTTCAGACAATGCTAGGCAAACCAAAACAAACGGGATTAGATGAATTTTTTTGGAATTAGTGATTTATTGTGGAAATTGACGGAACTTTACTTAGCATACTTGGAATAGCTGCGGGAGTTTTAATTTTATCAGGATGGGTAGAACAAATTATCAAAGGATACAAGACAAAGAGCCTCAAAGACGTTTCAAAATATCTAATGGTTTTCATCTCGGGAGGATCCATCTTGTGGTTAATTTATGGAATTATAGTTTCAGATGTCTTCATTATAGGCACAAATATTGCAGCAATTTTTCTTATGATGATAGTGTTATTCATGAAAAAAAGATATGAAAAGATATCAAAAATAAATCAATAAAGCATCCAATCAAGGATTAAATACAATGCAGAAATTTTCAAAGAAAGAATGTTCATAATTAATTGCAAAAACTATGAAGAAATTGCAGGAGATAAAATAATAGAATTTGTAAAGATTGTAGAGAAGATTTCAAAAAGATATAAAATAAAAATTGCAGTTGCGCCTCCACAGCACTTGATTGGTCTAGTAGCAAATAGTTCAATTCCGATTTTAGCGCAGCATGTAGATAATTCCAAAGTAGGAAGCACCACAGGATTTATGATTCCAGAACTGCTAAAAAAATCCAAAGTCAGTGGTTCTTTGATTAATCACAGTGAACATAGAATTTCTGAGAAAGAAATTACGGATCTGGTTTTAAGATTAAGAGAATTAAAGATGATTTCAGTTGTTTGTGTCAAGGATGTAGCAGAAGCTAAAAAATATGCAAAACTAAATCCAGATTACATTGCAATAGAACCACCAGAACTTATTGGATCTGGGAAGGCAGTTTCAAAAGAAAGACCAGAACTTATTACGAAATCAGCAGATGCAGTAAATAGTGCAAATAACAAAACAAAGTTACTGTGTGGTGCAGGAATCGTTTCAGGACAAGATGTTGCAAAAGCCTTAGAGTTAGGTTCCAAAGGAATTTTGGTTGCAAGTGGAATAATCAAAGCAAAAAACTGGACAAAAATAATTGAAGAATTTTCAAAGGCAATGCTTTAAAAACCCCTGATTTTGATTTGATACTCTAGGTAAAAAATGAAGCAAGTTTACTTTTATGACGAAGGAGACGGAAAAAACAAGAAACTCCTAGGAGGAAAAGGGGCTGGTCTTTGCGAGATGACCAGACTCAAACTGCCTGTGCCTCCAGGATTTACAATTACTACTGAAGTTTGCAAAATGTATTATACCAATAATAAAAAACTGCCAAAAACACTGATTCCAGAAGTTAAAAAAAACATTGCAAAAATTGAAAAGAGAACAGGAAAGAAATGGAATTCTAAAGAAAACCCCCTACTTGTATCTGTAAGATCAGGAGCCGCAATATCTATGCCTGGAATGATGGATACTATTTTGAATTTGGGATTAAATGATGAGACAGTAGAAGGCCTTGCAAAGAAAAGTAACAACCCAAGATTTGCATGGGATTCATACAGAAGATTTGTCCAGTTATTTGGCAAAGTAGTATTTGGCGTTGAAGATAAGAAATTTGATGAAGTGTTAGAAAATGCAAAGATAACCCAAGCTGTGCAAGCAGATAGTGCATTAAATGAAAAATCGCTAAAATCAGTTGTTTCAGAATACAAAAAGATTTGTGAAAAACACACAGGTGTAAAATTTCCTTCTGATCCATCTGAACAACTAGAGTTAGCAATCAAAGCAGTATTTGGAAGTTGGATGGGAGAAAGAGCAGTAGTATACAGAGAGAGAAATAACATTACAAAAGACATTGCAGATGGTACTGCAGTAAATGTAGTTTCAATGGTATTTGGAAATATGGGGAGTGACAGTGCCACAGGAGTGGTATTTACAAGAAATCCTGGAGATGGAACAAGGCATCTTTTTGGAGAATATCTGGTGAATGCACAGGGAGAAGATGTAGTGGCAGGAGTCAGAACAGGAAAACCAGTAGATGAAATGAAAGTAGAGATGCCAAAATCATATGAACAGTTAGCACAAACATGTGAAAGATTAGAAAAACACTACAAAGAACCGCAAGATATAGAATTTACAATCGAGCAAGGAAAGTTCTACTTGTTACAAACAAGAAATGCAAAGATGAATGCAGTTGGAATGGTAAAGACATCAGTAGATATGGTTAATGAAAAATTAATTGATAAAAACAGAGCGCTTACAAGACTGCATGCAGAACAACTAGAACAACTACTTCACAGAACAATCGATTCAAAATCTATCAAAAATTATACTCTACTAGTAAAAGGAATTGCAGCATCACCTGGTGCAGCAAGCGGCATAGCAGTACTGGATGTAAAAAGAGCAACGGTCATGGGAGAAAATGGAGTCAAGGTTATTCTAATTAGAGAAGAAACAAAGCCAGAAGATGTTCCTGCGTTCTTTGAGTCAGTGGGGATTCTTACAAGCAGGGGTGGAAAAACATCACATGCGGCAGTTGTTGCAAGAGGTATGGGCAAACCATGCATCGTAGGCTGCTCTGATTTGAGAATTGATTATGATAACAAACAATGTAGTGTTGATGGAAAAATAGTACATGAAGGAGATGCAATTACAATTGACGGCAGTACAGGTTCAGTCTATCTTGGAGAGATTCCAACAATAGAATCAAAAATCACAGAAGATTTCAAGACAATTCTAGAATGGGCACAAAAAGTCAAGCAGATCGGAGTTAGAGCAAATGCAGATACTCCAGAAGGAGCAAGACTGGCAAGAGAATTCGGAGGACAAGGAATTGGGCTTTGTAGAACAGAAAGAATGTTCAATGGACGTGACAGAATAGGATTGTTTGTAGAAATGATCATGGCAGAAAACATTGAAGAGCGAAAAAAAGTTCTAACCAAACTAGGAGAATTACAAAAAAGTGATTTCATTGAAATTCTAAAAGCGATGGAAGGATATGCAGTAACTATCAGATTATTGGATCCGCCATTACATGAGTTTTTACCAAATCCAGAAGAGTTGGCTGAAAAGATTCACAAACTAGAACAAAGAAATGAAACTGGAGAATTAGAGAAAGCAAAAATTTTACTAAAGAGAGCAAGAGAACTAGCAGAAATTAATCCAATGATGGGACATAGAGGAGTCAGAGTAGGAATCACATATCCAGAAATTTATGAAATGCAAATCAGAGCAGTATTTGAAGCAGCAGCTGAATTGGCTAAAAATAAAGTGGATGCACATCCACAAATTATGATTCCACAGATAAGCAGCATTGCTGAATTGAACTATATTAAAAAAATCTACGATGCTATCAAAAAAGAAATGGAGTTAAAACATAACATGAAATTAAAAATCAACTTTGGAACAATGATCGAGGTTGTAAGGGCAGCTTTGACTGCAAATGAACTTGCAGTTACTGCAGAATTCTTTAGCTTTGGTACAAATGATCTTACACAGGGAACATTTAGTTTTAGTCGTGAAGATGTAGAAGGAAAATTCCTTCCAGAATACATGGACAAAGAAATTCTCGAGAGAAATCCATTCCAATCAATTGATGTAAACGGAGTTGGAAGCCTAATGAAGATTGGAATTGCAGCTGGGCGAGGCATAAAGCCAAATATGGAAATTGGAATTTGCGGAGAACATGGAGGAGATCCTAATTCAATCAAATTCTGCCATAACGCAAATCTAAGTTATGTCAGTGCATCACCACACAGAATACCAATTGCAATAATAGCAGCAGCACAGGCAGCAATTGAGCAGCCAAAAAAAGCAGCAAAAGATTCAAGAAAACCAGTAAAGAAAGCTGCAAGAAAGAACAAATCTAAAAGAAAATAATCATACAAAGCACATTTTAAAACTAGTTCAACATACAACAATACGAATTGCTACCAAGAATTGATTCCATCAAACAGATGAGACTAAAAATAGGCATTACGCAAAAAAAACTTGCCACTATGACAGGAGTGAGTACTTCGATGATCAACCAAATAGAGTCGGGCAGAAGTCAACCAAGTTACGAGACGGCTAAAAGAATTTTTGACAATCTTGCAAGTCTTGAGGGCAAATCATCATCTCACAAAGCAGGGGATTTCTGTAGTAAAGATGTTGTAAAACTAAAGCCAAGCAACACACTACATGATGCAATAAAAAAAATGCATGAATCATCAATTAGTCAAATTCCTATTTTTAATGGACAGGAACTTGTAGGAGTAATATCAGAAGACGGAATTGTCAAGCATCTTGCAGATGTAGGAGAATCTGAATTAAAAAATGCAAAAATAGCAGACACCATGGAGCCAGTACCGCCAATTGTTGATTATGACACACCGGCAAATGTTCTTGTTCCATTAATTAGATATTCAAAATGCATCCTTGTATCAAAAAAATCAAAGATCATCGGCATAATTACAGCGTCAGATACTCTAAAAATTATGGAGTAATAAATTAGAAAATAGAGAAATTATTTTGGATGTGAGCAAAGTTCTGCCAAAACACCATAAAGTGATTTTGGATGAATGAATATAACTTTGGTGCCAGCAGAGCCATGTCTAATTTTTCCTAGAAATTGAATTCCACATCCCTCCATTCTTGAAACCTCACCTTCAATGTTATCAGTTTCCAGAGCCATGTGATGAAGACCAGGTCCTTTTTTATCAAGGAATTTTTTAATTGGACTGGCATCATTTGTTGGCTGCATCAATTCAATTCTTCCATTTTCAAGATGAAGAATTGCAATTTTGACACCTTCTGATTCAACTGTTTCAAATTCAACACTATGAACACCCAATGCTTCTTGGTAAACTTTGGCAGATTCCTCTACATCAGTTACTGCAATTGCAATATGATCAATTTTCATCTAGAATACCTTCGCTTTTCGTAATAATATTTGATAGTTGGAATACTCATGTTAGGTAAAACCACATGTGTCGATAATAACTTTATTATAATAATTTTCATTCAATAGTTCAAATCAAAAGGGAATTGGATTTGATCAGATTTACGAGTTTATGATACAGAGACTTCACAGCTATCATCTGCAGTGTCTGTACCTTGCCTGTTAAGAATAGTCTGATTGTCTGCTCACCAAGAGCCTTCACAACTCAGATCTGCAGTGTCTGTACCTGCTTGTCCTATACATAAATCATTTCCCAATCCACCACTCATTGTGTCATCACCTTCTCTTCCCAGAACTATATCATCCCCATTTCCACCATCTAGAGAATCATTTCCTTGTCCTCCAGATATGATGTCGTTGCCTTCTTCTCCAAACAGATTGTCATTTCCATCTCTACCAGTTATGTGATCAATGCCATCTCCTCCATGTATTTCATCATCCCCAAGACCTCCAGAAATCTTGTCATTTCCCAGTCCTCCAATTAGGCAATCATTTCCGTCATTCCCTTTGATGCTGTCATTTCCCTCCATTCCATCAATTAGGTCATCTCCCGACGTCCCACTAAATTTGTCGTTGCCTGAAGTTCCAATGATTACGGTAGCAAAAGAGCCAATAGTTCTGCCACAGAAAACTTGTGGTACAACACTATCAACAAATGGAGCGTATGATGAAACTCTAGTATCTCCTGCAAATTCGCCAAAACTACTATCTAAAATTGCATTAACATCCGATGACGAGCCATTATTAAAGTTCAACCTGACACCATAGGAGGTAATACCTGTTATGACATTGTTTGAAAATGACGGGCCACCAGAATCTCCAGGTGCGCTCATGACTTCATTATTTTCTAGACCAAGATGGGGGATGTCAAAAAAGAAATCAAATGCATCGTTTTGTACAAAACCATTATCAAAATCATATTGTAAAACAGAACCCGGAACAAAATCCACTCCCGGAACAAGGTCGAGTGCATCCAACATGACATCTGCTAATGCATCATAGCGATTCATTCCTTCTCGTTTGGTTCCAGAAGGCAGAGTAGCCCCGGTATCTCCAGTACCAGACTTTCCATATCCCACCTTGTCTACAATTGTGCTTATATCATCTAAAGGTGTTCTGTCAATATCATATCGTGGCACATTTGACGGTGCAATAGTCGCTAATGTGAGAACAGCAACATCATTTCCTCTAGCTAGATTCCCATCCCAAGCAGGATGTTTTGTAAATGTAGTAATTGAGATAGGTGTAGGCCCTGTTATTGCATTAAATGTTACAGTGCCAGATGTTGCAATCATACTTCCAAGATCATTTGTGATACAGTGTCCAGCGGTAAGAACATGCTGGCCCGTTGGTAATAATGCACCCGTACATCGAAAGGTCCCATCAGATCTTACAATTATAACATCGCCAACTCCCGCCAATGGTCCACCTGAACCTACAATGTGAAATGACGGATCGTCAACGGTTGTATAAAGCGGTCTTAGTTCTGCTCTAAGATTTCCAAATTCATGGAATTGTCTGTGATCGCCAGAAAGGCCTTGGGTAATTCTTGCGGCAGGCCCTTTTGGGGTTTCAATCAAATCGTGTGCAAATGCGGCTTGCACGGAAACACCATAAATTATCACACATGTAAATAAGAATAGTAAAAAAACGTTGATTGTTCTTTTGAATAAAATCAATACCAATTACATGGTTCATGAATATATTTGGTTTATTATTTATGCTGTCATTTTTTATCAAGACACAAAATTCCAGTTAATTCAAAAAATGGTCATGTTTGTAGATGACTCATCTGGTGATTTTGGTGCGCCTATATGGACGATCTACGTATTTTATGAGTACAGTATCAAATTTTTAAAACAGGGTAAAATGTACGATTAATTTATCATAAATTATTTGCAACAATCAAAAGCACATCATATAATTAATTTTTATCAGCATTTTTTCCGCATGTATGTGCCGGAGAGGGTTTTGTCATTAACTTCAGAACATAAGTTTGTAATAACCGATCCACCTTGGTATACTCAGATTAGGAGAAGATTATGTCATTAACTTCAGAACGTAAGTTTGGGAAGAGGTTGGCAAGTTTTGATTAGTTTCTAAACTCTTTTTATTTTCCTAATCAAACGTACCGTTTGAGTTTTTCGATTTTCTAAGTATAAACTGCATTAAAGCTTGTTTTGAGTAATCAATTCCGTGTTCTATATCAGTATGTTTTCCAAATTCTGTTATTACTTGTTCAATACCGCCTTTGGCTATAAAATTACAATCAAAACCATAATCGCGGCATTTTAGTATAGTAATTTCGGTAAGCAGTAAGATTTTTGTTGGTTCAAGCATCTAGTTCATAAATCTCTATACAGGATATAATGACTATTATGTCCTAATTTGTTACACACTTACTTTGTGTTCCTATTTCATGTTGCATACTTGGTAAAATTAGAGCAACTCTTAGGAACTTGAATTGTTATTTTTGTAAAATTATGATTTGATATGTTTTTATGAATTTCAGCATGTGATTGTTCTTTGAATAATAAGTTACATCTATAGCACTTCCACTTTGTAATAATTACCATGTCTTGTGTTGATGCAATCTGCTATTATCATCCATTATGTTTTAAAAAATACAAACAGACCATGCGGGTTTGCATTGCAATAATTCTAAACTCTTTTTGTTTTCATTTACATTTCACGTGAATATTAACCCGAACTCTTTTGAGCCATTCTTGAAGCTTCACCGCTCTTAATTTTGCTAAAATCATCAAGAACTTCATCATCCGTTGAGTTTTTGTTATCTATATCTGCTAGGATAAACTTCTCTAGTTTTTCATTAATTATTCTAGCTTTGTCTTCTAACGCTAAAGCAACTACTTTTACACCTGCTGATCTCAGCCTTGAAACAAATGGTTTGTCTACCGTAACCACTACTGAATTGGTTTCCTGAGAATATTTGAGAATATTTTCATCAGCTCTTGCTTCCTTTGTAGATCCAAGTTTTTCGGTAACTGTACTGACATCCCATCCCTTATCTGACAAAATATCTTTCAAATCCTCCAATGGAACATCTAGGATAATTTTTGGTTTAGACAGACTATGTCTTAGTATCTAGACTTATTATTTTTTTCATCAAATTAACACTTTATCTCAAATGTAATTTAGATTCTAAACTCTTTTTGCTGTAACGTTTACGTCATACCAAGTTTTTCCATAACTTTATACTTGCTTATAGCCACACAAGTTTATGTTAAAATTCAAATGCAGTTCTGTCGGATTTGATTGTGGTTTTGTTGCCAAAGGCAAGTCTGAAGAAGATATCTTGGCACAATGTGCAGTACATGCAACAAAAGATCATAATATGAAACCAGAAGAGATAACTCCAGAGTTAAAAGATAAAATTAAAAAAAATACTCACAAATCACTATTTTAGATTATTTACGCTCTCTGACCTCTTTTTGTTCCTAAAAGAATCTCTCTGATTTTACCAAATATGCAACATGAAACAGGCATCTCTTATGATGCCAGTTATCGTAGATTATTCTAGCAACATCAAATCTCAGGTTCTTTCTGCAATGGCAACAGGTAAGAATCATGATTCAATGGTGACTACATTACTTGCAAAAATGCTACCAATAGAATGAAGTTAAGTTGATATCAAAACAAGTATAAAATAAGACTTTGATGGTAATTAAGATTGTGCCCTTTGAACGTAAACCCATACAACCAGAGCCGACATGCGCTATGTGCGGAAAGATAGTAAAAAAACATACCCCTGAAGAAATGAAAACCTGTATGGAAGAAAGGCGAAGACATTTGAAGATGTAGAATTGATAATTTAGAGATAAATCCTATCAAGATTCAGCAGACTGGCAATATCATCAGTTTGTCAAGTGATAATCTTTGTTAACTTGGAACCAAAAGAATCGATGTGACAAGACAGATAGGGTAATCTACAATTAAAATAAAATCATAAAAGAGTCTAATTAAAAGACCTCTTTTGGACGATATTCGCCAAATACTTCTCTGAATGTGTTACTGATTTCACCAGTAGTTGCATATGCTTTTGCAGATGCGATGATAAAAGGCATTAGATTCTCATCAGTGTCAGCAGCGCTCTTCATTGCAGACAGTGCTTTTTCGAGTTTTTTATTATCCCTTGATGCTCTTAATTCTTTGAGTGCTTTCTTTTGTTGGATTTCAATTCTACCATCGATTCTCAATAGTTCAGGAGATTTTCCTTCGACTTCAGAATACTTGTTTACACCGACTAGGATTCTATCGCCAGCGTCTGCCTCTTTTTTTAGACGATATGCGTTTTGTCTAATTTCAGATTGGAAGAATCCTTTTTCAATTGCCTTAATTGACCCCCCCATTTTTTCAATTTGCTTTAGATATTTCCAAACATCCTCTTCAATTTGATCACATAATTCCTCAAGATAGTAAGAACCAGCCATAGGGTCTGCAGTTTTAGTAACCCCACTTTCATGCGCTACAATTTGCTGTGTTCTAAGAGCAATTTTTGCAGATTCCTGAGTAGGTAAAGCCAATGCCTCATCTCTAGAATTTGTGTGAAGTGACTGAGTTCCGCCCATTACTGCAGCCATTGTTTGTATGGCAACACGTACAATGTTATTGTCTGGTTGTTGTGCAGTTAGAGATTCCCCACTTGTTTGTGTATGGAATTTTAATTGCAATGAACGAGGATCCTTTGCATGGAATTTTTCTTTGAGAATTTTAGCATAGACTTTTCTTGCAACTCTAAACTTTGCAACTTCTTCAAAGAATTCAATTGTGCAGCAAAAGAAAAATGAAAGCCTTGGTGCAAAATCATCTATTTTTAGTCCCCTGTCAATGCATGTTTGAATATATGCAATAGCATTTGCAATGGTAAATGCAATTTCTTGTGTTGCAGTACATCCAGCTTCTCTCATGTGATATCCAGAAATTGAAATTGGATACCACTGTGGAACTTTTTCAGCACAGTACCCAATCATATCACCAATTAGTCTCATTGAGGGTTTTGGAGGATAGATGTAGGTGTTTCTTGCAATGTATTCTTTGAGGATATCATTTTGTGTTGTACCTCTTAATTCAGTGCTTTTGAATCCTTGTGATTCACCTACTACGATATAGTATGCAAGCAGTGTTGATGCAGTGGAGTTGATTGTCATAGAAGAGCTGACTTTTCCCAGAGGAATTCCATCAAAGGCAATCATCATGTCTTTAAGTGATGCAATTGAAACACCAACTTTTCCTACTTCACCTTCTGCTTGTGGTGAATCAGGATCATATCCTATTTGAGTTGGAAGATCAAATGCCATGCTAAGACCTGTTTGGCCTTTTTCAAGCATGAACTTGAATCGTTCATTTGTTAATTTTGCATCGCCAAAACCAGAATATTGTCTCATGGTCCAGAATCTTTCACGAAACATTTCAGGATGAATTCCACGTGTAAATGGATATACTCCTGAATCTTCTTTGACATATTTCTTTGAGGATCTTTGATAGATTCTCTTTACTGGAAAATTAGAATCAGTCACATATTGTTTTGCGGGTTCTTTTTTTGTATTTTGTTTTTTGGCCATACTTTTCACTTTATCAAAGACTTTGTAATTTTATCGGCAGCCTCAAAAGGATCCATTTCTTTTGATTGAATTTTTTTAAGACACTTGGAAAATGTTTTATCAGACTCTAGCATTGCTTCGATCTTTTCACTCATATTATTTAAAATAATATCTTTTAATTCAGTCTCGAGTCTAACCATATTCTTTTCTTGCTTATTCTTATTTTTTATAACCATCATTTCTTTTAGGGTCTTGGCAAATTCAGATATTCCAGAGTTTTTCTTAACAGAAGTCTTTAAAATTATAGGATTTTTCTCAGATGAGCCGATATATTCACGAACTGCATCAAAGAGTTGATTGGCTCCATCAAGATCACTTTTGTTAACAAGATAGATATCCCCAATTTCAGTCAATCCTGCCTTTATGGTTTGTATGCTATCACCAGTGTTGGGGTTAAAAACGACCACAGTAATATCTGCAATATTTGAAATTTCCACTTCGGTTTGACCTGCGCCAACACTTTCAATAATTATTGGATTGAATCCAGCATATTCTAAAATTCTAATACTGTTTCTCAATGATCTAGAAATGGCACCAGTAGCTCCCCTTGATGCAATACTACGGATATAAGTTCCAGAATCAGTAGACTCGGTCATTCTAACTCTATCGCCCAATATTGCGCCTCCTGTCACATGACTCGTAGGATCAATTGCAAGAACAGCTGGTTTTGTATGAAGTTTTTTTAATGCTACAGATGTTTTGTTGATAAGCGAACTTTTGCCAGAACCTGCAGGTCCTGTAATTCCAATTATTGATGCATTTCCAGTTTCTTTGAATATTTTTTTGAGTAGTTTTCTTGCCTCAATAGGATCATTTTCAACTATAGTGATGGCTTTGGCAATTGCTCCCCTTTTGCCTTTTTTTAAATCAGAAATATCCAACACAAGATAATTTTTTGAAGCTGCAATAAAATCTTGTGTGTGATCTAAGGATTACCGTAGATAATTGGAGGTGCAGGTTCGCCATATGGGTGGATTTCAGTTTTCAGGGAAACTTTTCCAAGTTCTTCATGGTCTATTAGAAAGGTCACAGGATGAACTTGCCATCCATATTTTGGGGTAATTGGAAATGGGACAGTTTCTACAAATTTAGAGCCAGACAAAGTTTTTTGAAAAGATTCATCCATTCCCAAAATTTCCAGTACAACATGATTAGTCTTTGCTGTTTTGTCCAGATATGAAATCTCAACGTATCCTGCATCATAATAGGTCGCATCGATTTCAAATGTAGATTTTAAGACGTCTTTGTTTGAACTGGAATCAGAAAGAAAAAACAATCCCAATGCAGTAATTACAACAATAGAAATTATAGGAATTATTTTTTTTGCCATGAGTGTTATGATGTAAACTCTTTTCTCATGCTACGCAAGAATTTGGAATTAATTCTAATTCGTTCAAGAGTTTGTTCCTGTGTCCTTTCAGTACCAGGCGTATGATTCTTTTTGAAAAATTGACGAATCTCTTTTTCCATAGAGTCATCTGCAATAGAAGAGATGCTTGCAATAATTCTATTAAACAGTGGATTGCCACGACCAACTTTCTTGCTAAGTTTTGGCCAGTTAGTTTTAAGCCAAGGCCATAGAATTTTTTTACCATATGGATTTGCAGCGACTTTCATGATTGGTAGCTGCATGTTTTGAGAGCGAACCTCCGAAGTTTGTGAGAAATTCAATGATTTTAGTAATAGTTTTTCATCTTTGAAACTACACATTGCTCCAAGGAAGCGAAGTTTTTCTTCCATTGTTTTTGCATTTCTGTAGAGTCGAGTCAATTCTTCATGTGTTTTGGAATTTCCATTCCATGCCATAACAGAGCAAACAGGCTCAACCAAGTCAGGAGGTAGTGAGCTTGGATTTTTTAAGAATTGCTTGTATCTGTTTTCAGATTCAATTGTAACTTCATCATCATCTAATTTGCCCAGTGTAAATATTGCAAATCCCCTCATCAGAGCATCAGTGTGTTTGTCTGTTTTTTTAGGAGTCCATCCCAAATCATACAAAATTCTCTTGAGATAGTTTACGGCATAATTACGAATTTCTTTAGAGAATTCTTCATCAAATGCTCTAAAATACAATGAAGACAAGTTGTGTGCGACATTTACAGATGCCAAATAACTGTCTTCATCATAGTATGCATCAGAAAAATCAAGATAATTACGAACAGTCTCATCACCGGATATGCATAATGAAAACAGATCATTTTGAATGGCCCATCTATCAATTGCCGGAATTTGTTTTTGGTCTACAAGCATTTTAAGATCTAGCAGAGTGCCTTCATCGTATTTTACGCGATAGAATCCTTTTCTTCCAAAATTTGCTACAAAACCAATACTGTCCTTAGGCAATTTTACAGACATTGATTTTTTTGTAAAAAGTTTCTGGAATAACTCATCTTTTAGTCCGACAGAAAAAGGAATAGACCACAGACCGTTGTTTGATTTTTTATCAGATTCCAGCATGTATCGTCTTTGCTTGAGATGCAATGTCAAATCTTGTTTTTTTATCTCGACTACTGGAAATCCAGGTTGCTTTAACCATGTCAATACCATTGCACGGACAGGCATTTTGGAAATCTTGCCTATTGCATCCCAAAGATCTTGGCCTTCAGCGTTTTTGTATTTGAAATCAGCAAGATATCGCTTTAATCCTTTTTGGAAATTTGATTCGCCAACATAATGCTCCAGCATTCTTAAAACACACCCTCCTTTATCATAGGAGATAGCATCAAAGATTTCGCGGATTTCAGATGTTGAATTTACTTTGACATCAATTGGATGTGTGTTTTTCAACGAATCCAGTCCCATTGCAGTGTTCATCGCATCTTCGACAAATTGATTCCACAAGTCCCATTCAGGATAGAACTTGTCAACAAACTTTGTTGCCATAAATGTTGCAAAACTCTCATTTAGCCACAGATCATTCCACCATTTCATGGTAACAAGATTTCCAAACCACTGGTGTGCAATCTCATGAGAGATTACTTCGGCGATGTATTGCTTTGTTCTAGTTGAAGATGTCTTTGGATCATAAAGGAGAATGGTTTCTCTAAATGTTATTGCGCCCCAGTTCTCCATTGCACCTGCAGCAAAATCTGGAATTGCTATCAAATCCAATTTAGGCAAAGGATATTTTATTCCAAAATATTTCTCATATGATAAAAGTAGTTTCTTTCCAAGTTCAAGGGAATACTTGCCTTTTGATTTATTTCCCTTTGTTGTAATTACACGAACTTGAATTTTACCAATCTTACCTGTAAGATATTCAAACTCGCCTACACCAAGATAGATAAGATATGTAGACATTACAGGAGTTTTTGCAAATTTGTATAGTGTTTTATTTTTCATTCTCTTTTTTGATGCAACTGGCATGTTAGAAATTGCAGTGAACTTATTTTCTGCAATTATTGAAATATCAAATGTTGCCTTGGCTTCTGGCTCATCCCAGCATGGAAATGCCCTTCTTGCATCAGCTGCTTCAAATTGCGATGTTGCAAGATATTTTGTCTTGCCGTTTTGTTTGTATTGACTTCTGTAGAACCCAAGTAAACGATCATTTAATTCTCCAGTAAATTCAATTTCAACAAAAGCATTGCCTTTGATTTTGTTTTTAATAATAATTGTCAGTTCTTCTTTTTTTGCATCAGTTTTGGCGATGGCCTTTTCAGATATTCCATTGTGTCTAACATGGCATGATTTTATTTTGAGCTCAGCGCAATGCAGTGTAATCGAATTTACATGCTCTTTGCAGTCAACAGTGATTGTCTCTTTTCCATTAAAGGTAAAATTTTTGAAAATAGGCTCAAATTCAAGCGTATAGTTTACAGGAATTACCTTCACAGTGAAAGGTACTTTTCTAGCGCTTTATGTAAATTTCTAATAATGAAAAAGGCGTAAAATCAACCTTGATCTCCTTGTTTTGAGAGGCCAAATGTATACAATTTGTATTTGAATAAGATTACAAGTGAAGCATATTTGATATGCTTGAAAGATTATTTTAGAAAAACAAAGAGTTTTTGATTTAACTGACATCAATTATTCCAGTATTTGCTAAAAATTCAATTCCATTGAGAAAATCATCATCTGAAATCACATCATCTGCCCACCACTTTGCATTGTTTTTAATCCATATTGGGATTTTTTGTTCTTGATTTAATTTTTCTTTACTATCAACTTGAATGATATTTTCATTAATTAAAAACTGGACACCGCTAACAAACGTTTGATCATTAATCATATTATCTGCCCACCACTTTGCATTGTTTTTAATCCAATTTGGAATAGATTGTTTTTCAGATGTAAATTGATCAGGCAATGATTCTGGCACAAATTTATTTTCAGTTGGTTTGTAAATTTTTAAACTTGCTATCCCTGCTGGATGGATTTTTTTTACAGAATCTATATCATATTGAGTGATTCTTGACATGTGAACGGTTTCCCATGAGTGAGCCACCATAATTGAGGGGGAGCTGCTTATCGAACCGAATTCTACATCCAAAGGATAATGAGCAAGACCTAATGCATGACCAAATTCATGTCGTATGGTTGCCCCAATTTCCTGAGTTGTAAATGCAGAGTCTGAATAACAAGCATAATTTTCAGTGTGACGATATTTTTCATCTTTCCATGTTTTTTGGCAGTGACTAATTTGTTGATAGTAAATCTCAATGTCTATAATTCCTGTATTATTTGTTGAAGCAATTCCCAATGTTCTGGTATCGCCCCTGCTTGGAGAAAAGACTATTTTGATTTGGCAATTTGCAGGAAATGATTCATCTGATTCAAAAATAAGAGTATCCATACTCCACATTTCCGGGTTAACACGGTCAGAGTTTTTTAACATCTGTTCCCATTCAGTGATTGCAGATTGGGTTTCACTGATTATTCTTTTCTTTTGGTGTTCATTAATAATTAGTGAGTTATCAGAGATTTTTTTGGCACATACTTGCAACGGGTCATAGGTTTGCGCAAAAGATGGGTTAAATAAAACCACAATAATCATAACTGATATAATTGCTAGAATTAATTTCAATAATTTTTTAAATTTTGTATAAACTTAAGGATTTAGAGAGAACATCGTAACTAAATTTTGATTAATCTTATCCATGAATAGCCTCAGATATTTGTAGAGTTTTAGTTATGCGTGATAAAGATGAGAATCCATATGTAGTTCATTATCATTTTTTCTTTCCTTGTTTAGATTTTGAACTTTTGTGGAAGAGATACCCTAATTTGACTTTAAAATGAGTTGGATTTAGCATTCCTGAAAATATTTTAATGACTGAAAATGCCATAGAAAATTTACAAAATAATTTGGATTTTTGGAAATAGCATGTTATAAAAATATATGTTTGATTAGTAAAAACAACTATTTTCTAAATTAAAGATTTGTCCTATACGTTTAAATTTAATTTTTAGATGATACCATTATGAATCATAGAATTACAATAATGCTCGATGACGATATTATCAAAAAGCTCAGAAGTATCCAAGCCAAACAAATCAAGGAATCTACAAAATCAGTGAGTTTTTCAAAAGTAATTAATGATTGTCTTGTAAAATCCCTCAAATAATTTTCCTTTTGTTTAATTCCATCTAATCATTTCTTAATTTGTTTTGATTCAATCAAATGTTTTGGATTTTAGAAATCACTTTTATTATGAAATAAAACCAAAAATCAAATTCATCTACGAAACCGCTGTTAAGTACATCTCGATTTTTGGAACCTATGTTTTTAACTGAGGGCTGTTGAAAATACACATGACGCAACCAGACAAGATCAAATTATTAGATGAGGAATGTAAGAAAGTTTTAGAGCTGCCTATGATTCGATTTGTGGGTGTATTAGATAAAATGGGCAATAGAATAGCAGGGGGTTTCAAAGAAGGGCTTGTGTCTTATTTACGTGATCCGGATAGTCGTAGAATGTACGTTCAATTGACTTTAGAGTTTTTAATGAGAAAAGACTTTGATAAAGAGTTCGGGGCTATTGATTACATTGCTTCTAGAAGAGGCAAAATCACAATGATTAGCATTCCAACTGAGGAGTACCTGGTTTTAATTTCTGCTCAGAGAGATGTAAATATTGAGAGTGTCATAAAAAAAGTAAACAGTACATTCACCATGCTTCCAGATATCAAGCCTTAGGCATTAAAAAATTATAATCATTATTTCATTTTCTACTTTATCCAATGCTCAGATATTTCAGGGATGACTGCTGTTTCGCATAGACGAAAATCAAATAAAGGCTTTAAAATAATGAATAACAAGCACAAATCATGAAACAAAAGGCAGATTCCAGACGTGTCAAGATTCTAGTGGCAAAATTGGGTCTGGATGGTCATGATAGAGGTGCCCTAGTATTGTGCAGGGCATTCAGAGATGCAGGAATGGAAGTAATTTACTCTGGTCTTTTTGCTACTCCAGACAGAGTTGCACAGATTGCTGAAGATGAAGATGTGGATGCAATTGCAATGAGTTTACTTAATGGTGCACATGGCACATTGTTTCCCAGAGTGGTACAAGCATTAAACAAAAAAGGAATCAAAGACGTACTAGTAGTTGGTGGAGGGGTCATACCTGAAGAAGATAAAAAGGATCTCAAAAAATCAGGAGTTGACGAGGTGTTTGGTCCTGGTACGCCACTAAAAGACATAATTGATCATATTACAACTGGCGTTTCAAAATTAAGAAAAATATAAGAAAAAATTATTCTGTAGAGTCAGGCCACATCATCTTACGCATTTGCTTGCCGACTTTTTCAATTTGGTGTGCGTCTGTTTCTTTCATGTATTTGTCAAATGCATCTTTGCCATTTTTCTGATATTCACTAATCCATTCTTTGTTAAATGTGCCATCTTGTATCATTTTTAGAACTTTTTTCATGTTGTCTTTGGTTTCACTATTCATCACCATTGGACCGCGAGTTAAACCACCATATCTTGCAGTTTCACTAACACGTCTCCACATTCCATTGATTCCATATCTTTGAATCAGATCTACAATTAGCTTTAGTTCGTGTAGAACCTCAAAGTATGCAATTTCTGGCTGATAACCGGCCTCTACAAGTGTCTCAAATGCTGCCTTTATCATAGATGCAGATCCTCCACAAAGGTCTGCTTGCTCGCCAAACCAATCAGTTTCAACTTCCTCTTGAAAAGTTGTCTGAATTAATCCGGCACGTGCACTGCCAATTGCTTTTGCAATTCCCAGTGTTCTATCCCAAGCTTTTCCTGTAAAGTCTTGATGTACTGCAACAATTGATGGAGTTCCAAAGTTTTCAAGATATGTTTCTCTTACCTTAGAGCCAGGTCCTTTTGGTGCGACCATAATAATATCAACATTATCTGGAGCTACAATCCATTTCCAATGAATTGCAGCTGCATGTGAAAATGACAATGCCTTTCCTTTAGAAAGATTTGGTCCAATTTCATCTTTGTATACTTGAGACTGGATCATATCAGGAATCAAAACGTGAATAATATCGGCTTTTTTGCATGCATCAGATACAGACATTACTGTGTGACCATCAGATTCTGCCTTTTTCCAGCTCTTTCCGCCTTTTTTAAGACCGACAATAACGTTAAGACCTGAATCTTTCATATTATTGGCTTGTGCATCGCCTTGAATTCCGTAACCAAGTACAGCGATAGTTTGATTTTTTAATGGATCTAAACTGATGTCTTTATCCTTCCATGTTTTTGCCATGGTATTACTCAAAATATTGCAAATATTAACTATAGAATTTCAAATTTTAATTATTTTGTTGCAACCACGACATTTTACTGTGACTGTATCGCCAGAAAGTCGTTCAAATCTCTTTGAGCCACAGTTTGGACAAATTGGACAAGCACGTATTGGTTCCATTAATGTTCAGTGGGTTTTGTATCAGATTTGGATATTACGTCCAGTCTTTTTTTGCCGTTAATTTTTTGTAAAAATTTAACAACTGCATTTGGAACGAGGTTTTGCCAATTATCACCAGATATTATCATTAAACGAATGTGGGTTGCATTGTATTGTGCTCTGTCTAGAAATTTTGGTGGAACTACATTAATTTCAGAGTCTGCCAGTAACATTTTCACATAATCATTTCCACTGTACACTTTATCAAAATGAGGCAATGCCGCTTTGAGATAAGAGGCCCATGTTGCAATATTGAATTGGTTTTCAATTGCCACAATAAAACATCGGGATAAATCAATACCAGATTCTTTTAATGAGTTATGTATCATTTCAATTCTTTCTCCAGATGTAAAAGGATCTTTTTCCAAGTAATTGAATTGAGAACTAGTTATTGCAATAATTACTTCGTCGCATTCATCAAGAATTTGTTTTACCAAATCCAAATGTCCCAAATGGAAAGGCTGAAACCTGCCCATCATCAATCCACGCATAAAATATGATAAATTTTGATTTAATTAAATCAGTCTATTTTAGCTTGGACATTTAAATAGAATATTCTCTCTTTTCCTAAAAAAAGAAAGTATGTTCACTATCCTCACTTTATCTAAAAGCAGGTGAACATAGAATAAAACATATTCACCAAGATCACTAAAGATGAAAGCAAAACTATAGAATATCTATCATCGGTTATTGTAATAGATAACAGGTATGATTCAAACATAGATCGTTTGGAAAAATGATAAATACAGTAATACATTATTCTAATGTATGAGTATTAGTGAAGTAAGTTCAAGGGTTAATTTTCTAAATAGTATTGATAGTATCATGAAAGAAGTTCCAGATCTGTTCAATGCTTTAGCAAATGACAGATTTGATTAAATTTTAACAATTTGTTCTCTTAGAAAATCCTCAATTTCAGTCACTATTTCAGGGACATCATCTTCAAATTTATACATTATATTTTCCAATAATTTAAAAATTTCACGTTGCTTATCCTTTGTGTCATAGGGTAAATCAAAATGATTGATTCTTAGTAATAAAATAGTGATTGATAATGATGTTCTTTTATTTCCGTTCTTGAATGGTTGGTCATAAGACAAACCTGCAATTAACAAACTAACTTTTCTAATGATTCGTTCTTTAGCATCCTCTATTTTATCCATATTTTGAATATTGACAATAATTTCATCTAGTTTTTCAGGATAGTCTAGGCCATAGATTTCTTTAGATTGATGGCATATCTGCTTGTTTGCCTCTATTACATTATCACGATTAAGATTACCTTGGAAGAATTCAGGCATTTATGATTCTAAAAAAACATAGTATTTTAGATTAATCTTGTTTAGGAAAACAAAAAGAGATTAGAATCAATTTGACAATAACCTTTGATTAAAATCAAAAAGCATTCAATTTATTTGATTGGACCGCTGCCCAGAATTCGAATGGTAGTTGATTCAGGTTTTAGAATTACTGCAATATCGCCAGAATTACAAACTATCGGTTTTTCAAATGTTAGTTTTAAAGGAGTAATAGATGAGAATTTTGCTGCCTTGATTTGAAGACCAATGCTTACAAGACATCCTTGATTTTCAGCAATGTCAGTTTTATAAAATGGACTCTTTGTAAAATCAAGTTCAATTTCAGATTTTACATCAACTGTACCTGCTTGAGCAATAACATCGCCCCTTCCAACCTCGTCTGGTTTTGCACCCTTTACTGCCAAGCCAACTCTTGCAGGACAGACAGATTCCTCAACAGGATCATCATGCATCTGAATTGATTTTATCATTACATCTATTCCTGCAGGATACAATTTGAGATTGTCATATTGTTTGATTTTTCCACTGATTACTTTGCCAAGAATCACAGTCCCAACACCTTTAACATCAAAGCAATGGTCAATTACCATTTTAGGAGGATCATTATTTGAAATTGGTTGAATCTTGTCCATTTCTTCTTTAAGTTTGTCTTGATCTACTTTGAGATATTTTTCAACTACGGTACCCTTTATCATAGAATTTAATTTTGATTCATCTACATCAAAAGTATGAGATAAAATTCCTTTGTCTTTTTTAAGGGTGTCAAGTGCAATGATTTGTTCTCCAGTAAATTTATCAAGTTTATCAACATGAAATATGACGTATTCTGCAAGATTGATTGCTTGCAAAAGAGGTTGGATTTTGTCAGGAAAGCCACTAGGAGTCACCCAGGTTTTAATTATATCTGATTCTTTTCTATCATAAAGCGAAAGATCAGTTACGGTTCCTTTTTTGCCAAATTCTGCTGCAATGTCTTGTTTTCCCAAAACTACAAAATTTATGGATTTTACCAATAATGCAGAAACAGTATTACGATGTAAAAACCATACTAAACAGAGGTATGAAAACAAGAGATGTTTTTAATTAGCATTGGTATTCGGATAATTCTTCACGTTCATCTA
Organism: uncultured Nitrosopumilaceae archaeon; assembly: GCA_964475825.1. Classification (GTDB taxonomy): domain Archaea; phylum Thermoproteota; class Nitrososphaeria; order Nitrososphaerales; family Nitrosopumilaceae; genus Nitrosarchaeum. Next base: position 21,306 of record CAYYXT010000002.1, on the reverse strand, counting down.
ATTTTTCATCTATTATGTGTAAATGATAAAGGATTGATTTTCGGTAAGGCAAATTAAAGCATCTCTGTTTGTGGTAATAACATATGAATTTAATCGCAGATATAAAAGAATGGCGAATGAATTACACTAGTCTTAATTTTTAAAACGGAAATTATGGAAATGAATTCAGTACCGCAGCATAACTTGCAAATCGATGGTTTTTTGGGCTAACTGATTTTTGATGATATTTTGATATTGTTTTTCCAGTAGCCCCGTCTAGTCCAAGTGGACCTTTAACGAATTTCTCTTTATTTGCCCAATTCAAGACCTCATCAGTAGGACTGAAATAATTTACAATCTTACCTCTAATTACTTTGTCAAGTAATGGTCCATATTTTTTTGATGATGGGATATCACTAGTAATGGATGCCCCAAAAAAGTACACACTCTCAATTATTCCATTATGATTCTTTTTTGCCAGATTTTCCACCGTGCTAAGAATTACCTGAGAACCCAAAGAATGGCCCATAAGGCGGATCTTGGTTTTAGGGCTTGCAGATTTGAAATCCTCAATAAACATGGTCAGATTGCGGCCATTTTTTCGGGCAATGACTTGTCCTGCAGAAAGCGCACGTTTAGCATGTTTTAGCATATGAGCCCCAGTAGTATTGGAATCATAGCTAAATCCAATTACAGGAAAATTATAACCCAAACGAGATAGTCTCTTTTTTGCCAGAATAACTTTTGCAATGGCTCCTGCATTATCATTTCTCAACCCATGAATCATTATAACAAGTTCTTTGGAACCAATAAATTTCTCAAAATCTTTTTTTGGGTATAAAAAATATGAATTCTTTTTGATTGTTTTGCCATATGTCAAATCATAGTATCCCCTAGTTGAAATTCTTGGAATAATTTTTGTCATTAAGATGGGCCTAGTTGTTTTTTGTATTTTGCAATGTCTGCTTCTTCAACCTTGACAAATAGCGGAGTTACATCACCTAGGCAATGTCCAGATTTTACTGCAATATCAGAGATTGAATCCCATTTGTTTTCATTGACTTTGCCAGAAAATCCAAGCTGCTCCCAAATCTTTTGGGAAGACTCTGGGAGAAATGAAAATAATGCTATTGCCATGCTACGAGCTGCATTTACTGATAAAAATACACAGTTTGCAGTTCCAGGTCCTTTCTTCCAAGGTTCTTTGTGCTGAAAATACTGATTGAAAAATGACGAAAATTCCATGATTTTCTTTAGAGCCCTGTCCAAGTGATTTTGCTCCATCAATATTCCAAGTTCATAAGAAAGATTCTTTATTTTGCTTTCCGCTTCAATATCTTTCTCATCATAATTTTCAGTTTCTGGAATTACACCATCAAATGCTTTTTTTGTAAATCCCAATGCACGATTAACAAAGTTTCCAAGATTGCCAATCAATTCCGAATTGATTCTGTTAGTGAATTCATCCCAATCAAAATTCAAGTCGTCTTGAGAGTATGGATTAATGGCAACCAGATAATATCTCAAATAATCTGCAGGATAGTATTCTAAAAATTGTCTCAGGCCAATGTACCAGTTTCTGCTTTTTGAAATTTTCTTTGATTGTAATGTAAGATGACCTCTAGTTGGAATAAAATCGGGCAGTTTGTATTCACTGTTTATCCCTAAACGCATTGCAGGCAAAAATAGATAATGATGATAAACAATATCTTTACCAATAAAATGGTAAATGTCTGCAGAATTCCAAAACTCTTTTCCGTTTATGCCTTTATCATCAAGAAATTTTACTGCAGTAGAAATGTATGCCAAGTGGTTATCAAACCAACCATAGAATACCTTGTCTTTAGCACCTTCAAGAGGCACTGGAACACCCCAAGAGATATCACGCGTGATATCCCAGTCAATTAAGCCAGATTTTATCCAGTTTTGAACGTATTTTTTCACATCTTTTTGCAGATTAACATTTTCATCTAGCCACTTGTATAATGAATCACCAAAATTTTTAAGCTTGAAAAAGAAATGAGTTGTCTTTTCTTTAGTAGGAGTTTGCCCACAAATAGAACACTTTGGATCAGATATTTCTTCAGGAACACGTCCGCAACTTTCGCAAAGATCAGAGTATTGATCAGCCGCATTACAATTAGGACAAACACCCTTGACATATCTATCAGGTAGAAATTTTTTATCATTGCTGCAGTAAAATTGGATGATTTCTTTTTCGTAGATATGGCCTGCACTGTTGAGTTTTTTGAATACGTCTTGAACAAACGCAATATTTTCAGGAGAGCTTGTTTTGTAAAAAAAATCAAAGTCAATACCAAATGCGGTGAAATCATCATAATCACGTTTATTCCAATATGCCACATATTCTGAGGGGGTTTTTCCTTCTTTTTCAGACTGTATCAAAATTGGAGTACCAAAATCATCAGATGCACAAATGTAGTAAGCTTCGACTCCCTTTAATTTCAGGAATCTTGTGGTGACATCTGCAGGCAGATATGTTGATGCAACATGTCCAAGATGGATTTCTCCATTGGCATAAGGTAATGCACTAGTAATGATTGCTTTATTTTTCATCGGTTATAGTTTGGAATCTAATTGGGGTTAAGAAGTTTTACCAGCTATGTGCATATTTGACTTGTTCTGGTGTGAGCTTGTCAATTTTTACATCCATTGCCTTTAACGCATCAACTGCAACTTGTTTATCAATTTCTTCTGGAACGTTGATGATTTTGTTACCAATCTTTGCATGATTTTTGAGAAGATACAAAACAGATAGAATTTGATTAGAAAATGACAGGGCCATTACTTCTGGCGGATGACCTTCTGCTGCAACAAGATTTGCCAATCGCCCCTCACCAATAAGATAAACACGTTTACCGTTTTTGAGTGTGCATTCATCAAGGTTTGGTCTTACTCTTTTTACTGATTTTGATTCTTTTAGCAAAAACTTGCTATCAATTTCGACATCAAAGTGTCCCACATTTCCCATGATAGCACCATTTTTCATTTGTAAAATGTGTTCTTTTCTAATTACACTAGTCATCCCAGTACATGTAATGAAGATATCACCAACTTTGCAAGCTTGTGCCATTGGCATTACATCAAAACCATCCATATGAGCTTCTAATGCCTTTACAGAATCAATTTCAGTCACTATTACTTTGGAGCCCATCCCATCACAACAAGATGCAACACCGCGTCCTACCCAACCATACCCTACAACTACAACTCTTTTAGATGCCAAAAGTAAATTCATTGCACGCAAGTATCCATCAATTGTACTTTGTCCAGTGCCGTATCGATTATCAAACATGTGTTTTGTATATGCTTCATTTACTAAAATTACAGGATATCGAAGCTTGCCTTGGTTTTCAACAGCTCTGATTCGAGTAACACCGGCAGTAGTTTCTTCAGTTGCACCAAGAATTTTCATATTTTTGTATCTATCATCAAAATGTGCCTTTACATTCATGTCAGCACCATCGTCAGTCAAAATAGTAGGCTTGTGATTCAAGACTTGGTCAATACACCAATCATACTCTTTTACAGATTGCCCATGCCATGCATAAACATGAATTCCTTGCGATGCCAAAAATGCTGCAATATCATCTTGTGTTGTAAGTGGGTTTCCACCACAACATGCAACAGTAGCACCGAGTTCCTTTGCACCCATTAAAAGAACAGATGTTTCCTTTGTTATGTGTAAACAAAATCCTAGTGTAATGCCTTTGAGCGGTTTTGATTTTTTTAATCGATTAATGGTATTATCTAAAATTTGCATATGAGATCTAGCCCATTCATAAGACAATTTGCCGTCTTGGATCAATTTTACGCTAGACTTTACCTTGCTCAATGCAATTTGGCTTCAGAAAGAGTATAAAATTCTATCATGCGAATATAAATAAATGACAAAATCATGAAATTAGCAGTATGGCTTGGAAGAAAATTGCTGAAAAAGGAGAAATTGCTACAGGTAAAGGAAAGGCCTTTAAAATTGACAATAAACAGATTGCAATATTTAACCAAGACGGATATCATGCAATAGATGATCTTTGTGTTCATCAAGACGGATCAATTGCACCAGGAAAACTTGAAGGAGATATTGTAGAATGCCCATTACATTTTTGGCATTATAATATTAAAACAGGAGAACTGAAAGACTATCTTAAAGATGTAAAATTAGAAACATATACTGTTGAAGCCAGAAACGACGGAATTTACGTAGATATCTAGAGACAATTCAATTAAACGTAATAATTCATCATGTTTCTGAGGTAGTAGTTTGAAGATCCTAATGAAACTATAACTAAAACAGTCATGTGACAATATTTCTGTCATTTAAAGATAATACACCCACTTTTTAGGCATGATTACAGTCATATTTTAAAAAGACAATTTCATACTATCATATAATATGAATTTCCCAATTACGGGATATTTACGATTACCTTTTATGTATACAAATCAATAATACATCATTGCAACAAAAAATAGTAGCACTGTCGGTTTTATTTGGAATTATCATGATTGGGCATTATGCTTATGCAGAGGAGTTAGATGAAGAATACATCAGAGTTGATTTAGAGAAGTTTGTAAAACCAGAATCAGTAAGAAATTATCAAGAAATAACAATCACAGGACATGTTAACGGATACGTGCGAGGAGACAATATTGTAATAACAATCATGACACCAGACAGTTCTGAAGAAGAAATTTCTACGTATGCAACAAGAGACGGAGATGTATATACACTACTACATATGACAGGAGAATCTCAGATAGGAAATTATAAAGTTATTTTAAAATATGATGACACAGAAAGAGCATCGACAGAATTTGAAATTATAATGACTCCATAATACAACCGAAATAATAATGTGAATAAACAGTTGTTTGTATTTTTATAGATAAAATTCAAATTTAAAAGAAGAATAATCCTTCTCCAGTGTGCTAGGTAGGGTATGTTGAGCATAGATCACCTTTGATAATTCAATACAAAAACTATACCGTATGAGTATTCAAAATGAATTAATTCAGATTTGAGACTTGGCACAACTTTTATTCTGACGATTTCTGAAAATAGTCTATGAATCAGAAGATTTTAGACGAGATAATTCATCAAGATTATGCTGCCATTACAAATACTATTGAGAAGTTTCTAGTAAAGCAGATTGAAAAAAACAAGGCAAAAGGACTGATTCTTGGACTAAGTGGAGGGATAGATTCTGCGGTGTTGGCCTATATTTGTAAAAGAGTGCTCAAAGAAAAAACACTTGCAGTCATAATGCCGGATACACAAATCACACCAAGTATAGAGACAGAAGATGCAATGAAAATGATAGGACTTGCAGGATTAGAATACAAATTAATCGATATAAAACCAATTGTAAAGGAATATTCAAATTATCTTGAACCAAATGATTGGGCTAAGGGAAATCTCAGAGCACGTGTAAGAGCAAATATTTTGTATTATTACGCAAATGCAAAAAACTATCTGGTATTAGGTTCAAGTGACAAAAGTGAGTATTTGATGGGGTATTTTACAAAATATGGTGATGGTGCATCAGATTTGGTTCCAATCATTTCACTATACAAATTACAAGTAAGAGAGATTGCAAAATTTTTAGGTGTGCCTCAAAGCGTCATTGAAAAAAAGAGCAGTCCGCATTTATGGAAGGAACACGAAGCTGAAAAGGAATTAGAAATGTCATACGAAGATATAGATTCCACACTTTATTGTATTTTTGACAAAAAACTTTCAGTTGAAAAAACTGCTGAAACGTTACAAATTGAAAAACAAATTGTGGAAAAAGTGTACCAATTGCATCTTAATAGCATACACAAGAGAGAAACACAACAAAAACCTTTTGAGGATAAGCAATGAAACTACAAGACACGCTTAGTAATTCAGAACAATTACTAGACATTTCAAAAAAGGTGAGAATTTACTTGTGCGGTGTTACAGTTTATGACGAATCACATATAGGACATGCAAGGACGATAATTGTTTTTGATGTTCTAAGAAAATACTTGGAGAGTGAAGGAATCATGGTGGATTTTATTCAAAATTTTACAGATGTGGATGATAAAATAATAAATCGTGCAAAATTAGAAAATACAACTGCAGAACAAATTAGTTCAAGGTACATTCAAAACTATTTCAAGGACTTTGACGGGCTAAATGTAAAGCGTGCAACAAACTACCCCAAAGCAACTGAGCACATAGACGATATTGAGAATTTTATTAAGAAACTAATTGAAAAAGACATAGCATATGTGTCAAAGAATGGGGTGTATTTCTCAGTATCAAAGTTTCCCCAATACGGTAAATTATCAAAAAAGAAGATAGACGAACTGCAATCAGGTGTAAGAATTGAAGTAGATGAGGCAAAAAAAGATCCTCTAGATTTTGCATTGTGGAAATTTTCAGATATCAAACCACTCTGGGATAGTCCATGGGGCAAAGGCAGACCAGGATGGCACATAGAATGCTCTGCAATGAGTATAAGATACCTTGGAGAAAATTTTGACATACATGGCGGTGGCAGGGATTTGATATTTCCTCATCATGAAAATGAAATTGCACAATCAGAGTCTTTTACATCAAAGCAATTTGCAAAAATTTGGATGCATGTAGGAATGGTTACAATTAATGGTGAAAAAATGTCAAAATCACTTGGAAACATCAAATCAATAAAACACGTTTTAGATAATTGGGGGCCAAACATAATCAGATTATTTTGTTTATCAGGACATTATTCAAAACCAATAGACTATTCTGAAGAATTGTTAAAAGAGAATCTCACAAAATGGCGCCAAGCTGAGATATGTTATTATGAATTGATTCATGCAAATAATGAAAATCATGACAGTGAAATCAAATCATTAATTGAAGAAATAAGTAACGAATTTGGTAATGCGTTAGAATCTGACTTTAATACGCATCTTGCACTGTTGGCATTTTTCAAACTTGTAAAGGAAGTGAATTATTTAGCCGCTGAAGAAAAGTTAGGCTCAAATGACGCTAAAATCATCATTCCTGAATTTGAAAGAATGCTTGAAATTTTAGGATTGATCATCCCCAAAATAACCTCAGATAAAAAACAAGAAATTGATAATTTGATCACAGTCAGAGAGCAATTAAGAAAAGAAAAGAAATTTCAAGAAGCAGATAAAATTCGAGATAAACTTAATGAAATGAACATTGAGTTAATTGATCACAAGGGAAAAACAATTTGGATGAGAAAAGAAAAGATTAAAGCAGATGCCTAATAATACATTCACCAGCTCATTTATTTGGAAATTTTAGGTATAGATTACAGTCTTATTTTACAACAGAGTAACTCAAAAAGGCAGTCAACGCCAGTACAAATAGAGGAAGAACCAGAAGTTGATATGTCTCTATTTTGTGAAAAATGCAACAGTCGGAGACTGCCAAAATGGATAAAGGAAGAAAACAAGACACAGTGGCTTTGTGAAACTTGCGGCAATTATGTAGATGGTGAAAACAACATCATTCGGCAAAGCATAAAAGAATTTTAAAAATATACACTCTAACAAAAAATAACAGACTACTTTTTTGATGCATTAACTAGAGACACCACATCCCTATCCCTTAGTTGATAGTCCACTGGCAATCTCAAATTATATCTCAAATCTTTTCCATAAAGCAATCCTTTGGTAAGATCAGTGTGGATCTCCTTTGCAAGATCAGCAATTGTTGCTCCAGCCTTAAGCAAGATCAAGTCAGGCAATATACGTCCTTTTTTATCTGCAAGATGTTTCTCATCAGCTACAGGGTAAATTGAGTTCATCTTTAGAAGTTTGAAGACTGCCACATTTATCGCAAATTGTACACCAGTTCGCATGTATTCACCCATTATTCCTTTTTTTATGAAATCCAATGCATTGGTTTGTTTTTCATTAAGCTCTTCAGATTTTATTATTTCAAATTGTTCCGAGCCAGGGGAATATTTGATCAGTCCTTTTTGTTCGGCTCTTCTTAGACTGAATTCACTATCGCCACTAACAGGAATTACAATGGAATCATTGTAGTGTTCTCGCAGTCTAGCAAAATTTTTGTCCGCACCTTCAACATCTATTTTGTTTGCAACAATCAAGGTAGGTTTTGAAATTTTTCTAAGATGTGCAGCGAGTTTTTTACTGTCAACCATATCAAAATCATCAAATTCCTTCTCTTCTAATCCAAGTGTAATTAATGCATCTTTCACATGTATTTTATTGACACCTATGCCACGATACAAATCAGTGATAGCATCAATAATGCCAGAGCCAGTTCGAATTAACTTTGAAACCTTATCTCTATTTCCTTCCAAAATTTTATGATACCACATGATTAATTCCTCTTCAATATCTGCAAAATCAGATATTGGATCACCGCTTCCAACCTCACTGATTTTTCCAGAAGAATCTATACCGCCAGAGGCATCAACTACATGAAGCAATGCATCAGATTGTGCGGCAATTGAAAGAAATTGATTTCCCAAGCCTTTTCCTTTCCATGCATCCTTGATAAGACCGGGTAAATCAATTAATTCAACTGGGATGTATCTCCAACCTTCAACACATTTTGAATTATTGGGATTATCTTGTATTTTAAATTCTGGATGAACGCATAATGTAATTGCGTGTGCTATTCCAGAAACAGGTTTTTTTGTTGTAAATGGATAAGAAGAAATTTCTTCAGAAGATAAAGTGGCAGCATTATAGAAAGTGGTTTTACCGGTATTTGTTTTGCCTATTAGTCCAAGTTTAATTGGCATGATTTGATTGCAATCTAAGAATATTTATCTCTGCCTAGATATCAGAGTCGCTAATTTTCTCAGTGAGCTTATCAAGGGATTGTTTTAATTCCTTTATGGACCACTCAATGTCACTTGCATCTTTTTTTGAAAGTTCACTTTTCCATTTCTCTAAAACAATATTTGCTATTTCTGAGCAGTTGTAAAGCAGATTCCAATATGGATGGTGTTCTGCTGTTGCATATGCAAGCTCAGTCACATCATTTAATCCATTTTTAGATCTTGCCAGTGCAGTAACGTTTTCACCAAAAATTTTTACAATGTCAGTCTCTAGATCTTTTTCAACTTTTAACGGAGTGTTGTTTTTTTCGTGTTTATTGACTAGTTCAAGCAAATCATTGTAAAAAGCATCAAAGGAAGTCATTTTTAGAATAGTCTCTGATGTTCTGCCAACATACATCTGTTAAATACAACTTTGATGCCTTTTTTTCTTGCCATTTCTTCGGCTTTAGGATTATGAATTCCTTCTTGAAGCCAGATTACCTTTGGATTTTTCCTTATAGCTTCCTCTACAACAGGAAGCACAAGATCGGATGGTCTAAACACATCAACTATGTCAATATCACCATCAACATCAGAAATGGTACTGTAACATTTTTTGCCTAAAATCTCATCAGTCGTAGGATTTACTGGAATGATATCAAATCCATTTTCAGAAAGATATTTTGGCACATAGTGTGCTGCCTTGTTGTCATTTTTAGACATGCCAATTACTACAACATGTTTTAAAGAAAGAATATCCCTAATTTCATCATCAGTGTAAGAATCATGCTCCATGAAAAATCTAAAGCATGGTGGAATATAATTTTTGAAATGAACAAGAATGGGATTATTCGTGACATTGAAGAATTATCAATGCCATTCAGTACAAACATAGTAATAACACAATCAGATCAAAGAAATAATGAGCAAATCCGTTCTAGTTACAGGTGCTACAGGGTTCATAGGATCCAGATTGGTCAATTCCCTAGTTGAAAAAGAATACAACGTATCATCATTAATCCGCAAAGGAAAAAGCGGACATGTTAAATCAAAAAACATAGTAGGCGATTTGACTGATTCCAAATTAGACATTCCAGATATAGAATTTGACTGTGTCTTTCATTTGGCATCACATACACCACTTGAAAAAAAAACAAAAAAGTTTTGGAAAAAGTGAATTTAGGGGGGACAAAAAATCTTTTCAATCATATTAAAGACAAAACAAAGGCAATCACATACATTTCAGGACTTGGGGTTTATGGAGAAACACAAGATATAGTTGATGAGTCTTTTCCATACAATCCAAATACAGATTTTGTAAAAATTAGATTAGAGGCTCAAAGATTTCTTGAAAAAAATTGCAAAGAACTTGGAATTAATTTTACAGTCATACATTTTGGCGACGTATATGGTTCAGGCGGATGGTTCTACGAGGTACTGGTCAAACGTCTTCTAAAAAATACATTTAGACTTCCAAAAGGAGGTGACTATTACAGATCATTCGTGCACGTAGATGATGCAGTAGGTAGCATGATATCAATTTTAGAAAAAAATTCAACCAACGGATCATACATCGTAGCAGATTCTACATCGATAAAATTCAAAGAATTTGTAGATTTTACTGCAGACAGCATAGGGACAAACCGTCCGGGAACCATACCCATATTTGTAGCAAAGGCAGTTCTTGGAGGAGATTTGATAAAATTACTCACCACATCAATGAAAGTATCAAATAAGAAAATATCTCAAATATACGAATTCAAATTTCCATCATACCTGCAAGGAATACCAAATGTAATTTCGGAATTAAAAGCCAGAGAATTACTAAAATAAACAATATAAAAAAGCAAAATCGTAGGGTATTTTAATAATAACAAAAATCAGATTGCATGGAACCAACTCCAGAAGAGCCAAAAGATGTAATTGTTCTTGGGGCAATTAAAAAAGGAGCCAAAAAATTCGACAAGATACAGAATGCATCTCAAATAGATGCTGATGAATTAAATTCAATTCTTGAAAAATTAGAGGAAAGAGGACTAATTACAGTAAAAGAAGAAAAGAGTTGGTTCGGTAAAAAAATAGAGATCAAGATCACAGAAAAAGGATCAAAAGAAGTAGAAGAAAGAATTCATGAATTACAAGACAGGTGGAATCAAATGTCATTATTGTACAAAAGTGGAGACAAACAAAAATTAAAGCAATACATGGATGATAACAAATCAATCCTTCCCACTATGATGTTCTTTGGGATAATGGATATGATCATGTTTTCAATGATGTTTAGCATGATGGGCATGATGATGACAGACTATGTACCAGCAGAAAGCATTCCAAGTGAGACAGGTGGGGATAGCTCATCAGACGGTGGTTCTGATGGTGGGGGTTCTGATGCTGGAGGTTCTGATGGTGGCGGATTTGACTTTGATGTCGGATTCTAAGTTAAACAAAGTTGATATTTTATACTTGAAGTAAAGAACACATACAATTGATTTACAGTTCGTATGACAATCCAGGTTTAGTCAAAGTACTATCATTTCTAAAATCACATGATACAGAATATCTTTCAGGTCAAGATTTGAGCGATGTCTTAAGAATAAGCAGAGTTGCAGTTTGGAAGCATATTAAAAAAATTAGAGGGTTGAGATATAAAATAGAATCAAAACAAAAGCTGGGGTACAGACTCGAATCCAGCACAGATATGTTACTACCGTGGGAAATCACAGCAGGGTTAAAGACCAAAATATTTGGAAAACGAGCATATTATTTTGATTCAATTGATTCTACTCAAAATCAAGCAATGAAAATGGCTTCAGATGAAGCAAACAATGGAACAGTAATAATTGCAGAAAAACAAACCAGTGGGAAAGGAAGACTAGGTAGAAAATGGATTTCACCTAAAGGAGGCATCTGGCTTTCAATAATTTTGCATCCAAAATTCGACATATCAGTTATGACATTATTTCCAATAGCTTCTGCACTAGCACTATCAAATGCAATAGAAAAAACACTGAGTATCAAATCAGAATTGAAATGGCCAAACGACATAACAATCAAAGGTAAAAAAGTTGCAGGAATGTTAGTTGATGCATCATTAGAGTCAAACAAGATAGAAAATCTGGTCCTAGGTGTTGGAATAAATTTTGATGTAGATGTTAAGCAAATTGAAAAGATCTTAAAAGATACCCCAAATTTTTACGGAGTCGCATCGTTGAGTGAACAAAATAAAACAGTAAAACCGATTTTACTAGTACAGTCATTTTTGATGGAATTAGAACAGATTTATGATTTATTGAATACTGGCGATACTAAAAAAATTATCAGAGACTGGACAAGAAAATCATCAACAATTGGGCAAAATATAGAACTAAGTACAGAGGATGGAAAAATCAAAGGCAAGGCAATTAAAATAGACGACGATGGAGCGCTAGTCATATCAGAAAATAAGAAAAACAGGCGAATTACTTCAGGAGATATAACATATCTTTCAAAATGACATAAAGGAAATTCACATTATTTTTTTGAAGATTTTCTTTTAGTTGTAGATTTTCTCTTATTTTTGGATATGAATGATTTTCTAGAAGATTTTCTATCTGAGATGAGCTTAGATTGTTCCTTTAAGAGATTTTTGAGATCATTTTGGATATCAAAAACCACTGCAATCATGTCTTCTAGTGCCTTAGAATACTGCCCATATGCAAATAGTAATTCAGACTGCTTTTTAGTTACTTTGATAAGGTATTCATTTGAGCGTAAAAGGTTAGCAGAAGTAATTAGTTCAGGCATGTCTGAAATTGGACCTCCTAATTCATCTAATTCTAGCTGGATATCTTGAATCTTCTTACGAAGTTCATAGATAATTTCGCCTAGACCGATCGTACTCAACCTAGAAACGGGTATTTGTTAAAAGATTAAAGATTTACTAAGAGAATTAAATGGAATTTTGAACTAAAATAACAGCAATAATGCCAATAGCCGCAGTTTGTCATAAAATGGAAATAAAATATATCTGAAATCCAAACATCAAACACTTGATGATGCGTGCTTTTCTAGGTGTAATTTTACTATTCTCTAGCTTCATTTCAGTTCCTGTGTTTGCTCAAACTTCAGAGGATACACAGATAATGTTCAAACAAGCCAATGAACATTTTGTAAAAGGAGAATACACCGAAGCAATTGTAATCTATGACAATATTTTAGAAGTGGCTCCAAATAATATATCCACATTAAAAATGAAGGCCATTACCCTAAGTAATTCTGGGTATCACGAAAAATCACTAAAAGAGTTCTTCAAGATCCTTCAGTATCAACCAGACGACATTACAGCGCTTACTGGAATGGGTATTGGATTTGGAAATTTGGGAGAGTATCAAGAGGCCAAGTACTATTTTGAGGAAGCATTCAAGAGAAAATCAGACAGTGTTGTGATCAATAATTACAAAGAATTTACAGATAAGGTGATTGCAAAATATCCATACATTCCAACAAAAAAACCAGATGATCTAGAAAAAGAAGAGATAATAAAAATTCCAGATTGGGTTAAACCAATTGCAAAATGGTGGTCAGAAGGGCAAATTGAAGATTCGGAATTTGTATCAGCGTTGTTATTTTTGATAGAAAATAAAATCATACAAATTCCACCAGTAGAAACAAAATCAGAGACGGTGGATAAAATACCAGATTGGATACGAAACAATGCAAAGTGGTGGGCAGAAAATGCGATAAATGATCAAGATTTTGTTTCAGGCATCCAATATATGATGGAAAAAGGAATCATAATTGTAAATATTAAAAAATCACAAGATGAGGTTCAGAAAGAAAAAGATTATAAATTTTATTTGTTTGAAAAATATTTACACAGTATTTCAAAAAATGTTGCAGATGAAAAAAGATACATAGAATACCCAAATCCAAGTCAAGGTGTAATAAAAAAATTTCTCAGAGACTACATAAAATGGAATTTTGAAGAAGAGGCAAAAACAGCATCCAGTAACTTCACAGACCCCACATACAAAATCATAGGTGATGTGTATGTTATCCATTACAAAGTTTTTGTAAATGAACAGCCATCAGGATTGCCATTGAATCATGTCAGTACATTGCAAAATTCATTTTTGTTTTGGGAAAATCAAGAACTAAACACCAACGGACAAAAAGCCAGAATTGAATTTGAAATTACTAATCAGAAACATGAAGCAAATGTATGGGTTACATGGGTAGTACGAGATATAGGGCAAGGTGTACTTGGTCATGCACATTTGGGAAAGGGAGTGGCGGAAGTCACATTAGGCGATTACAACTGTGATGGAAGCTTTCAGCTGTATGATGTGAAAACTGTTGAAAAAATAATGACACATGAGTTGGGCCATTCAATAGGACTTGCACATGTGTCTGATCCAAATAACATAATGTATACTTCGTTAAAACCAAGTTATGCATATTGTCTACTAGGATAATTTCCCAAATTAAAAGAATAAACTAAATAAAAAATTAGTTGCTCCTAACTAGTCAAATTATACTAGTTAGTCCGTGATTATCTTCTCCTCTTAATAATATAGAATCCCCTGATTGATTATGTTAGGGGTTAGAATCATTTGTCATTATTGTAGACACGATGCTTCTGCCCCATACCTAACAAAAATAGATAATAAAATTACTATTGTGCTCTTACCCAATAATTTTCTAATTTTTGTATTAACTTAAGGATTTAGGAAAGCAGTATTCTAGAGATTATTTCTTGATACTTTTTCGCAGTGTTTCATTAATCACTTTTGAATAGCTGACTGAACTAGTCGTGGTTTGAATCTTTTTTACCTGAATCTCTCTTATCTTTTTGTCTAAATCATCATCAATCATGATTGTGACTCTTTTTGCCATGATTGTCTAAATTTTGTATGAACTTAAGGATTTAGGAAAAGAGAGTTAGGATCTAATTTTTATTTTAAGAGATCAACAACCAATATTGGTTTTAATTGCATTTGCATCTTGTATCAGTTGAGTTTTTTGTGTGGATGACAAACTATTGTTTGAATTTACTTGGTTGATAAACTTGTCTAATTTTCCACATGCACCGTTGTCATTATTTTGGTTATTATCATCAAGAAGTGCTTGTGCATTTTTAAGTACATTTGTGTTTGCACCATAACTATTTCCCAATATGATCAAGTCATTGATTGCCTGTCCAGGTGTTGTAACAGTTACTTGTTGAGTTGCAGATACATAGTTACCAACACGATCAGTTACACTCCAAGTTACAATAGTTACTTGTTGGGTTGCAGATGCATAGTTACCAGCATGATCAGTTACCCTCCAAGTTACAATAGTTGTAGTTCCTGGTGCAAATGTATCTGGTGCATTATTAGTTACAATAAGAGATGAATCCAAGTTATCACCCACAGTTGGAGTTCCAAGAAGTGGAGATAAAGATGCAGTTGGTGCAATAATTGTTGGTAACGTAGCATCACGTTTTATTGTTATGTCTTGTGAATTTGCCCCACCAGTACTTATTGCACTGCAGGTTAATGTTATGCCAATATTGTCACTATTGATTACACTTGTTTCACATCCAGTGGTGCTAGTTATGGAAGACTCTGCATCAATTACATCCCAATATACAGTAACATCACTAACATACCATCCATTATTTCCAAGTGTTCCAGTAACTGTTGGGGTGATTACTGGAGAAGTTGCATCAGGAACTATCACAGTTGTTTGAATGGAGCTTTGATCATTTGCTGAATTAGAATCAAAGCTGCTATAGTTGATACGGATGAATTTGTTGATGGTGCCACCGTTGCCGAGATTGAAATTGTTGTTGATGCTGCCGCCGATGTTGTTGATGATTCCACCGAAGTTGTTGATGAGGACACCTCCGGAGTTGATTGTGATGGTGCTATAGTTGGTGATAAAGCCGTAGTTGTTGATGACACCACCGGAGTTGATTGTGATGGTACCAAAGTTGGTGATGGTACCGCCGATGTTGTTGATGGTGATGGTGCCGCCTGAGGCAACGGTTACTGTGAGTCCCAAGGGAATGGTTACCGTAATTTCGTTTGGAATGATAACAATATCAGTTGAGCTAGGAACAGTACCTCCCCATGTGGCAGGATTGTCCCAGTTTCCACTCGCGACTGCAGTAAAAGTAGTAGCATATGTGTCTTGGATTGAAAATACATATAATATAAAAATTAAAACAGCGATAAAACCTATCAAAGGATATGATTTCATATCTCTTTTCTCTTCTTATATGATTGGCATGATAGTTTGTCAGATATTGTAGAGGTTACTGCCATGACATTTTGGGCAGAAAAAACTAGAGAAATCATAACGACTAGTACAGGAAGTATTAGAATTTGTTTCATGTTTGTCATTTAATTTATTATTGGTAAAACAATTAAGTCATGCTTACATTTGTGTCTGTTTCACATACAAATTTGTCAGTATTATGGATTGATCTCTCGTCGGATCTTTGACATAGAATCCGTAACCTTTGAGAACCTTGCTGAAGGGTTAGTCATTCAAATTTGTCTAACGACATACAATGTTCCTAATGTCTGTCTTTGTTTGTTCGTGCCAATCTTGATACTTTTTGATCATCTGATCCTTTGTGATTCCTTGAGATTGACAAAAAAAATCAAACATATTCAAAGAGGTTTCTGTGACTCGTCTAGTTCTACTGGATTCAGATTTTCTATACATCCTGTCAAGCTAATCTTCATCACTAAATTTTTCTGCAATCATATTATTTTTGGTCATTGTATATTTATAAAACAAGGACTAAGAGAACTCTGTCTATTAGTTGCTCCTAATTATCATTCAGTGTTATTCTAATTCTATAAAATTAGAATGAGCATTAGCTTAACCTACATACAATTAACCTGCAGAAGTTATGTAAAATGAATAATAAGCTAAATTCCAAATTTGTAATTATTATGCTTAAAAGCACAATAGTCTCTGGGCCAAAATGTCCTTCATGTGGTGATAAAAAAATGGTAACAGATGAAACCACGGGGGAATTGTTTTGTGGAAGATGTGGTTTTGTAGTTTCAGATAAAATTTCAGATACAGGTGCGGAATGGCGTTCCTTTGCAAATGATGATACAAACAGAACCAGAGTGGGTGCTGGAACATCATTGACAATGCACGACATGGGGTTATCAACGGTAATTGGTACTGCCAACAAGGATTCTACGGGAAAACCACTTACATCATCAATGAAGAACTCAATTGAGAGGTTAAGAACATGGGATAGCAGGACACAAGCACATTCTTCTGCAGATCGAAATCTAAGACAAGCACTAAATGAAATGGACAAATTAAAAGATAAACTTGCACTAACAGATGCAGTAGTTGAAAAAGCTGCATACATTTACCGAAAGGCCATGGAGAAAAAACTTGTAAGAGGTCGTTCTATTCAAGGCCTAGTTGCAGCATGTCTTTATGCATCATGTAGAAATACGGAAACACCTAGAACTTTGGACGATGTTGCCAATGGTATCAACATTAGAAGAAAAGATGTTGCAAGATGTTATAGATTAATTTTTAGAGAACTGGAATTAAAAATGCCAGTAGTAGATCCTGTGAAAGGAGTATCCAGAATTGCAAGCATTGCAGAATTAAGTGAAAAGAGCAAACGAAAAGCGGTTGCAATACTAGAACAAGCAAAAAAAATAGGCATGGTTGCTGGAAAAGACCCTATGGGGATAGCAGCAGCTGCATTATATTTGGCATGTATTAGCACAGGGGAAGTAAAATCACAAAAAGATATCTCAATTGCATCTGGAGTAACAGAGGTAACAATTAGAAACAGATGTGCGGGTTTGAGAAAAATGCTTCAAAACTAGTGAGAGAAAAATGCTAAACAATGAAAATGCATGGTCAGATTGGCTAGACTTTAATGAAGAAACTATTTCAAAAATACCACAATCTGCAGGGGTCTATATGATGCATGCCTCAATGAAAATCTTATTCATCGGTGGTTCTGAAAATATCAAAACAAGTATTCAAGACAAAAATGGAGATCAGTGTATTTCAAGAGCTACAAGAGTAAGATACATGCAAACTTTATCTTACGAACAAATCACAGACGATTTGATTAAAGATTATCAAGACAGACATGAGGGAAAACTCCCTCAATGTATGTAAAGAGATTAAAAAATTAAACGGATTAGATAGTTTCATTGGTTTCAAAAATTACAATGCAAAATCTTTGAGTCGCCCATATTCCATCTTATCCCACGGATATACAATGTATTCATTGCCTTTTGTCTTTTGAGCATATACTAGTTGTTTTGGGTATTTTTTGCCTCGTCTTGCAAATAATGTAGCATATACAAAATTTGAAGGATCAGTTACTTTCGGAATTATTTTTTTAAACGTATTACCAGAATCATAAATGTCATCAACAAAAAGAGAGTCGGGAGGAATTTTGTTTTTATCAACAAGTATCGTATCTATCCTCATATGATCAGCCAATAGTCTTGCCGGAACTAGGCCTCCACGACTAATTGTAGAAATGCTTGAAAAATCTTTTGACAATGTAAAAATTTTCTTGGAAAGTAATTTAGTCAGTCTTTCAATATCGGTCCATGTCACGTTTTGAGAATCAGTTTTCACAATTATCACATACTTTACTAGAATTAAGTTGTATGAGTCAAAAAGTTTCCAAAACAGATTTTTTGAGTGGCGCAATAAGTTTAAGAATTTTAAACGAAATTTTACCAAAATTTGCTTCTTTTTCAGAAGAGACTGACAAAACATCATCATTTGCCAAAGGAAAACTCATCATAATCACCTTATCTCTATAAGACATTGAAAAATGAACTTCACCAAATTCCTTGTCAAATCCATGTCTCATACTAACTCTAAGTGCAAGTTCCATGAACATCATCTCATCTTGTTTTTGGGTTTCCAATGCTAGTAATCCCTTCTTCATACCGCCTGCAACAAGATGCCCCCTACTATTGATAATTCGAGCAGACCTCATCTTTGGGTCCAGATTTGTAATTTTTTGGCATATTTTTTCTAGGTCCTCAACATTAACCATTTGTCTAATTAAACAAGCGATCTATTTATTGAGATCTGTAGTGATAGTAAGCCGTGGAATCACAATCTCCAAAAGACATTACAGACTATTACAAGCATCTTTCCTTGTTCTGGACAGATATCATCCATCTAATGGCAAGCAAACCACAGGCCTTGACTTCGATAGGTCCTATGCGTGCATTTGCTTCAAATTCTAAGAAAATCTCAACTGAATTAATCCAGATTAATGAGAATTTAATGGGGTTTAACAAATTTGTAACAGAATACTATAAGCAGCTGTCAGAAACTTGGAGTGACGCACAAAAGAAAGTCAATCTGAAAATACCTGACGTGCCACATGATGTAGAACAAATGGAATCATTCAAAAGAATATGGATAGATATTTTTGATAATGATTTTACAGAATTATTTGATTCAGAAAAGTTTGGAGAAAATTATGGAAAGCTAGTTTCAAAAGAGCTTGAACTTACAAAACATTGGAATAATATTTCAAATGTTATTTTACAGTCAGCAAACTTGCCAAGTAAAGAAGAAATTGATGAAGTGTACAAAGAAATGCATGCTCTTAAAAAAAGAGTGACAAGATTAGAAATTGAATTAAAAAAGAAAAAAGAGATAAAAAATAAAGGCGAGGTAAAAAATGAAAAGTGAAGCAAAATTTGACCCTAAAATCATAGAGGAGATAATAAAATTTGGCAAAAACATTATCGATGCACCTAAATTAGTTTCAGCTCCAGATGAAATTAGTCTAGAGGTAACTCCACATGATGTAGTACAAGAAATAGACAAAACAAGATTATTGCATTACAGATCACTTACAGAGAAACAACACAAAACACCATTACTGATTTCCTATGCGTTGATTAACAGATATCATATTTTGGACATACAGCCAGAAAAAAGTTGGGTTAGAAATTTACTACTACAGGGATTTGATGTATACATGCTAGATTGGGGAACTCCAACAAGCATGGACAAGTATTTAGATTTTGATGATTATGTTAATGGATATTTAGACAGCAGTGTGGAATTTATCAAAGATGAATCATCTACAGAAAAAATATCATTGCAAGGATATTGTACAGGAGCTACACTAGCAACAGCATATATAACACTGCATCCAGAAAGCGTGAAAAACTATATTGCAACAGCACCTGTAATTGACGGATGGCGAGATACTACAGTAATTAGCAATCTGGCCAAGCACATGGACGTAGATAAAATGGTGGAAATCATAGGAAACATGCCTCCTGAATTCATGTATTACTGCTTTTCAGTACTAAAACCATTTGAGCAAGGAATTGAAAAATACGTGAATTTTTTCAAAAACATAGAGAATAAAAAATTCGTGGATAATTTCCTAAGAGTAGAAAAATGGCTAGGAGATACACCACCAATACCAGGTGAGCTTTTCAGACAATGGATCAAAGACATCTATCAAGACAACCTGTTAATTCAAAATAAAATGTATGTCGGCGGAAGTCACATAGATTTGAAAAAAATAGACATGCCATTATTCACACAGGTTGCAGTTGGAGACCATCTGGTATCACCAGAATGCAGCATGCCTCTCCATTATGCAGTTGGAAGTGAAGACAAAACATTAAAGATGTATCCAACAGGCCACGTAGGCATGATTGCTAGTTCATTATCTCAAAACAAAGTACTCCCAGAGTTAGGGAAATGGCTTGCAGAAAGATCATAAAATAAAAAATAAAAAAATAAAATTTTACCACTAGTTGTTCTTTGCGGTGAATGCAGAGATCCAGGATTGTAGAATATTTCTGTTTAGATCAGCAAATGATTTTACGTTGTCATTGAATGTTTTGATATTTTGTTGTGTTGCATCAATTGTTGCAAGTGTTATTTGGTTCTGTATTGAAGCTGCTTTAACAAGTTCTTCTGTAGTATCATGAATTACTTTCAGTGTTGCTTGTGGAATGTTAGTTGCAATACCTGCTTTCTTTGCATATTCTTTTTGTAGTGTGATTGTAGAATCAATAACATTTTCATATGCTTGTAGGTATTCTTGCTGAACGTTAGTAATTGACTGATGATACTGTGGTACTGAATGTCTAATACCAGAGAATATTTTGTCTACGTTTTCCTGATAAACTGAAAACATATCTTTAGTTCCTAGTGTTTGTTCGTTTTTACTCATTGTTTCACCTCCTTATTTTTTGATTTTTTTGCTATTGGAAAGACTATAACTTGAACCAAGTCGCCTTCTCCTAATCCAAGTGCATTACGTTCTGCCTCTGGAATCGAAATTCTGCCATTACTACTTACAGTTGTTTTGTAAGCGCCCCAATTCATAAAAGATGGGAGCATTTGGCCAATCTGAAACATTGTCTCCATGTTTTTGCTTTGCATAGAAGACATATTCTTCATTAAATCAGATTGGGCATTTCTTGTACTATCAGACACTTCTCTTAGAGTTTCTAAAGGATTGAATGTTTGGGTATTCTGGGTTGCCATC
>CAYYXT010000001.1:185102-216190 GCA_964475825.1 uncultured Nitrosopumilaceae archaeon | reverse complement strand
AATCCTTGTTTCATAATTTGTTTTCCAGGTTTTGTACTCATCAAAGATTCTTTGCTTACAACAGATTGATCTTTTCCACTCACATACGATGAGCTGCTTTATTGTTATTTATGCTTTCAAAATAGAAAATTTCTTTCACTTAAATTACGAAGAAAGAAAAAGAAAATAATGGAAGTTATTGAAATTCTTCGCGAGGTTTCAAAACGGATTTATGAAAATGTAAAAGATTTGGCAGGGACAGATGATGCTGCAGGAGATTTTGGAAGAGGTGCAGGTGGTGATATTTCACGCAATATCGACATTATTGCTGAAAAAACAGTATTAGATTATCTTAAAGAAATTAATTTTGATTGTGTTGTTTTAGGAGAAGAGTGTGGTAGAGTAGAATTGTCTGAAAATCCTAAAGGATTTGTCATTATGGATGCAATTGACGGTTCTGCAAATGCTGTAAGAGGGATTCCATTTTTCTGTAGTTCATTAGCATTTGCAACTGAAGATAAATTAAGTTCTATTACAGACGGAGTAATAACAAATCTATCAAATGGAGATATGTATTGGGCATCAAAAGGCAAGGGAGCATTTTTGAATGAATTAAAAATTAAAGTTCATGATAAAGAACCAATTTACAAAATTATTGGAATAAACACTTCAGGTGCCACATCTGAATTGATGAATCGATTACATCCAATATTTGAGCAACATAACCACATAAGACATTTTGGTGCAAATGCACTAGAAATGGCCTTGTTTGCAAGAGGATTAATGGATATTTTTATAGATTTAAGAGATAAAATCAGGATTCAGGATATTGCTGCAGGATATGTGATAGTAAAGGAAGCTGGTGGATTACTTTTAGATGCGGATTTGAATCCTCTTGATGCAGATCTTAGTTACAAAACAAGAGTTTCATTCATTGCAGCAGCAAATCAGAAAATCATAGATGATGTTATTTCACAAATAAAAAAATAAAAATTAACTATAAGATAATTATGAATCAAAACATACCAAAAAATGTTATTGAAAAAATTAAATTTTAAATAAAACGAAGACAATACAAATGGTTCTAATTTTATCTATCCGTATGATTCATACTTAATTTCATAACTTCCATCTTTACGTTTTTCTTCCTTTGTAACAAATTTTTTTGGTCCCAAGTATTCAATAACTCCATCAATCGTACCCTGATATCCACAAATGTAGACTTTAGTATTTGCAGTAGTGATTTCTTCTCCAACTATTTCTTCTAAGGGTGAAACACCATTTTTGTTTGGTTTGAAGAATGATTCGACTCTACCAACATGACCTGCCCAAGATCTGTTAAAGAATTCTTTTGGTCTACTAATAGCTGCCCTATATCTGAAATTCCATTGGTCTTTTCCTCTCTCAATACTCTCATTCTCTAAGTTTGCTAGTAATTCTTTGTAACTTAGCTCATCAACATAACTTGCACCATGAAGAACAATGATCTCTCTTTTATCTCCAGTATCATGTAGATGTTTAGCAAAAGCAATAAACGGTGCAAGACCGGTTCCACCGCCAACACAGACAATTCTTCTATTATCAGGTTGACCGTTTGGTAATTTATCATCAATTAATAAAGCGTTACCGGTAGGATCTCCCAAATATACTTCATCACCAACATTTGCATAAAATAATTCAGATGTAACACGACCGGGTAAAGGCTTCCTAACCCATCTAATTACAAATTCAAAATAATCTCGGTTTTCAGGATGTGATGCAATTGAGTACGCTCTTCGAACAATCTTTTGTTCAGATGGTATTGGCAATCCTAGGGTAAGAAATTGACCTGTCGTATATTTTGGCATACCGTCATTTGGAACTAAACGAATGACAACAAGATCTTCTTTGAGTAAGTGCATGTAAGTAATTTTTGCCTTATGTTCTATTACCATACAGAGTAATTTTTGCTACTTTGGATAAATGTATTTCTGTTAAATTTCGATTCTAGATAAACTAGGATCAAATTCACATATAAAAATAAAAAATTCAATTAAATAATTTGAAAAATATGAGGATTGTAACAATGAATGTAACGGAGACTCCTTTTTCGAACGATTAGTAGGATTATTCTATTTTTACGCGTAAATATTATCTTTTGATATTTATATCCAGAGATTTGGGTGATAGCTATGGCTAAACTAAAATGCGGGGATTATGGTTTTGAGTGTGATTTTGTAGCCGAGGGTCAAATAGAGCAAGTAATAGAAGAATTTGCAAAACATACTGAAGATGTACATGGTATAGATTATTCAAAAGAGGCTTTAATGCAATTTATCCTTAGAAAGAAATAACATTTATTCATATTCACTAATTCTTTATTTTATAATTAAATAAAATAACTAACCAAAAAATTAGATGTAAATTCGTTTCATTGTTGCTTCAAGAATTGGAACTTCTTTATCAATTATTTTTTCTACGGCAGGTACTATACCAGCCTTAGCTTTCACGTTCTCTTCATATATCTCAGCAATTTGATCTCTAAACAATAATTTGATTCCGGGAAGTGTAGTTATTCCCTCATCAACTGTTCTTGGGTCTGATAAATCTAAAACCAATGTGCCTTTCTTTTTTTCTTCCATAACCAATTTTATTCTGTCAAAAGTAATTAAGAAATAATCAGATGTAGTTGCAACAAAAATGATATCATATTTATCAAATCCAGCTAAAACTTCTTCAAATGTAACTGGTTTTCCACCCAATATTTTAGAAAACCCAGTTGAGCGCTCAATGGTTTTACTTGTGACGTCAAATGTAAATCCCTTTTTATTAAGAGTTTTAGCAACCATTGCTGCAGGTTCACCTGTACCTATTAACAAAATACGTTTCTTAGCATCCAAACCTGCTTTTTCATCTACGATTTTAACAGCCACATCTCCAAGAGAGAGTACATCTTTACTTATTCCAGTTGTTTCTCTAATACGGGTTGCAATTCTCATAACACTTTCAAATAGTTTATTCAAAATGTTACCAGATACATTAATCTGTTTTGCATGTGAAAGTGATGCTTTAATCTCATTCAATATCTCTTCTTTTCCTACAACTAGAGAATCCAAACCACATGCTAATCTTAAAAGATTAAGATAGACATCATCACCCTTGTAAACTTCAAGAGTTTGATCAAAGTGATCAATATCAATTTGCTCTAGTTCTGATAGAGATTGCCAAGTTTCTTTAATTTGATTTAAAACAAGGGATTTTCCTTCAGTTCTTCTTCCATCTGGAGTATCTCCTGTTTCCAGATTACTTGCTGTAAATATTTCAATTCGACTAGCAGTCTGAATTATTATGCATTCTCCAACACCGGGGATTTTCTTAAAAGTCTCACATGCAATTTTAAGATCTTTAAATCTAAATCTTGATAATGTATGAAGTGGTACGTTTTTAAAAGTGACTCTTGCATTAATTACATCGAAATTAATTTCGCTCACATCATCACCATTTATTCTCTAAGTTTATTCCTTCCACCTTTTGCAGTACGGAAAACATTCATGCCAATGTAATAATTTTCATAAATAGATTCTAAATATTCAAGTTCTTGTTGCGTTGTGATTATATCTTTTTTAGATGCATGAGGATCATTTTTTAGTTTCTTAAGTTTTTGCTTAGTTTCTTCTAAGAATTTTCCTACTCCAGATTCATAATTAGACATGCCACCAAATTCTGGACTTAGTACATGTTGTGGAATATATTTTGGAGTATTATCTGTTGGAATCTCCACTTTTCTTGTGAGCTCATCTTGTTCTTCCGATGAAAGAATAGGTCTTGGAAATCTATCTTTTTTGGCTAAGAAAAATTCTGGCTCACCCATTTCTCTTCTAAATATTTCCTCGCCTTTACGTTGATTAGTAAATGCTGGTGCTTTGGCTACTGTTGCTTTGACTTCTGCAGCTATTGCTTTGTATTCTTCCTCTGCGGCTGCTTCTGCTACTGCTTTGGCAGCTGCAGCTTTTGCTAATGCTGCTTCTACTTCAGCTTCTGCCTGAGCTACGGCTACTGCAGCTTTTGCTGCTGCTTCTACTTTTACTGCTGCAGTCTTTGCTACATCTTTTGGTGCATCTTCTGATGCTGAAACTTCAGGTGTTGTTTCTACCTTAGATTCCTTGTTCTCTTCAGACATCAGAATTTACTAAAATTGCCTGAATTTTAATATTCTTGTAAGAGAAATTCTCAAAGATTAACTTTCAAGAGACAAACTTGTCATAATTGAGAACAGGTGTAGATAGAAATTGTCTGCTTGTTAATTCTTAATATTATATCAAAATACAAGAGATTCAGATCGATCAGAACAGATGAAATCATAATAATAATTTAAGAAGATAAAAGGCGCCCTCGGCGGGATTTGAACACGCGTCTCAACCGTGACAGGGTCGAATTCTAGACCGGACTATACTACAAGGGCACGAATTATTTCAAACAAATTGCCAGATTAAAAGTTTCTGTAAGAGTAAAAAATTTTGTAAAAGACTAAATTATACACGTCAAGCATTTTTGTCAGGGGTCTATGGCGCAGCCAGGTAGCGCACCGGACTTTTAATCCGGTTGTCGTGGGTCCGAATCCCACTAGACCCGCTCCTATTTTATCAATTCAATAATTTTGTTTGATAGATTATCTAATGCCTTTGAGATATCATTATCTCGTTTTGTTGCATTGATTCTATAACTATTAATTTTTTTCATACGATCTTCAATCATTCTCTTTTGTTCGTCATATCCAGAAGAGCCAAAAGATTTTCTTTCCTTTAAAGATGATGTAATTGTAGTAGATTGAATAATTTCCATTATCAAATCTGGATTAATTTTTGTTTCCTGAGCAATTTTTGAAATTTCTTTCATACTAAGTTTATTCATAGATTTGTTGAACTGATGTGCTATCTGTACTAACCCTCCTGCAATTTTATGAGTTGTTCGAAATGGAATTCCATTCTGAACTAATTTCTCTGCAATGTCAAGGGCAATAATATAACTAGATTCGGCAGCCTTTTTCATTTCCTTTTCATTAACATGTAATGTAAGAAGAATTGATTTTAAAATTAATAATGCGCTAATCGAAATTTTGGATGTTGACCAAATAGATGATTTGATTTGTTGCAGATCACGTCCATACCCTGAAGCCAGTCCTTTGATTGTAGTTAGAATTGCAGTAAGATTTCCAATTACCTCGGCAGTTTTTCCTCTTGTTAATTCTAAGATATCAGGGTTTTTCTTTTGTGGCATTACGCTTGATGGAGATGTAAATTCATCAGCTAATTCTATAAAGGAAAATTCAGAGGTAGACCAAATTACAAAATCTTCAGAAATTCTACTGAGATTAGTCATCAGTATTGCTATCATTGCAACATATTCAGCAACAAAATCACGTGTGCTTGTTGCATCAAGGGAATTCTCAATGATCCCATCAAATCCCAACATCTTTGCAGTGCTATGTCGATCAATTGCAATACTAGTTCCGCCAACAGGTCCTGCTCCTAGAGGACTTTGATTAACATGACTAAATGTAGTATAAAGACGATCAAAGTCTCTAAACAATACATCTGCCTGAGCCAATAGATAGTGTGAAAACAAGCCTACCTGAGCTTGTTGTAGATGTGTATAAAGAGGCATTATTGTTTTTTGATGATTTTTTGCCAAAGATACAAGTGCTTCAATTGTATCAAGTAAGCAATTACAAATAATGTTAATATCATCACGAATTTTCATTCGAATATCTAAAGCAACTTGATCATTTCGTGATCTTGCAGTGTGCATTTTTCCACCACTTGCCATACCTGCTTTTTTGATTACAAGAGTCTCAATTAATTCATGAATATCTTCTGCCCCAGATGAAGCATCAAATTTTTCATTTTTCAAAGATTCTAATGCGGAAAGAATTTTTTTTGCATCATTTTTTGTAATGATTTTGTTTTCATATAACATAAGAGCGTGAGCTTGACTTCCCAGAATATCATAAAGTGCTATTTGAGAATCGTCATTTATCGATGAAACATAATCTAAAGTAATACCACTCAAATCAGTACCAAGACGTGAACGATACATTACCTAAGGTTCTAGAATGGTTATATATAGCATCGACGCTTTTTTCGACATGAGTCTAGAGATTAAACAACTTCGAGTAAAAATTTTTGATGAATTATCAAAGATTGTAGATCCTGAAATCAATACATCAATTACAGATTTAGAATTGATTGACGAAGTTGATATCAATAACAGTAATGTCAAAGTGGATTTGCATCTAACTAGTCCATTTTGTCCTGCAGTTTTCGGATTTAAAATCTGTCAAGATATTCACGATAATCTTTTGAAAGTAAATGGAATTGATGATGTTAAAGTAAATGTCTCAAACCACTTTATGGCCGAACAAATTAACAATCAGGTAAACAATAGTCCTAATCCAAAAAAGAATTAGCTTCTAAATCCTAACATATAGCCTCGGAGTAATTGAATCCCCATAGCTGGATCTACTCCTTTTGGGCATACTTGACTACAAGAACCTGCAAAATGACATCTCCAAATACCATGAGAATCATCAATGATTTTTAGTCTAGTATCTTTTCCTTTGTCTCTACTATCAGCAACGTATCGATATGCTTGAGCTAATGCTTGAGGCCCTACAAATGAAGAATCAGTTGCCATTGTAGGACATGCAGAATTACACAATCCACATTTGATACAATTTGAGAATTGGATGTATTGTTCTAATTCTTCTGGAGATTGTAGGAATTCTTTTGTGTTAGTTGTAATCTCAGTATCGTCACGAATAAGGTATGGTTTTATTTTATGATGTGTATCAAATAGTCGTTCAAACTTAACTGCCAAATCACGAATAATTGGAAAGTTGTTCATTGGTTCTACTGTTATAATATTTGAATTCAATTCACTGATTTTTGTAAAACATGCGAGTCTTGGTTTACCATTGATAATCATCCCACATGAACCACATGTAGCTTGTCTACAAGAATAACGAACTGCAACAGAATGATCAAAATGTTTCTTTACTTCAAGAATTGTATCTAATACAGTAGTCCATTTGTCATATGGAACGTTAAATTCCATAAATTTCTTGGCACTGTCATGTTCAGGATTATATCTTGCAATACGTAGAATAATTGATTGTGAGGGAGAAAGTGGTGTTGCCCTGTTTTCCTCTGCTAGACTAGGTGTTTGTGCCATCTATATCATCCCCGTATTTACCATTATTATTGTTCGTGAACCATATGCAATTAATGTAATCATGGCTGCAATACAACCGTATGATACTGCTTTTTCATATGTTCTACCTTGTTTTAATTCAAGTAAAATAACTCTTAATCCATTAAACCCGTGAATAGATAATAAAATCAAGATTATTTCAAGCATGCCAGCATAAGGTATGAATTTGTAGTTTGCAATTACACTATCATATTCTAGAGATTCTGCAAATCCTTGCGTAAGACGCATCAAGATGTGAACTGCTACAAGGGCTACAGCCGCTAAGGCAGTTCCATAGTGTATTTTCATGATAATGCTTTCTCTCATTTTATTCACCAAACATTACAGCTAGTCCATACATCATTGCAATTGCAGCAAGTATTATTGCAGAATAAATACCCATTTTGTGTCTAATATTTTGTGATGCTGGAGTATATGGATAATCAGGTCTTGCAGGTTTTCCTACGCCAACTCCACCATGCCCAAGCATAACTCTAATTCCATTGACAGTGTGAAAAACACACATTCCAATTACTATCGCCAAAATAGCATGACCTGCATTAGTTTGTGTTAATTCAAGAAATTCATTCCATCCAACTTGACCTTTTAAAATTGAACTAGTTTCGTAAATATGACCTATGAAATATGCTAATAATCCCAATCCACTTAACCGCATTAACAAATATGCAACTCTTTCAATACCGTATCTCCGAGGATTAATCATTCCTCCAATACCTTCTTTATGTTCATCTTGGTTTGTCATCTAGTATTTCCTCTCCACTGGTTGGTATTTGGTAATTGTGACAGGGTGTGTTTTCATTATAGGTTCTTTTGGATCATAGTATGCCAGAGTGTGATGCAAAAAGTTTGTATCGTCGCGTTTTGGATAATCGGTTCTTGCATGTGCACCTCTTGATTCTTTTCTGTTAATAGCTCCAATCAAAACTATTTCTGCAACTCTAAACATTGAATCAAGTTCCATTACATTTGAAAAGTTGGTATTGTATTCTTTTGCTTTGTCATCAACGTGTTTCCAGGTTTGCTCTTTTAATTGACGAATTTTCTTTAGTCCTTCAACCATATTTTTTTCATTTCTGAAAACATATGCTTTGTCATTCATGGTATCAGTTAATTCTTGTCTGATCTCATATGGATTAGTATCACCATTACCTCGGAAAATTCCATCATAGATTCTCTTTTCCTCTGCTGCAACTAAATGATGAGGCCAAGGAGTTGGTGAAATATCTTTTTCAATATATTCAACTGCTAAATTACCAGTAATTTTTCCCCAAACTATACACTCAGAAGTAGAATTTGCACCAAGTCGATTTGAGCCATGAACACTATTACATGCTGCCTCACCTGCAGCCCAAACACCCTGTAGTTCTGTGGCTCCATCAACATCAGTGTGAATCCCACCCATCATATAATGTGCTACTGGTCTCACATCCAAGGGTTCTTGAGCAGGGTCTAATCCAGAAAATTTGATAGAGATTTCTCTAATGCCGCCTAATTTTTCTTTAATCTTTTCATCACCAAGATGTCTCAAATCAAGTTTCAGACAATCAACACCTGTTTCATGTTTGAATCCACGACCTTCATTCATTTCTGTCATCATAGATCTTGAAACAATATCACGTGGAGCTAATTCCATTTTTTCAGCAGCGTATTTTTTCATAAATCTTTCACCTTTGTTATTTAGAAGATAGCCTCCTTCTCCTCTAGCACCTTCAGTGATCAATATTCCAGAAGGTAAAATTCCAGTCGGATGAAATTGTACAAATTCCATATCTTTTAGTGCCATGCCTGCACGTAATGCCATATCCAAACCATCGGGAGTTGAAGATAATGCATAAGTTGAAAAACTATACAGTCTTCCAGCTCCACCAGTTGCAATAATCAAAGCTTTTCCTTTAATGGCGTAAAAATTACCAGAAGAGAGTTCAATTGCAGTAATTCCCATAAATCGTCTTCCATCATGGATAATTGATGTTGCAAACCATTCATTGAGATATTCAATGTTTTCATATTTTTGACAAGTATCATACAAAGTTTGCATTAAAAAGAAACCTACTTTATCAGATGCATAAGTGGCTCTTGGAAAACTATAACCGCCAAAGTTTCTTTGTCCTATTCTTCCATCTTTTCTTCTAGACCAAGGCATTCCCCAATGATCCAATTGGTAAATTTCTTTTGGTATCTCCACACAAAGTCTTTCAGCAACATCTTGGTCAGCAAGAAAATCGCTTCCTTTCACAGTATCATAAATATGTGATTCAATTGCATCACCCTCATCTTCAAAAAGAACAGCCGCTGTTCCACCTTCTGCAGATACAGAATGTGAACGCATAACTTGAAGTTTTGAAACTATTCCAATCTTGATTTTTGGATTCTTTCTAGCAGCCTCTATTGCGGCTCTTAAACCTGCTAATCCAGAACCACATATTATCAAATCAAATTCAATAGATTCGACCATTTGTCAGACTGACTACCTAGAAAGCGGCTTAAATATGTAGTAATGGAGGCTTGTAACTCAAAAAATTATTATATATCACTAGCGATATTACTAGTTATGATTTCAGAATGGTTTCAGAGAGTTGGAAGTTCAGTACCAAGAGGATTTTCAAGATATTTCATTTTAGAATTACTAAAAAAGAAAGCACATACTGGAAAAGAAATCATAGATTATGCAGTTGATCAAAGTAACGGCATATGGAAACCTTCACCTGGTTTGATCTATCCATTATTAGGAAGATTACTTGATGAAGGTCTAATTGAAGAAACCAAAGATGGAAAATATCAACTTACAAAAAAAGGAATAGAAACTGCAGAAGATGTTGACAAAATTAATGACATTGTTAGAAAACAATTAGATGTTATTTTCAGATTAGGCAATGTGGGGAGATTTGTTGCAATGGATCTGTTAGAAAAGATGTCTACAATAGGTTCAATTCTTAGCTCTAATTTTGCCAATATGACAAATGAAGAAACTCAAAGGTATAGAAAAT
This sequence comes from uncultured Nitrosopumilaceae archaeon, assembly GCA_964475825.1. GTDB lineage: Archaea > Thermoproteota > Nitrososphaeria > Nitrososphaerales > Nitrosopumilaceae > Nitrosarchaeum. The sequence goes on along the minus strand of CAYYXT010000001.1, from coordinate 205,976 downwards.
TCTTAGAGTCTGAACTAAAGAAAATAGATGAAAATAAAATAACTAAAAAAGGAAAAGAAATCAAGATAGAATAGATTATTTGATTTTTTGTTAAAAGTAAAAATTAATCGCCTAGTTTGAATTATAGATCATAACATAGTTTAACCAGTCAATAGAAATTGAATATTTTTGGTTTTTGATGATGTGGTCTTTAGGTGTATGTGACCAAATTTTGACATTATAAGTAATTTCATTAATCATGAAATTATTCTCCTTATAGAGGGTTGCCAAAAAAATAAAAGTTGAACATTTACAGAATATATCATCACGTTGATAATAAGACCATTTGGAGAAACAAATGGTATTATTGATTCAATATCTCAATCAGTGTAAAAATTAATCTAAACAAAGGATACAGGCATTATTGTGATTATTTGTCTTATTTTAGATATTTTTAAAATCATAAATAATTCAATGTAAAAGTAAAGTCATGAAAAATTTGAAAAGCATGTTAAAGGCAAACAAACCTCTTGTTATTCCAGGAGTTTATGATGCAATAGGAGCAAAAATTGCGGAAAAAGTGGGATTTGAAGCCATGTTTCAAACAGGATATGGGACTTCAGCTACATTATTTGGAATGCCAGATTATGGGTTTATTGGAGCAACAGAAACTCTTGATAATGCAAGAAGAATTTGTCGTGCAGTTTCAGTACCAGTGATAGTTGATTCAGATACAGGTTATGGTAATGCGTTGAGTGTTTGGAAATTAGTAAGAGAATTAGAATCTGCAGGAGCTTCTGGAATTTTTCTAGAAGATCAAAGATGGCCAAAAAGATGTGGACATATGCAAGGAAAAGAAGTCATAACACAGGAAGAATACACAGAGAAATTAAGCGCAGCAATAGATGCGAGGCAAAGTAAAGATTTCATAATTGTTGCAAGAACTGATGCAAGGGCAACAGAAGGATTAGATGCTGCAATAGAACGTGGGTTACAAAATAAAAAAACAGGTGCAGATGCTGTATTTATTGAAGCACCAAGATCATTAGAAGAAATGAGGATAATTGGAAAAGCAATTAATGCGCCGCTTGTTGCAAATATGATTGAGGGAGGTGCAACCCCAATTAGTTCAGCAGAAACATTACATAAATTAGGATTTAAAATAATTCTATATCCACTTTCAGTATTGTTTGCCAACACTTTTGCAACAATGAATATTTTAAAAGAATTAAAGAAAACAGGAACAACTGCAAAGTTTAAACAAAAAGTTGTAAATTTTGATCAGTTCAATGATCTGGTGGAACTGCCCAAATTCCAAAAATTAGAAAAGAAATATAGGTTTTTAAAAAGAAAATAAAATAAAAAATTTCAAGTAAAGTACAGTTATCAACTGTTTCTCTTTACTTCAATTTCTATTGTTGAAACGTTTCTGGTTCTACCGTCTTGTGACTCTAATGATTCGGAGCCTATTTTGATTTCTCCAATAGAGTATCCAGCATTTTCTGTTTTTCTTGCAACAATTTGAGCTACATCCACAGCATGACCGATGCTTAGACCTCTAGCTTTGATGTAGACGGAGGGTAAGTTTGCCAATTGAATTAGCGTTGATGTTACATATGCCATCAATGGTTTCTTACCAATGAATATGGTGTTTCTGGATTCGTTTGACATGAGAAATTCAGTATTTAACGATAATTTAAAGCTAAAAGAGGTTTTTTGATTCTAGAGAAAATTTTATGAAAAATATTGAACCATTATTAACTAGATTTGGTGATTTTAATGAATAACTTGAAAAATATCAAAGAAATTTTAGATTTAGGAACTATTGAAGAAAAAATCAAAATTCTAGAGTCTCTTTCTTCTACAGATAATATAGAAATCACACAAAAAATAATTTCAAAATTAGATGATGATGATATTCAAGTAAGAGGAGAAGCATTTAGCTCACTAGTATTAAATGAAAATAAAATTTCAGATTTATTGATAAACAGTTTAGGCTCTCAAAATAAGAATATCAGAGGATATGCATCTTTAGTGTTATCAAATAGAAATGACTTTAATGCCATACCAGAGATTATCAAGCTCACATATGATCAAAGTTCCATGGTAAGAGCCTGTGCGTTAGGAGCATTAGGTCATCTCAAAGCAAAAGAAGCAAAAAAAGCAATTCACAATTGTCTGTTTGATTCTAATTTGGAAGTTAGAAAGAGTGCATTACAGGCAATTATCGATCTTGGATATTCATTATCAGAAAATAGAATTAAAGAAATTTCTAAGGAAAAAGATTCTGAATTAGAGAGACTACTTGTCAATGTAAAAAAAGAGAGAGTGGACCGAAAGGGATTTGAACCCTCGATCTGATGCATGCCATGCACCCATCCTACCAGACTAGACGATCGGCCCAATAATCAGTAAACTGATCGAATAATGTTTTTCAAATTGGTTATTAACGTTTAGCGGTTAAAGAGAAAATACAAGTATGAAATTAACACAAGATATTTAACCATAATTAGAATGGATGTAACGTTATGGTAGTAGATAACAAAGCAACTATCACATATGTTCAATTACTTAAAGAAGATCTTGTAATTATTAGATTAGTACCAAAAGACGGTCCAGTTCCAGAATATCAAGCTGGTCAATTTATCACATTAGGATTACCAAATCCTGTCGAAGGTGGAAAAATTGTCAGAAGAGCGTATTCAATTGCATCACATCCAGAAAACAGAAAGTATATCGAGCTTGTAATTAGATGGGTAAGAAAACCACTTCCAGGTAGATTGACCACGCAGTTATTCAGTGCAAAAGAAAACGATGAGATTTTATGGTTAAAACCTACAGGTAAGGCGCTTTTGATAAATGATATACTTCCAAACGGAGAAAAAGACAATAGACGAATTATTTGTATTGGGGGAGGAACTGGTCTTGCACCATTTGTAAGTTTTGCACAACACCTGCATGATATTGAAGATAAAAGAGAGATCATTGTTCTACAGGGCGCAAGTTATGTTGATGAGCTAAGTTACAAAGAATTACTAACAGACTTGGAAAATGAAAGTAGAGCAAAAGGAAAAGACAAATGGAATTTCAAATATAGAGCATCTATTAGTAGACCACAAGAATGGTTTAACAGATCTTGGTCAGGTCAGGTTGGAAGAGTTGAAACATTTCTTAGACCAAGAGACAATGGAATTTCACCATTAGAAGAATTGATTGGGGATAAAATCACTAAAGAAAACACAATGTTTTATGTTTGTGGTTGGCAAGGAACAATTGATGGTGTGATGGATTTCTTAAATCCAAAAGGTTTCGTTACAGAACATGATAAGCGTTCAGATGGAAGCTTTGAAGTAAAGTACGAATCATACGGTTAATCAAGTTTTTAAAGAAATAAAATCTTCGAATGATTCTTACCTGTGGGGACGTAGGTTAGCTTGGCATACTGCCAGCCTCGGGTGCTGGAGATCATGGGTTCGAATCCCATCGTCCCCATATTTTGAGAAAGTCAATCATTGAAATATAACATTTTTTTAGTTAGTATAATTGATAACTGCTCTATATCTTGCACATCTAAATCCTGTAACCAATGCACATGTTGAAATAATTAATGAATTAAAAAATAATGCAGACATTGTAAAAGTCATGCCTGTTGTTTTTAAATCAGGAGAAAAGGAAATCAACAGTAAAAGCTTTCCATTTAATTTTGAGATTAGGAAAAAAATGCTTACATCAATTTTTGGGAATTCTATTTTAGTTACGGATGATTATACATTTTTTGCTCCTTTTAAAAAATACATGCCACCATTATTATCACCTAGATCTTGGGAGTTACGAAAACAAATACTCAGAGGAGTACAAGGAGATTTCTTTTCATATACAGGTGACAAGGCAGAAGGATATATGCTCAAAATATACAGATTAAAACCCAAAGTAGGACAAAGAAAGACACTATCTGCAGTAGCTGTAAAAGAAAGTCTCTATGATTCAGCATTAGAAAGAGAATCAAATTGGAAAAATGATGTTCCAGAAAGTGTCGGGAGAATTATTAAAGAAAATTGGGACATAATTAAGAAATTTTCAGGTTCGGAAGATAAAACAATCCGAATTTTGGGAATGAAATTTCCAAAAGAGGGATGGTCCAAGTAGAATTATCAGAAAACTGACATTTTTAGAAAAATAGAGATTTGGATATTAAAAATAAAGATTAGAATATAAAAAATAAAACAAGCTTCAAAAGATTATTTCTTTTTTGAAGCCTTTTTGGTTGTTGTTTTTTTAGCTGCTGCTTTTTTCTTTGCTGCCATAATTGAAACGATGATTTACTTGAATTTCTACAGGTGAAATTAAAAAAATTACACAAAATGGGTGATGTTCGGAATACAATTTTAAAACATTTTGAAAAAGAAAAAATGATCACAGATCAAAATCAGATCCATATTTCCAGCATTTTTGTCTTCAAGTCTTTATTGTCTCCAGATTATTGAAATCATCAAATCAAAGTTCATATGAAAATTTGAATAATTCAAAAACGTCTTCAAACTTCGGTATTTTTATCAAATACAATTATCAGAATTATATACTAATTCAAGGTTTTAGAGAAAATATCAGAAAATAGGAGTTTCCCGAATAGATTAATTACTGATATGGTGGAGATTTTTTTATGGGTCTGCCTCTTTCAAAATATGTTTGGTTTGATGGAAAATTTGTAACATTAGACAAGGCCAATGTTCCTATCACAACGCATGCAATTCACTACGGAACATCAGTTTTTGAAGGAATACGTGCATATTGGAATGGAAAAAATCTTTTTGTCTTTAGATTAGATGAGCATGTTAAACGATTTAGAAGATCAGGGCAATTTTATAACATTTCACTTAATTTTTCAGATAAAATTATCAGTGACGCAATAATTGGAATTTGTGAAAAAAATAAAATAAAAAAATCATGTTATATTAGACCTTTTTATTTTGTGGGCGATTACGGAATAAATCTACATGTAACAGAAACGGCACCAACTAATGTTGCAATTTTTACATTCCCATTTGGTGATTTATTTAACAAAAATGGAATTACTGCAGGTGTTGTATCATGGAGAAAATTCTCAGACATGTCAATGCCTCCTCAAGCAAAGATGGGTGGTAATTATCTTAATTCAATCATAGCAACACAAGAAGCAAAAAGAAATGGATTCGATGAAGCAATTTTGTTAGATCATAATGGAAATGTGAGTGAAGCACCAGGTGAAAATATTTTCATTGTAAGAGAAGGTCAATTAATTACGCCACCACTGTCATCTTCAGCTTTGAATGGAATTACACGTGATTCTATTATAAAAATTGCAATAGATCTTGACATAGATGTAACAGAAACTGAAATTGCAAGAAGTGAATTGACTATTTCTGATGAAATTTTTCTTACTGGTACTGCAGCTGAAATTACACCAATAATTTTAATGGATGGTAAAAAAATTGGAGATGGCAAACCTGGAGACATTACCAAAAAAATGATGGATGAGTATACAGACATAGTAATGAACAAAAACCAGGATTACTCCCATTGGTTAACTGCGGTGTATTAGATGAAAATTGTTCAAATTGGTATGGGTGGGTGGGGTAAAAATCATACTAGAATACTATCACAATTAGGTGTCCTCTCTGCAGTTTGTGATGTAAATGCTGAAAGAAGTAAGGAATATGGGGAAAAATATTCAGTAAATCATTATAGTTCATTAGATGATTTGATTGAGTCTGAAGAATTTGACGGAGCTTTTGTTGTAACACCAACCTCAACTCATACAGAAATTGCTACAAAATTGCTTGAAGCAAAAAAACATGTATTTGTAGAAAAACCAATGACATACAAATCAGAAGATGGTCAGAGAATTGCAGAGTTGGCAGAAAAAAACAAAGTGATCCTAACATGTGGATATATTGAACGTTTTAATCCTGCAGTAGATATTGTGAAAAAATTTGTTAAAGAAAAAAAGTTTGGAGAACTGGTAATGCTTGAATTTCATCGAGAAAATAGGATGCCCCTTCACATCAAAGATGTTGGAATAATTTATGATACTTCTGTACATGACATAGATACTGCAAATTGGTTGTTTGACGATATGCCTCAGGTAGTTTTTGCAAGATCAGGTAGGATAAATCATGAGCATGAAGATTTTGCATGCATAATGCTAGGATACAAAAATGATAAAGTAGCAATTATTTCATCAAATTGGATTACACCAAAGAGAGTCAGGACATTTACTGCAGTTTGTACGGATGCAATAATCACATCAGATTTTATTTCGCAGGAAGTAAAAGTGGAGAGAAAAGAAGAAACTGAAATTCCACGCAATGAAAAGCAAGAGCCATTATTATTAGAGATTCAAAGTTTCTTGGGATCTATAGAAGGAAAAAACGATGTAGTTGTAAAATCACAACAAGCAGTAAATGTAACAAAAATAGCAGAAGCTGCACTTTTATCTAGCCAAAAAGGAATCCCAATTTATATGGATTTAAAATGAACAAAACAATGATGGATATTTTGGCATGTCCTATAGACAAAAACTATCCTTTGGAATTATACGAAATTAAAGAAAAAAACAATGTTGTTTCAGAAGGTGCATTATTTTGTTCCAAGTGCTTTAGGTTTTATCCTATAATCGAGGAAATACCAATAATGTTGCCAGATGAATTAAGAAATAAGGAACAAGAGATAGAATTTCTTACAAGCAATAAGAAAAATTTGCCAGAAAAAATTATTACTATGGCAAAACCATGGCATTTGTGATATAGATGGTTACTAATTTCATTTCAGAAAAAGCAAAAATTGGCGACAATGTCAAGATTTGGCATTTTTCATATATTGGAGATAATGTAGAAATCGGGAACAATGTAAAGATTGGTTCGCTTGTACATATTGATTATAATGTAAAAATTGGAGAGAATACAAAGATAGAAGGACAAGCATACATCTCACCACTCTCAAGAATTGGAAAAAACGTATTCATAGGACCTGCTGCTGTACTGACAAATGATCCATATCCAATGTGTGATAAAATGATTGGAGTTACCATAGAGGATAATGCAGTGATTGGAGCGCGAGCTGTCATCAAGGCAGGAGTAACCATTGGAAAGAACAGTGTTGTTGCTATGGGGGCAGTAGTAACCAGAGATGTTCCAGAAGATTCGGTGGTTATAGGAGTTCCAGCCACAATAAGATATACACGTAAAGAATATGATAAAAAACAGAGACAGTGGATGGAAAGTTAGGATTTTATCTCTTTTTTAAATATCCAGTTTTTTAATTTCGACAATACCAGAATCCAAACTACTATTAGAATTATTGCAATAATTGCTTTGAGTGTAGAAGTCAATAACAAATCAAAATCACCATAACCGGAGATAGAAAAAGGACCCAAAATTGTCACTAGAATTCCTCCTCCAGTAAGAATCAAAACCCACATTACAAACAGAAATCCAAAAAGTCCTATCTTCAAATTAACACTCTCATCATAAATGCAGTAATTATTGCAAGTATTCCTGAAAAAATTGCCAGTTTGAAAATTGTATACCCAACTTGTTTTTCAGATAATGGTCCACCTGCAAGGATTAATCTCACGAGTGTTACAGGTGCAGTTTTATCATTAGTTGCTTTTAGTTTAAAATCTTCAGTATGCTCAACAGGCTTTCCTTTGATTTGTCTGTGTTCTACAATTCGTTTCATACTTGAGAGAAACAAAAATGAGTTAATTACAGCCGGTAAAAGTGCAACAGCTGCAATAATTTCTACATGGCCCACAATTGCAATTGCACCATACATTGCACCCAAAGTCAAAGCACCAGAATCTCCAGGAAATATCTTGCTTGGAATTTTATGGTATTTGTAAAATGCCAATGAAACAAATCCCAACGGTAAACTGATTATTGCTATTTCATAGTTTTGTAAAATAAATAATGCAATACTTAATGAAAAACTTACAATTATCATAAAACCACTTGCTACCCCATTTAGTACATCAATGGAGTTAATTGTATTACCTGTAATTGGAATCATGAAAATTATGAGTCCAAGATAAAGAGCAGGTATTTGGACAGTACCAAATAAAGGAAAGGATAGATTAGAATCATATGTGCCAAGGAAAATTATTGGTGTTGAGGCAATTACTAAAGCAACTGGTTTAAACCATCCACCCATAACTTTTCTATCATCTACATAACCAATTACAAATGCAATAAAACTAGTAATCATTATTGCAAGAATTTCATTGATCTGGAAAAATCCATACAAAACAAGTTCAGATGCAATAATTCCAGCAATAATTGAAGGGCCACCTGGTCTTACTACCATTACATGATCTTTTTTGTTCATGTCTTTGACTGCAAGATTTCTTTTTTGTAGAAATTTAATTAGAGGTGGAGTAGCAACATATACTGTAAAAAATGCAACAATGCATGAAACTATTGCAGGGATTATCAATTCAGTCAATTATCTAACTTTACGTAACTCTGACTTTATGTTATCTGCAATGGTTGAACCAATTTTATCTATTTCTGCTAATTTATTCACCGGAATCTTTGCTAAATCATCAAGGGTCTTAATTCCGTGTTTATAGAGCACCCTTGCCCTTATTCGTCCAATTCCCTTTACTTTAACTAAATCTAATAACTCCTCTCTAATACCATATACAATTCGTCTTCGTAGATTTTCTAATTCATCAAGTAGATCTGCACGCTCAACATGTTTTGAAATTTCTCTAAGACAGTATGATAACCAATCTGCAGTCTCAACCATTCTATGCATATCTCCAGACTCGATTCCAAGACGATCAGAAAGGGTCAATTCGGAGGATTCTGTAATCCAAGATTGTAAAGCAAGTAAACTCCTAGAGCAATCATATTCAGATATTGGCGCTAAAAGCTCAAAAGAATTATTCTCTATCATCAAACTTGCAGTTTCATAGTCTTTGTTTCTAAGTGAGAATTTGGGGAAAAATTCCTCACAGTTTGAAATCAAGTGTAAAAATCCAAAAGTGTGTGTCCTTTCTTTTGATATATTTTCAATTGCATCTCTAAAGTAAGTTGCTGTAAGTGGATCAATGTATAGCATTGAAGTCTTTTTTCCAAATTCTGTTGCAGCGTATCTTTCACCTTTTTTAATAATTAAAAATGCGTTTGTGAGGAATCGTAAGGAAATATCGATTGCAAATTTTATTGTTGCTTTTCTTGATTGTAACCCACCTAATGTTTGCAAAAAGAAATTCAGAATATCTTCTTTTTTAATTCCAGGACTTGTTACAATTACACTCAACACATGAGTTCTCAATGATTTATCATCTGTAATTTTTGATACAATGGGTTCAGGTTCTCCGTGGATATAGTATTCCATTAGATCCTCACTGTTTCCATTTCCAACAATAATTGATTCTCCGTAATTATCATATTGTGGTCTTCCGGCTCTACCGCAGAGTTGTTTATACTCCAAAATACTAATTGGTCTGTTTCCACCAACTTTTGCATTGTATCTATTGATATTTGATATGACAACTCTTCTTGCAGGAAGATTTACACCGGCAGCTAAAGTTGGTGTAGAAGATAATAATTTGATCGTTCCTTTACGAAATTCAGTTTCTATTGTTTGTCTGCAATTCTGATTCAGTCCAGCATGATGAAACGCAACACCTTTTTTTATCAATGTTGCAAGAGTTTTTACCAATTCAGTATGTTCATTATTTGATAGAATTTTTTTTGAAATCTTTTCTAGTTCTTCTGATTCTTTTTTTTCTAAAAATTGTGAAATAACATCAGCTGCCTTTGTTGCAAGTACTTTTGAACGAGCCCTAGTTTCTGCAAAAACTAAGGATTGTCCTCCATCTTTTACTGATTGTACACCCAAGTCAATAGGAATTCCACAAATACTAGGCTCAACTTCAAATTTTTTGCCATCACTCATGATTACTTCTCCTGCATCATATACGCCCTCAGAAAGAGGTACAGGTCGCCAGTCATTTTTTACCAATATACAATCAAGCCAGTTTGCGATCTCATTAGAATTTGTTATTGTTGCACTAAGACCTACAATCTGCGGTTTAGATACCAATAGTTTTAGTTTTGTTAAGATCATCTCTAATGTTGATCCTCTACTTTCATCACCAATAAGATGAATCTCATCTACAATAACCAACCCGATATCATCAATCCATTCAGCACTATGTCTGATTATAGAATCCATCTTCTCATTTGTTAAAATTAGCACATCATTTTTTTCAAGATTTTTTTCAATATTTTCAAAATCTCCAGTAGAGATACCTACTTTGATTTTTTTTCCTAATTCAACTTTTTCCAGTTTTTTAAATTCTGTGAATTTTTCAGCAGCTAATGCCCTTAGAGGACTAAGATAGATAACCTTGCCATTGTTTTTTGAAAGATAGCTAATTGTTGCAAGTATTGCTGTAAGAGTTTTTCCACTTGCAGTAGGTGCAGAAACTAGTATACTTTTTCCATCAAGTAGCCCAGCATCAATACAATCAGCTTGAGGAGGATATAATTTAGAAAATCCTTCGGATAATAGAAAATCAATTGCAGGTTTGAGAAGATCTAGTTTTTCTATTTTCATACTCGGTTATAATGACCGGGTTTTGATTCATAAATAGATGCTTCGCGGAGCATTCTTCGGATATAGTTTCGTGCTTCTTCTTCAGTAAATTTTTCTGTCTTTTCCAGTTCTTTTACAAATGCTCTTTCTTCAACTGCAACTTTATTGTCACCTTCCATTGATTTTAGAACATCCATGAATAGTTGCATCTTTGATACTTCACTTCTTGGTCTTCCTTGCAAAACTCCAAGATCTACTTTGCCGGTATTGACATCAACACCTGCATCCTGAAGCATGCTTTGAATCAGAAATATTGCTCGTTCTGCATCTTCTTCTTCTACTTTGTCTTTCATGAGCAATCTTGCTCTGGCAGTTGAAAGTCGAATAATACCTTCCAGTTGTCTAGGAGTGACTGTGATCATTTCTTCAGACTCTACATTTCTCATTTGGAGATAGTATTCCAGAATCTTTTCTTCTGCTTCTTTTGTTAAATCAGGACTAGATCTTTTTGCATATGAAAGATATTTTGTTAGAGTATCCACGTCAATTACAGAACGTTTGTCAGTTCCCTGAGGTGTATGTAACTCAATGATGTGTCTTGCAATTTTTTCATCTTTTTCTCTTCCTGGAATATCACGTACTACAAAAATCAAGTCAAATCTGGTCAATAACGGAATTGGCAAATTTACATTTTCCGTGATATTTTTGAATGGATCATATTTTCCATACATTGGGTTTGCAGCTGCTAAAATTGATGTTCTTGCATTTAGTGTGGCAACAATACCACCTTTTGCAATACTTGCAGATTGTTGTTCCATAACTTCGTGCAGTGCACTTCTGTCTTCGGGTTTCATCTTATCAAATTCATCAATACATACAAGACCCTGATCACCAAGAACTACAGCACCTGCTTCTAACATCATGATTCCTGTTTTATCACGAACCACAGCTGCTGTAAGACCTGCTGCAGTTGAACCTCGACCTGATGTATATAATCCTCTTGGTGCTATTCTTGCACAAAATTTTAACATCTCACTTTTTGCAGTACCAGGATCACCAACAAGAAATACATTGATGTCACCTCTAATCTTGCTTCCATCGCCAAGCAATCTTTGAGTTGAACCGACAATCAATAACAAAATAGCTTCTTTGATTAGAGACTGGCCTTGTATGTGCGGTGCAAAAGAATCAATCAATCTCTGATAAATGTTAGGACTTTGGGAAAGTGTTTTGATCATTTTTTCATCTTCTGGAGAGACTTCTTCTCTTACTATTTTACGTGAAGTCTTAGAACCCCTTCCTCCCAAAAATTCAATATTATTTCCTTCAATTCGTAATCTGTATAATCCGCTGTGTCCTCTAGTTATTCCTGCGATTGATTCTTGCTCTACTCTTACTATTCCTGTAAGAATTATTCTATCACCTGGCCTTGCATTATCTACAAGATCCTGCCTAATTGTTACATCAATGTAGTGAGGTAATTGACCTGGCGGGAGATCTTCAGGAAGTTCCTGTAATCTAAGAATTTGAAAGTCTATGAATTTACTGGCTTCAGGTTTTAATTCAAAATCTCTGTGCTTGCAACTTGGATTGTCACATACCACTGGAATTTTTACATCCATTCCCTTTAGTTGAATTACTTTGGTTTGATGTTCATCAGGACAGACAAACACAAGTTCTTTTGCTAGTGGTTTTACTTCTGATGCTCTAACTACCATACCTGAAACACTGGTGATATTTCCAATAGTTTCAGCATTGATTTGTCTGAGACTTCGTTGTAGTGGGTAATTTACCAGTCTTACACGAACTTCATCTTTTATTTTTTCTGCATAATCAGGAAATCTTGTTTGAAGTGCTTCTTTGATTGCCCTTGAAAATGCATTTAGAATTCTATCAGGATCTGTTGTGAAAATAATTTCTATTTCAGGTTCTACTACAAGATCATTGTAATCAACAATGATATATTTTGCATTCTTTGGCATCATCTCATCGATTTGCTCTACATACTTGTAGCTGCCAGACTTGTCCTTGAATCGAATCAGAAAGTCTTTTACTTTATCAGATAATGCAGATGGAGTAAAAGTATTAGTTTGAGTTTTGCTCATTTAAATCTCCTCTGACTTGTTTTTCAAATTCTTTACTATTATCATGAATTGTTTTAAAGAAAATATTTTCTTCAACTGTTAGCTTGCCGTATAATTCAGAATTGAGTTTTGTCGAGTCTGCAAGCTTTACAAGTTTTCCTCTTCTCATTCTAAATAATTCCAGCATGATGCTTTCTACGTGATTAAAATCATCACGATTCAAATTTTTCATGGATTCTTTTAGTTTGATGTAAAAGTGAGGATCAAGTGTAGACATTTGGTATTCACCAACCATCTTTTCCTTTGATAATGCTTGTTTTAGCTCAGTAATCATGTCAGGAGTTTCAAGTGTTGCAAGTTTGTTTTGGGATAGAATTTTTCCTATCCATTGAGGTAGATTCAAGACTTCGCCTTGAGCGCCATTAATTTTAATGCCTGCCACATTGAATTTAATATCATGATTTATGGTAACTTTAGCATCCTTTAGGCCATATCCAATAGAGTGTAATTTTTCTATCTTATCAATTTCCATCGTAAGATCACTATTCCCCCATAAGATCCTGATGTAATGGATCGATCAATTCTATTCACTATTTTGTTAGATCAATTGATCCTATTAATTTCGATTTATTAGTGGGAAATAGACCAGAAGATCACATGTTATCAACAGGCATGTGGGTAGAGAAATACCGCCCCTCAAAGCTTTCAGAGATTGTAAATCAAACAGAAATTATTGGTAGCCTAGAAGCTCTAATTAAAGACCCAACTGACATGCCACACCTGATGTTTTCTGGCTCTGCAGGAGTTGGCAAGACAACTACTGCCTTGTGTATAGCCAAACAGATTCTTGGGGAATACTCTAAAGACTATACCCTTGAGCTAAATGCATCAGATGAAAGAGGCATAGGCATGGTCAGAGAAAAAGTAAAGAGATTTTCAAGATATGCAGGAATGGTAGATGTTCCATTTAAGATAATTATTTTAGATGAGGCAGATGAGATGACCTCTGATGCACAAACTGCACTTAGACGAATAATAGAAGACACTGCGAAATACTGCAGATTCATCCTAATTGCAAATAATATCTCAAAAATTATTGCGCCTATTCAAAGCAGATGTGCTACCTTCAAGTTTACATCAATTCCTGAAGAAGACATGATTAATCATCTAGAAAACATAGCCAAAAAAGAGAAAGTGAAAGCTGACAAAAAAGGACTCAAGGCAATTTATGATTATTCTGAAGGAGACCTCAGACATGCCATTAATCTGATGCAGGCAACTGCAAGTATAGGAGAGATTTCAGAAGACCATGTAAAAGCATCAGCTGGACTGACAAAAACTAGTGATGTTGATGATGTTCTAAAAATGGCATTATCTGGAAAAATAATAGATGCCAGAGAAAAAATGATTGAGCTAATCAAAGTTTATGGAATGTCAGAATCAGATTTTCTAAAGTATCTAAATTCTGCAGTATTCAAAACAAAGCATGAAAAGATATCAGATATTTTAGAAGTAATTGCAAAATATGATTATAGAATTTTAGTTGGTGCAAACCCTGAGATCCAGTTATCAGCTTTGCTAGCTGAATTAGGTAAATTAGAAAAGTAAAAACGCAGAGAGAGGGATTTGAACCCCCGGGTGCTTGCGCACACAGGCTCTCAAGGCCCGCGCCCTACCGAGCTAGGCGACCTCTGCAAAAAGTGATGGATAACAGTGATTAAAATTTGTTGAGGGTAAAAGAAAATAGAATTTTAGAAAAATAAGAAAAAAGAAATTAATTCTTTAATCGTGTGCGTGTGGGTTACCGCTACCGACCATTTTGACGAAGGTGCCTGCTGCTTTCTCGTGTGCTTCCAAGTTTGCTTGATCAACCTTGATAGCTTGGGGAGGACAAACTGATACGCATGCCATACACCATATGCAATCATGTTCTCGAATTGAATCTGCTTTGTCAGTTAAATCTTTTCTTCCCTCTTTTTCAGAACTTCCAGTTCCCTCAAAAGTTGCATTTATTGCTTCAGTATTTGGAATGTCTTTTTCAGTTCTGTACCATTGAAATACTTGAACTGGACATGCTTCAATACATGCACCGTCTGCAACACAAGAATCCCAGTCAACTGCAACCATTGTACCGCTAACACCTAGTGGAACTTGTTTTTCTCCACGAGCTGCATAAGCTGCTACAACATCTGCATCCGCAAATGCTTCGGCTTGTGAACCATCAGTATTTTTTGTTTTACCAGGACCCCAAATCCAGTGAAAGTTTTCACCGTCTGAGTGACTAATTTTTCCAATTGGTTTCAAACCTTCTGGGAAATTTTCTGCTATTGGCATAAACCAACTTTCGTTTAGATATTATTTAAAGCTAGATAAAATTAGTTGGGACTAAACTTAACTACAATAAAAGATCTGTGCTTAAATCCTATTTGAAATTTCCTTACGTTCATATCGTTTGAAGATCAATTACAACAAATGGATATTATCAAGTATGATGTTTACAGGGGACCAAACATCGGGATTTACATTAACACAAATGATGATTTTGTTTTGCTTCCTATGGGTTTTGCCCAAACTAAAGCTGAAAAACTGGGAGAGTATCTAAAGACTCAAGTTTTGTATTCATCTGTTGCAAATACTCGCCTTTTAGGAGCATTGATGGTCATGAATAACAATGGAATTTTGCTTCCAAAGACTGCATATATAGATGAATATGAATTTCTAAAAAAAGAGACCAAAATGGAAATCGGAGTATTAGATTCAAAATACACTGCACTTGGAAATGTAATTTGTGCAAATGATAAAGGAGCTATTGTATCACCATGGCTATCAAAAGAAGACTGTCAGACAATAGAGCAAGTATTAGGAGTAGAAGTTTTACAGAAAAGAATTGCAGGATTTAATCAAACAGGGGCAGTGATGGTTGCAAACAATTCAGGTGCTGCAATACACCCAGAAGCTGACGAAGAAGATATGAAGGTGTTTGCAAATGTAATGGGCGTAAAAATAGAGCAGACTACCATTAATAACGGCATTCCATATGTTATGTCTGGAATCTTGGTAAACGACCATACAGTAGTGGTTGGATCCATGACTAGTGGTCCTGAAATTATGATGTTAACTAGGGCTTTTCTAAATTAAGTATTGATTCTGGATCATCAGTAAGCTGTTCTATATCAATTTGTGATTCAGTTCCATCTTGCATGTTTCTTAATACAACTTTGCTCTGCTCTAATTCCTTTGGAGCTACTATAATGCAATATTTTGATTCAGATGCTTGCTCGATTTGTTTTTTTAGATTTTTTCCAGAGAGATCAATGTCAGTTGGAATGTTGTTTAATCGAAGTAAAGATGCAATACTCATTGCAACTTTTTGCATCTCTTCGTTTATGTATAAAACTGAAACTCTGGTTTGCTTTGCTTCGGGTATAATTTTTTGCTCTTGCATTGTTAATATGATTCTCTCTACTCCACCTGCAACACCTGTAGCTCCAATGTCTTCTCTTCCAAATGCTTTAGTTAAAGAATCATATCTTCCTCCACCAGCTAGAGCACCCAGAGTTGAATTTTTATCAAAGACCTCAAAGACCATTCCAGAATAATAGTCCAGTCCTCTAACTATGCCGAAATTTATGCGTGTATTTACTATTCCTCTGTTTTCTAGCGAGTCTAGTAGCTGTTTTAGCTCAGTCCATGATTGTAATTTTGATGTATCTAGTTTTGATTCTATATCTTGTATAGTTCCTTTAATTTGTGAAAACTCTAGAATCTTTTCTAGTTTAGAAATGTCATATCTGTCTTTAAACTCAGATATGATTTCTTGCTTTGATTTTTTTTGTATCTTGTCAATTGCCCTTAGCATATCTGCAACTAGTTTGGGATCTTTGGAATCAAAGATTTGAATAATAAATGACTCTACTAAATTTCTGTGATTGATGTCTATTGTGATATCTTTGAGCAATAACGAATCAAATAATCTGGATGTCAATTCAATTATTTCAGCTTCGGATTCTAAATTTGGTTTTCCGTAAATCTCTACATCCCACTGGTGAAAATAGCGATATCGTCCCTTTTGTGGCTCGTCATATCTGAATACTCCGCCAAATGCGGATATTTTTGCTGGGAGTCTCATTGATTTTTGTGCAGCTGCATATCTTGTTAATCCTACAGTAAAATCAAATCTTAGAGCTACTTCTCTGTCTCCTTTGTCTTTGAAATAATAGATTTCATCTCTAATTGCAGGTCCTGACTTTGTCTCTAATACTGATAAGAGTTCTATCGGGGATGGATCCATAAAGGAGAATCCGTATAGATTTGATAATTTTTTAAAATGATACCTGATATGTTCGATGTTTGTGTTTTCTTTATCCTCAAAGTCTTTCATTCCGCGTGGTAGTTCCATTGGTGTTGTTGCTAATGGTATGGATTTAGATATTTCTGTGATAACTATGCAGAACTAGGCAATTTTTGAAAATTAGAAGTCGTTATTGCCCCTCGACTTAAATAAAATTAAAAATATTTAATTTAGAATTAGATGACACAAATAATTCCTAGAGATGAAGGGATTTCAGATCCTCTTAGTGATGAACACCGTGCACGAATATGGTGCAAAGTCAGGAGACTGACAGTAATGGAGGGAATTGAGTACATGAGAAAATGTGGCTACAAAATCAAGAAAGATCGCTATAATCAACTAATGACTGAGATTAATAGAAACATCAACAAGAGTCTACTCTACCAAATGCAAAATCGGAAGTAATTGAACTAGGGATACGTTTACGTGAATATACAAAGTATTTTGAGGGTCGTAATCCAACTGAATTTAAGAATTATGTCATAGAGTTGTTAAAAAAAGGAGTGATTTTGAAATGTTTTGCATTAGATGGAGAGTGGGCTTTAAAAAAATTTACAATTCCAGATGTAGAGAAAAAATACTATCAAGAAATACCTGAAACATTAAATCAATTAAATAAATTTAAAGAAGTTTTAAAAATGGGTCTTATAGGGAAGGTAGAAATTTACACATATCAACACATTCCAATGTTTCATGCTCAATGTACCGATGTAAATTCATCAGAAGGTAGGATGACTATTTCAAATTATTTAACAGGAATTAAAAGAGCACAATGTCCAGTAATTCAGTTTTCTAAACAAACCTATCCAAAATTATTTGAAACATACTGGATTTCCATACAAGAAATTATAAAGAATAGTTCTGTGTGGAAGGGTTAATTGTCGTAAAACGATTTTATTTATGAATTTTAGTTTGTAGAATAATTGGTCATAGAAAACATTAGAGAAATAATAATTCTCTCATAGAGATTTATCATTCAAGCCATAAAAATAAAAAAGAAATTAGTTTGCAGGAACTGCAAAACCGTTTTCAATCATTCTTAATGCCGAGTTAGCTTTTAAGCACATTGGCAATCCGTTTGATGTCTTCATTACAAGGCTATATCCTTCACGACATTCAATTTCTCCTGCATCAATTCCTGCAGATACTTGGAGTCGTGGTGAGATCCATGCTAGTTGCATAGATTTTGCCTTTTCAATGAATTCTGCTCTAAGTTCTTGTTTTTCCTCATCAGTTAGTGTAGATGACTTTTCTCGCAGTTCAGCTTTTAGTGCCTTCATCTCTGTATGTCTTGATTTAATGTCGGCTTTTTGCTCATCTGTGAGTTTGCCCAGCATTGCAGAGACATGATCCTTGAATTTCATTTTGAGCTCTTCTCTTTTCTCATCTAAATCACCGTGCTTTTCTTGGTATTTTGCTCTTAGTTCATCCATTTTATCTTGAGAAACATCAGAAGTCATGATCATTGCTCGCAATCTTGGAGACATGTCATGATTTTCTTTCATTCTATCCAGTGCATCAAAATGTTTTTCTTTGAAATCCATTGCAGCATCATGATTTTCTTTTTTGTATTCCTCTCTTTGCTCAGGTGTCATTTCACACCATTCAGAGATTTTTGCTAATTTTTCAGCATCAGTAATTTCTGCAGCACGTTCATCGGTAGTCATTTTACAGTATTTTTGGTATTCTGCTTTATGATCACGGATTTCTTCGTGCTTTTCTTGCATTTCATCTACCATCATCTTGTGTTCAGCAATGTAAGCATCTCTTCCAGATTCATCTAATGTACAGTATGCATCCATTCTATCTTTGTGATCTGTTTTGTCATGTTCTGCCAAAAATATTTTCTTGTCAGCATCAGACATTGTACAGTATTTTTCCAGCTTGTCTGCCATGTTATAATCAGATTTTTTCTCTGTAGCTTCTTTGATGAAAGCTTCAATAGCTATTTTGCGTTGATCTTCGCTTTGCTCACAAATGTTTAGTAATCTGTCTTTGAATTGGGCAATTCTTGGATGATCCAAAAAGAATTGCTCTTTTTCAGTATCAGTCATATTGCAAAAGTTTGCTAGTCTTTCTTTGAGGTCATTTTGTTTTTCATCTGATTCAGCATATACTGCATTACCAGCAGCAACGCCAGTAATCATAACCAGTAAAAAAACAATACTTAGAAGTTGTGTCTTTTTCATTATCAGATTTTGATGAATTATCCATATAAAGAATAACGGATCAATAAACAGGAATGGTTATTAGTGATAACTGAAATTTTTGTCCGAATTGTAATATTATTTGTTTACACAGGAGCAGATTTAACTACATTAGTCTCTAAATTTTGAAGTGTGGCAGGCAAAGTTACTGGAATTTTATTAGGTGTTATTTTATTATCTTCTATTTTGGGTTCAGTTAATGTTTCTGCATTTGCAGATTCTGATGATCTTCCTTATGTTAAATATTGTTCTAAAATTTAGTCTAGGAAAAAAATGTTAAACATAAAATATTTATTCTAAAAAAGCAGTAACAAATACCAGTGAGGATGGCTCAAAGACCATCTAAATTAATAATTGGCAAGATTTCAAAAATATAGTTGAGTTACAAGTTTTTAGATCATGCAACTGATGCATTCATTGAAGTAACTGCAAAAGACCTCAAAGAGGCATTTCTAGTTACTGCCAATGCAGTAATTAATCTCACACTAGATCAAGATAAGGTAGAAGAAAAAGATCAAAAAGAAATTGTTGCACAAGGAAAAGATCTCAGATATCTTTTGTTTAGCTGGCTAGAAGAAGTAACTTTTGTCCTAATCACAGAAGGTTTTGCAATAAAAAGAATAGAACTTGAAATTCGAGAAAACAAAGGTTACAAAATTATTGCCAAAGCGTATGGTGAACCGCTTGATTTTTTAAAACATAATTTCAAAGTGGAAATCAAAGCCCCTACATTTTACGAGATGAAAATTGAGCAAAATAATGGAGTGTTTATGAGGTTTTTACTTGACCTCTGAATTTGGTGAAATTTTATTATCAAATCTATAGAAGAATTTATCCGCGTTTTTTAAAAGCAAATGCATTCCATTTCATATCGTGCGCACAAAATTAGGTGTATTTTTGGTATTTTCGTTATTTGTACTGATTATAGTACCAGCCTACGCAGAGGTCACTACAGTCTCTATGAAAAAAAGTTTTTACACTATTGATGAAATGATCTCATTTTTTGGAACTGAAAATGAAGGAGGCAATATAATCACAGTAATTGTAAGAAGCCCTAATGGAGATGCAAAATTGCTTGGTGGTTTTTCAGATCCTCAAGGAGAATATGAAACAATTCCAAAAAATGTAAAAAATATTTTTTCAATAGAGGGAATTTATAATGTAACAGCATTTGTTGATAAAATTGAAGAAGGTATCTCTATGCAGTTAGAATTTGATGGAGAGAAAGCTGCTCTAATTCCTGACTTTGTATTAGCATTTAATTCAATTCCAGATAAAACAATTGAAGAAAAAAAGACCCTAGTGTTTACTGCTACATTAACTGAATCATTAACAGGTACGGTATTCAGTCTTGAAAAAAATCCATCAACAGGTGCATCCATCAATAGTGAAACAGGGCAATTTACATGGACTCCTACAGAATCTCAAGGTCCAGCTTCATATGTTTTTGATATTGTGGTGAAAAAAGGAGCATCGGAAGATAGAGAAAGTGTAAAGATCACTGTAACTGAATCAGCTCCTGTAATACAACCAGAACCAACACCAGTAACAGAACCAGAACCAACAGTAGAACCGGAACCAACACCAGAAGCTAAAGAATTAGGAATTGCATCTTTTGTTGATCCAACAAAAGATCCACAGTCTTATGTTAATAGATACAATAACGAGC
>CAYYXT010000001.1:0-185002 GCA_964475825.1 uncultured Nitrosopumilaceae archaeon | reverse complement strand
TGATGAAACATATCCAGAATATTCCTCAATTTATCAAGCAGTAGGCTTGGAAGAGTCTCTAGAAGTTCTAGCCCTATTTGTTGATCCAACAAAAGATCCACAGTCTTATGTTAATAGATACAATAACGAGCCGAAATACAAAGAGTGGTTTGATGAAACATATCCAGAATATTCCTCAATTTATCAAGCAGTAGGCTTGGAAGAGCCAAAAAAGATAGCACCTTTTGTGGATCCAACTCTAGATCCACAGTTTTACATTGATAGATACAATAACGAGCCGAAATTCAAGGATTGGTTTGATGAAACCTATTCAGATATGACGATTTATGATGCAGTTGGATTAGATGAACCGGAAATCAAAGAACAGGAAAGTGGGCAATGTGGTACAGGAACAAAACTAGTTGATGGAATATGTACAGTTGACGATAATCTACAAGAAGGTGGTGGATGTCTGATTGCTACTGCAGCATACGGCTCTGAGATGGCACCACAGGTACAATTCCTCAGGGAGATTCGAGATAACAAAGTGATGAGTACTGCATCAGGTGTTTCATTTATGACTGGATTCAACCAATTGTATTATTCATTCTCACCAACAATCGCTGATCTGGAAAGAGAGAACCCAGTATTCAAAGAAATTGTAAAAATTGGAATCACTCCAATGTTATCATCACTTTCAATCATGTCAGCAGCTGATTCAGAACAAGAAATTCTAGGGTATGGAATTGGAGTGATTTTGATGAATGTTGGAATGTATTTTGTAGCACCAATCATGTTGTTTTATAGTATTAAAAAGGCAAAAACACGACTAAGTTTTTAATCATAATGTCCATTTACGATAACATGGGCAAACTAAGTAGAAATCTTAGAATTTGTGGAGATTGTGGAATTGTTTACACTTCTGTGAGCTTGACAAAATATATTGATCAGTGTCCAATATGTAATTCTAAAAGATATGAGGCAATGCCAATTAAAACAGATAGTGATTAGAAAAATATAATCTAGAAAAAACATTGTAAAAAATTATTTGAAAAACATCCAACATAGATTTTTTAATAGAATCAAATTGGTTGTAGTTATTGGCCGATGATCCTGAAATTGAGAGAATAAAACAAAGAAAACTCGAAGAGATGATTAGACAACAAAGTCAGCCTCATATTCAACCAGGAATCATTGACCTAAATGATACAAATTTTACTCAGATAATTTCTGCTGAGAATCCCACACTGGTTGATTTTTGGGCAGATTGGTGTGGTCCATGCAAGATGATGCACCCTGTATTTGAGAGTCTTTCAAAGAAATATCCAGAGATAAAATTTGCACGAGTTAATGTAGATCAAAACCAAAACATTGCAATGAGATTTGCAGTACAATCAATTCCAATGTTTATCATGTTCAAATCAGGACAAATAGTTGATAAAATGATGGGGGCAGTTGGTGCACCTGGAATTCATATGATCTGCAAAAAATATTCAGACTAGTAAGCGTAAGATGCATCTTTGCTTCGTTGAATTTCTATAATTTTATTTAGAATTTCTTGTTCTTCTGAACTAAGCTTGTGCATAAATTTGGCAAGAAGTTTTTTTGCCTCATGTGATGAAGGAAACGTATAGAATACTTCTTCTTCAAAAATCTGTCTGCCAATTGTTACGTCTTGAACAGAGCATGCAACCTCTTTTCCTGTTTTGGCAGAAGGTACAGTTTTTCCATCAAGTTGAAGTTGATGAACTAGACCAATTCGTCTTCCATCCTTGTTCATAAAAGGAACTTTTTGTTTCAGAGTTCCAACATCGATTCTAATTCCAAATACTGCAGGATTGTTATTTCTAAAAACATAACCTTTGAGAAATGTGAATTTGGAAATGGGTGTTAGTTCTGCAAAAACTGCATCTTCTTCATTGGCAGTGTCTTCACTTACCCAAGCATTGTAATTGTCAATCAGACTGTAAATTATTCTGTCTTCAAAAATTTTGATGTGACTGTTTTCTGATTCTTCTTTTGCATCAGGAAGTATCTTGACATTAAAGGACAAGACTACACCTAGATGTCTGTCATTTTCTTTGATGGCTTTAGCCCCCATGATGTCTCGACGATTAACTGGTCCAATGTCTGCTTTAGCTATTGGTACTTGAGAGCGTCTTAGCATCTCAACTACTGCCTCAAGTGAGCCTATAGTATCACATTTTAAAATAACACCATTTGTTTCTGTATCAATAAATACAGATTTCATTTCAGATTCGATTAGTTTGGTATATTTTGCTATATCAGCTTCGTTTGATGCAACATAAAGAGTACTGCCAGGTAAAACGCCTTCAAGGTCAGGCGATGCAATTTTGAGTCCTGCAGCTGCATTAACATTTTGTACGGGTTTGAATTTGTCTCTGGGATCCCTCATTTCATCAAGTGGTTTTGGTAAAAGAATTGCTTTTGGTTTTATTACAATAACTGAATCTCTTTTTGCAACAACTATGGTATCACCTTTTTTGATACTACCATCAATCAAAATGATGTTAGCTGTATGACCTAGTCCAATCTCATCGTTTACTTCAAGTACTATTCCTCTTGATTCTTTTTCTTTCTGATCTAATCTTTTTTGCAAGTATTGCTGTGTCAATCCAACTAATACTGCAAGTAATTCTGGGATTCCAACTCCAGATCTTGCAGAGATTGGTACAATCGCAATTTCTGATTTAAAGTCTTTAACTCTATAAAATGCCTCAGATTGGTATCCCAAAATTGATAGTGTTCCGACTACATCGTAGATTTTTTGATCAAGATCAGTTTGAATAAACGCGTCTTGTTCTTTGATTGCTTGTGTAATAAATTTAGTTTCTGATTTTCTCCATCCAGATATTTGATCACATTTGTTTAGTGCAACAACAAATGGAACTTTTCTACTCTGCAGAATTTTTAGGCTCTCATTTGTTTGTGGTTGAAATCCTCTGTTAACATCAACTACCAGTATTGCAATATCAGCAGCAGAACCGCCTCTTGCTCTAAGATTTGTAAAGATCTCGTGTCCTGGTGTATCAATTACTAAAATTCCAGGAACTTGGTTTTCTGATTCTTGTAATTTTTTGTATAGTGGACCACATGTTTCTTTGATTGTTTCAGTTGGAAGAAAACTTGCACCAATATGCTGAGTGATGCCTCCGGCTTCCCTACCTTGAACGCCAGTACCTCTAATTCTATCTAAGAGAGATGTTTTACCAGAGTCTACGTGACCTAGAACTACCACAATGGGTTGACGAATTTGCAATCAGATCACTCAAATGCTACCCTCGATTCGTGATCAAAACTTTCCTGTGAATCAGATCCATGAATGATATTGTCACTAAATCCCAATCCAAAATCTCCCCGTATTGAACCAGGTGCTGCCTCAAAGGATTTTGTTGCGCCAATCATAATTCGCGTAGTTGCAATTGCATTGTTTCCCTCAATTATCGCTGCAACCACTGGACCTGATGTGATAAATGATGTGAGTTCACCAAAGAATGGTTTGTCTTTATGAACTCCATAGAAATTTTCAGCTTGCTTTTGTGTAAATGTAAACATCTTTAATTTTAAAAGTTTGAATCCTTTTCTTTCAAATCTTGCAATGACTTCACCAGTAAGTTTTCTAGCTACTGCATCTGGTTTTACAATGAAAAGAGTGTGTTCAGTCAATTTTACTTTTTGTGTTGAATTCCGCCTTTGACGTATTTTTTGGTCCACTTTAATTTTCTTGGATCACGTTTTAGTTCTAGTGCATTTTTCTTGCATTTTGCTGAACAAAACCATAAAACAGTTCCATCATTTTTTGCAAGCATTGTACCTGAACCTTTTGCAACAGGTCTAGCACAAAAACTGCATGGTTTTACTAAAAGACTCATCTATTTCACCTAATGAATTTTCTTTGCTTCTCTTTCTGTTTCTCTTAGCATTAGAATTTCTCCTATTCTAATAGAACCTTTTACATTTCTAGTGAGAATTCTACCTTTATCTTTACCAGAAAGAACTTTCACTCTAACTTGAATAACTTCACCAGCAATACCAGTTCTGCCAACAATTTGAATAATTTCAGATTGAGTTACGTCATCAGTTGTAGTACTCATTTACTAGTCTTTCCACCTTTAATTTTAGCAATTGCTGATACAACTTGATCAACTATGTGTTGTGCATCACCAGCATCTAAAATTGCTGCAGCGGCAGAAGTAATGTCAATGCCCAAAGACTTTCCTAATTCTTGCTTGCTTGGAACAAATGCATATGCTGCACCCAGTTCTTCACATAAAATTGGAAGATGGGCGACTACCTCTGGTGGTTCAACATCTTCGGCGATAATGATTAGTTTGCTTGTTCCTCGTTCAATGGCCTTTGTAGCTTCATTGGTTCCTTTCTTTACTTTACCGCTGGTAGATGCAACTCTAACAGCCTCCAAGATTGGATTTACGAGTTCTTCAGGCGTTTCAAATTTTACATAATAAGGTTTACCCATACTATATCACCCTTTAGGGATCATTCTCCATTCCAATCATGCTAGCAATTGGTTTTAAAAGTGTTATCGGAAATAACAGACTTGACTTTTTGGAGGTATTTTGACATCAAAGTGTCTAGTTTTTGCTGACTCTCAGCTTCTCCATATATTCTAATGATGGGTTCTGTTCCACTAGGTCTAATCATTACCCAGTTTTTAGAATTACTTGTGATTTTGATGCCATCAGTTGTATCAGAATTTGGGAATTCTTCCTTTAGTGATTGTATTAGTTTTTTAGAATCTTCTTGAGAACAAGCAACTTTATCTTTTGTTGTAAAAGAAGGTGGAAGACTAGAAGTTTCCTCAGACAATGTTTTTTCAGATGTAGCCAAGAGTTCTAACATTAAAGCTAAAGTCATACAACCATCTCTTACCTGATTATGTTTTCCAAACATGAATCCACCATTTTCTTCAAAACCAATCAATGCATTTGTTGGCACCATCTTTCGTGATACTTCTACACTTCCAACTTTGGTTCGTATCACTTGTGAATTAAATTCATTTGCAACAAGTTCTATATTTGAACCAGAATTCAAACAAGTAACAACTAGAGAATTTGGATTTTTTTGTAAGATGAATTTTGTGAGAACCAGTGCAGACTTGTCACCAGTAAGGATCTCTCCATTATTATCACAGAAAATACTTCGATCACCATCACCATCAAATGCAATTCCAAGATCTGCATTATTTTGTTGAACTGTTTTGGAAAGTTCAAAAAGATTTTGTGGAGTTGGTTCTGAACCACGTCCTGGAAATAAACCGTCAATTTTTTCATTGATTAAAAATGTTTTACATCCAAGTGATTTGCAAAATACAGGCGCAGTTACTGCCTGTGCTCCATTTCCTAAATCCAAAACAACCTTGAGATTTTTTGATTTTATTTTCTGTGAATCTACCTGAGAAATTATTCCATTAATATAAACATCAGTTGCTCTGTTTTCTTTTCCTGTAATCCCCCACTTTGATGGGTTTTTTATCCAATTTTTTTTCAGAAAAATATCTTCAATTATCAATTCATCCTCTCGTGAAACTTCCACACCATCTTTTGCAGCGGGTTTGATTCCATTATATTGTGGTGGATTATGAGATGCGGTAATCATTATTCCACCAGAGTAGCCAAGTTTCTTTACAGCATACTCAAGACACGGTGTCGGCACAAGTCCTGCATTATTACAATCAAGTCCAGCATAATTTAGTGTAGAACATACAACTTTTGCAATTATCGGACTTGATTCTCTTCCATCATATCCAACTAATATCGGTCCTTTTTTGAAGTATGTTGCAATTGCTAATGTCATGTCATGTACAAATTCTAAGGTAAAATCTTCAGAAAAGACTCCACGAATTCCATTAGTTCCAAAAAATTTTGCCATAACTTACTTCAATAATAGATAAATTTGTGTTTAATGGCAAGTCCGATGCGGGAGTCGCCCAGCCTGGTCAAAGGCGTAGGGCTTAGGACCCTATCTCTTAGGAGTTCGTGGGTTCAAATCCCACCTCCCGCATTGATTGTAAATTTCTGTGAATGATTAATAATGAGAAAATAGTGATCAAAAAAAGTTATGAAAAAGACAATAATTGGAATTACAGTCATTGGAAAAGACAGAGAAGGAATAGTTGCGTCATTTACTAATTTTGTATTTGAAAATGGTGGAAACATCGAAAAAGTAAATCAAAATGTAATCAAAGGTCTTTTTGGAATGTATCTTGAAGTATCTTTTACAAAAGCAGTAGATGTAAAGAAGTTTGATTCTGGAATTCAAGTCTTATCTAAAAAAGAAAAGATGGATGTAAACACCCATCATGAAACAAATTCAGAAAAAAATATTGCAATACTAGTTACAAAAGAACCACGTTGTCTGGAAACAATACTTGATGCTGCCAAAAAGAAATCACTGAAGGGAAGTATTTCTGTAATTATAGGAACTGAAAAAACGTTAGAGTCCATAGCAAAGAAAGCAAAAATTCCATTTATTGTAATTGAAGAATCAAATCAAGAAAAAGCTGAAGAAAAAATAATGGAAGTTTGTGAAAAACACGAAATTGATTTGATTGTACTTGCAAGATATATGAAAATTCTTGGTCCAAACTTTGTTTGGAGATATCCAAATAGAATAATCAATATTCACCCATCATTATTACCTGCGTTTCCAGGTGCTCTTGCATATGCACAAGCTTATGAAAGAGGAACAAAGATCGTTGGTGTAACTTCTCATTATGTAACTGAAAACTTGGATCAGGGACCAATAATTTTTCAGGATTCTTTTAAAGTTGATCCAAATTACACGTTGGAGGAAATTAAATCCAAAGGTCAAAAACTAGAAGCAGATACTTTGCTAAAAGCAATAAAGATGCACCTAGAAAACAAGCTTGAAGTTCGCTGGAGAAAGGTTCATGTCAAATCTAAGTGAATCAGATGACAGAAATTAAATCCCAATTTGATCCTAATCTAAGAAAAATCATTAAAAATAAAAAACAAATTGCAGTAATTCCGGTAGGCTCAATAGAACAACATGGTCCACACTTACCAATCTCAACGGATTCAGATATTGTTACTGAGATAGCAAAACAATTATCAGAAAAGAAAGATTTTCTACTTTTACCTACAATAACATATGGTGTATCATTTGAACATGCACCATTTTTCAACTTGAGTATTAAAGAATCAACTCTTAGTGCTGTTATGACTGATTTGTGTACATCACTTCTTGCAAATAATATCAAAACAGTTTTTGTCATTAATGGACATCATGGAAATCTAAAGCCGTTGAAAAATATTGATGAAAAATTACGAAAATTATCAAAAAACAAACTCAGAGTTTTTCCACTTTCATATTGGCATTTTATGCAAAGAGAATTTGATCATGCAGGATTTGTAGAGACTTCGCTGATGCTTGCAATCTCAAAAAATGTCAAAATGAAATTGGCAAAAAAAGGACTTGTGACGGATGGAATGAAACAGCAACAAATCAACGATTTAGGACGATTGGCAGCAAAATCATTTCCAAAAGTTACTAAAAATGGAATTTGGGGAGATCCAAGAAAAGCCACTAAGAGAGATGGGCAGATAATTTTAGATGAAATCATGAAAAATCTCGAAAAAAAGTGTCAAACTTGCCTCACCGGTCATAGTTCAAAGTTACACCAATGAAATTTTAATATAATCCCTCAATATCAAAGCCAATAAGTGAAATAGATGTCCGTTGATATGGCAGTAAAAGTATTGGATGAGAGTATCAATCAAATTGTATTGATAAAACTCAAAGGTGGCAAAACAATCAGAGGTAGTTTACTCGGTTTTGATCAACACATGAATCTGCTACTTGACTCATCAGAGGAAATTCATACTGATGGCAATTCAAAAAGCCTAGGCACAATCGTCGTCAGAGGAGACAATGTTGTTATGATATCTCCTCCACCACCAGTAAATTAGGTGATTTGAGATGACGAGAGGCACAACTTCAATGGGTGGTTTTACCAAGAAAAAAGTACACATCAGATGTAGAAGATGCGGTAATAACGCATTTCATAAACGTCACCACCAATGTGCAAGTTGCGGTTTTCCAGAGGCTAAACGCAGAAAGTATTCCTGGATTAAATGGTATACGTAGATGCAAGAGATTGCAATTATTCTTAGTTCGCTAGCAGGTGTTGCTACAGCAGCTGCTGTAAGAAAAATGCCAAGAAATAAAACACAATTACTAAGTCTTGGTGCTAGCTCACATATCAAAAGTCAAATTAATTCTCTAAAAATCGAAAAAGATATTCTTACAAAAACAATTTCCAGATTATATCAAACAGATTCTGATTTTCCAAAGATTCAACGTGATAAATTATTGTTAAAGTATCAACACCAACTAGGAATTGTATTAGCAAGATTAGAAAAACTTGAAGACGCAAGTCATCATCCAGATTTGGGTCCAATTGGAGATGGATTGATTACACTAATGGATCAAAAACTATCAAAACTAGATGATAGATTGTATGAATTGTCATCAAAGATTGCAACTGTAAATGTATCAATTTCAGAAATAAAAAAAGAGGAAGTACCTGAGAGCAAATCGGAAGTAAAACCAAGTAGAAAAGTATTCAACTTTGAAAAACCAAAAGAGACAAAATTAGATCCAATAGTAATCCCACAAACAAGTTCAAGACAATCATTTGAATTAACTACATTGACCAGATTTTCAAACAAAGAACCAAAATTTCCATTATTTGAAAAATCAATTGAATCAAAAGAGGAGATCATACGAGAAATAATCCAGCCAAAAGAGGAGACCATAAGAGAAATAGTTCAACCAAAGATTGAAGACAAAATTGAGATCATACAAGCAGTTATTGCAAAACCAGAAATTAAATTCGAAACAAAGCCAGATATCAATAAAGAAATTGCAAAGATAACTGAGCACAAATCTCTTCCAGAACCAAAGTCAAATCCAATCACAGTGCTAGAAGATGACTTTGATGAAGATAATTCAGATGATCTAGATAAAATCAAAGGAGAGATCATGAAAGTTCTCTCCAAGATTGAGCAAGCAGAGGTAGAGTGATTGTCTTACGATGATGCCATAGAGGCATTATCGATTGATGCATTAAAATTTGTAAAAGATGGTTTTGTAGTTGGACTCGGTAGTGGTAGAGCAGCTACTACTCTTGTAAAATCTCTTTCATCATTAATCAAAATAAAAAATTACAACATCAGAGGAGTGCCAACCTCATTACAGATAAAATTGATTGCTGAAAAAGGAGGTATTCCATTAGTAGAAGCTGATCAAGTTGATCACATAGATGTTGTCTTTGATGGTGCTGATCAAATTGATTCTCAAAGATTTGTCATTAAAGGAGGAGGAGGAGCTCTGTTACGAGAAAATATTTTGTTTAGTCTAGCTAAAAAAGTAGTAGTCATGGCAGATAAATCAAAATTTGTTAAAAACTTTACAAGAGCAGTTCCAGTAGAAGTTCATCCACTTGCAAGAAATTCAGTAACAGATGCAATCAAGAAATTAGGAGGAAAAACAGAACTACGTTTACTTAATAGAGGATATCCATTCTTTACAGAAAATGGAAATATTATTCTTGATTGTGATTTTGGAGTAATCAAAAATCCAAAAGTACTTTCCCAAAAAATCAAACAAATCACAGGAGTAATGGAATCAGGAATATTCATCAGAAAACCAGATGTAATTTACAGAGCCAAGATTGGTGGTAAATTCGATATAATTTAGAAAATTATTTCAGATTATATTCGTCATCTAAAATTAGCCATGATAGTCCCATTACTTCTTCCCATGCAGGTTTTGGCTCATTATTTTCTAACATATCACAGTATAGTAAAAATTGGTTTAAAAGATCCATGAACAATTTGTTCAGATCAATGATCCATATGATAGCCAAATTAATGAAAAAAGACTTGGGCCAAATTGCCCAAGCCTTGGACGATGGTTAGCCAACAAGCGAATGACTCCATTAGCCTATGAAAACCATAATAATTTTAGAAATTTTCCTTAAAAGACTCACGTATGAATTATCAGTATGATCTAAATACTATTTTGATAAAAAACATGATTGGAACTCTCACCAAACAACTAACCGTTTTTGGTCTTAAGATCCAATCTCAATATTTTTCATTTAACTATGAATAATTTAATTATCAAGAATATGGACGTTCAATGAATTTTCCATGTCCTAGTTTTCCAACAACTTCAAAATCTTCAGCTACTAGATGGCCTCTTACAATTGTTTTAACAGGCCATCCCTTCAATGTCATTCCTTCATATACAATATAGTCAGAAAATCCACCAAACAGTTCTGAGGATACTTTATTTTCTTTTTTCAAATTTATCATGGTAATATCAGCATCTGCATCTTTGGCTAGTGTTCCTTTTTTTGGATGCATTCCAAATATTTGAGCAGCGTTACTACTTGTAAATCGTACAAATTGCTCAAGTGAGATTCTATTCTTGTTTACTCCCTCGCTTAACAAAATTGGTATCACTGTACCTATTCCTGGAAATCCTGCCAGAGCTCCCCAGACATCAATGCCACCAAGTTTTAGTTTTAGTTGATTTGCAACATGGTCTGTTCCTATAGTATCAATGAGATTGTGTGATAGTGCATCCCATACTGCAGCATTATCTTGTGCGGTTCTAATGGGAGGCATGACTTTGGCAAGATATCCCTGCTGATTTTCATATGATAATGTAAGATAGTGAGGACATGTTTCAACAAAAATTTTAGTTCCAAGTTTTCGTTCTTCTTTAATTTGCTGTAATGCTTTTTGAGAACCAATGTGAGCAAAGTAAATTGTACAGCCATAATCTCTTCCAAATTTTGAAACTGTTTTGATTGCCTTTGCTTCAAATTCAGGAGATCTGCTTTCAGACCATGCAGGAAGGCCATCACGTTTTTTCTCTTTAGCGGTCTTTATTCCGCATGCACATGATTCGTAATCTTCTGCATGAACCAAGACAGGACATCCAAGTGATGCTGCAGTTTTTACAATCTCTTCTACTAGTTTATCATTTACATCTACTGTTGCTTCAGATAATTTAGAAGAGTATGGAGACATGTCCATATACACATGGCCTACATCGCCACCAAGATTCATGTAAATTTTAAACGAAGTAATTCCTTTTTCAATACAGTAAGGCATTTCACTGATTTGTTGAGGAGTGAAAATAGATGCATGAATTGTATAATCAATATAATGATTTTTTGATGCAGCGTCTAGTTGATCTGGTAGTGAAGTTTTAAACGAATTTCCCAATCGCAACATTCTCATCATGGTTGTTATTCCACCAATAGCTGCTGCATGTGACTCAGTTTTTGCAGCCTGATCAATGGGAGAATACACCCCATAGTGAACGTGAGTATCTATTGGTCCAGGTATTGAGATTAGACCATTTCCATTTATTTTGTGATCACATGCAGGAATATCATTTGTAAAACCAACAATTTTTCCCTCATCAATTATGATGTTTTTGTCAAGTACTCCCTGAGGTAAAATTATGTGTGAATTTGTGATCACGGTGTCATACGTCATCGGAAATTTTTCATGTCCTGCAGTCTATTATGCGTTGAGATATGACATGTAAGAAAATCATGCTGGAAAAACTCTCGGAGGGCATAGAACAAACTTATCTAGTTCAAAATTGTAATTTTTTTGTGAAAGTTTTACTTTTGGTATGTGCGGTTATTTTTATTGGAATTATAATGATTCCACATACATTTGCAGAACAAACCAATAATTCTGACCAGTCATTACTCCCTAAGGTTCTTGATGAAAACTATGTAGTTGAACAATTCGTGGCAGAAGGCATTTCAAATAGTCCAACCACTATGACCTTTCTTGGAGATGACATTTTGGTATTGCAAAGATATGACGGAATAGTTAGACTGGTAAGAAATGGAATTTTGCAGCCAGAGCCTGTTTTGGATGTATCTGTTGCAAAAGATGGGGAAAGAGGAATGCTTGGAATAACATCTGATGGCTCCAAAGTGTATGTCTATTTTACAGCAGCTGACTTTGATGCAGGAAAGGCAATTGAAAATAGAATTTATAGATATGATTGGAATGGTGAAAAATTAGTAAATCCAGTATTGCTTAAAACATTACCAAGTGATAATTTTTATCACAACGGGGGTGCAATGACTAGCTTTGGTGGGCAGACATATGCAGTGATTGGAGATAATGGAAATTACGGTAGACTACAGAATAGAGATGCTGATTGGAAAAACGATACCAGTGTAATTCTCAGAATAGACCCGCCAGGATCATATTATGCAATGGGAATCCGAAATAGTTTTGGAATAACGGTAGACCCAGTAACTGGAAATCTATGGGATACTGAAAATGGTGATGATTCGTCTGATGAAATTAATCTAGTGCCAGAAAATTTTAACAGTGGTTGGATTGAAATAATGGGCATTACAAAGAATCAAACTCTAATTGATTCATTGCCAAAATATGGAGATTTTGTTTACAGTAATCCAGAATTTGTATGGGAGAAACCAGTTTGCCCTACTGGAATTGCATTTAGTACGTCAGAAAAATTTGCGCAAACAGATAGAGTTTTTGTTGGAGATTGCAATAACGGAAACATCTATCGTCTTAATCTAAATGAACAAAGAACTGGATTTGTTTTTAATTCACCTGATCTTCAAGACAATACATTAAACATTGATGAGTCAAATGAAGAAATTTTGTTTGGAATTGGTTTTGGTGCGATTACAGATGTGAAAGAAGGACCAGATGGTTTTTTGTATATCGTATCACTATCTAATGGAAAAATATACAGAATACTTCCAAAAGAGTTTGCGCAGAATATACCTGAATCAAATGGTGGTGGTTGTTTGATAGCTACTGCAACATATGGTTCTGAGCTTGCACCACAAGTACAACAATTACGAGAGATAAGAGACAGTAAATTGTTACAGACTGAAACAGGATCTAGTTTTATGAATTCATTTAATTCGTTCTACTACTCATTTAGTCCTATAATAGCTGATTATGAGAGAGAAAATCCAGCATTCAAGGAAGCTGTAAAGATTATGATCACGCCTATGATTAGCTCACTTTCAATTCTAAACTATGTTGATATGGATTCAGAAGCTAGCGTGTTAGGATATGGAATCAGTCTAATTATACTAAATCTAGGAATGTATTTTGTAGCACCTGCTGTTGTAATTCATGCCATTAGAAAGAAATTCTAAACTCTTCTTCTTTGAATTGTGTCATAGATTTGCATGAGAAAATGAATAAAAACACATCTCTGAGATGTAATGGAAGGGCCGGTGGTTTAGTGGTATAATGCCTCGTTCGCAACGAGGATGTCGGGGGTTCAATTCCCCCCCGGTCCATTAATAATTTTGCCAGAAACTATTATACATAAACAAAGATTATAAATTTCCATGAAGGTTTTTGATGGAAAAAAAGCTGCGCAAGAATACATGTCCAGACACACTCTTGCGTTTTCTACTCCAGAACTAACTCTGATGAGGTTTGCATTTTGGTTAGGAGATACTGTTCCAGATCCTCAAAACAAAGACAATTCACTTCCAAGAATGCTGACATTTATGGTAGAACAAGACTTTGCACCAATTTTAATTGATGATGACAAATACGAGCCATCCGGTGCTGTCAAAAGTTCAAATGTTTATGGAAATACATTTTCAGAAACTAGTTCTGACGGAAAGTTTTGTTCTGAATGTGGTGCAACTCTATCAAAGACAGCAAAATTCTGTCCTGAATGCGGTACAACACAGGATTAAAATAATTTTTATGCTTTAGTGCCACATTTTGTGCAAAACTTTGCATTTGGTCTTAGTGATGCACCACATGATGTACATCCACCAGATGCAGCTGTTCTTCTTGGCATTAATGCTGGATCAGGAGAAGGCAAAGTTCCAACATCACCAAATGCTTGTTGTGCAGATACAATACCTGGAGGACCACCAACAGGATTTTGTGCAGTGCCAGATCTTGGCATTCCCATTCCAGCCATCATTCCAGGTTGTCCCATTCCCGGCATTAATCCTGGAGATTGAGTATTGCCTGAACCAGAACCACGCGATTTTTTCAGCTCAAAGATAACTTTGATTGCTAAAAATTCCAATGCAGAGTAAGCTACAACATAATCGCCTAGTTTTTGAAAGAATTCTTTGTCACTTAGTAGACCTTTTTTGTACATGTTATTGGTATCAAGAAATGATTCATAGTATCCTTGAGAATCATCAAACAAACTTTGCAGTTTGTCAAATAGCATGTTCAGTGTATCTACTTCACCAAATGACATACCCATGCTTTACTTTTGGAATATTAATTACTTTAGGATCAAAAAATAGAAAAATGTGTAATGGTTTATGCTTGTAATGCTCTATCAATCATATTTTTGTATGATTCTTTTGATGCTGCACCAACTTGCTGACTAACTATTTCGCCTTTGTTAAGGATAATTAAGGTTGGAATGCTAAAGACATTGTATTTTGATGCTAATTCATTGGCCTCATCTACATTGACTTTGACAAATTTTACTTTGCCTTGATAGTCATTTGCCAGTTCTTCTACTACTGGACCTACCATCCTACATGGACCACACCATTGGGCCCAAAAGTCAACAAAAACTGGTATATCAGAGTTGATTACATTGATTTCCCAAGACTTTGCATCTGAAACTTGTGTTATTCCCATAATAACTATAATTTATTGAACATACCTAAAAATGTTCACCAGAATTAACACCATATTTTTTGTTGGAAAAGAAAAAATCAAAAAACAAATTTAGTGATATATACTTAAATGTCGTTTCAATAAAACGGAGATATGAGCGCTGAATTTAGACTTAAAAAATTAAGAGGATCTGGCGGTTATGTAATGGCAACTGTAACTGATCAACAACAAATGAAAGGAAACCTAGGAGGCCCAGATCTATTTTTGGCCGCAATTGGTAGACTAGACAGTCTGAAAATTACTAAATATTTTTGCAATACATGTGAAAAAGAATTTGAGGGTCCTCCAAAAATTGAATATGAAAATCCAAATGAAGAAGTTGCAGAAAATTTAATTCTTGCAGAAAAAGGCCAGTATATTTGTAATTCATGTAGTGCAACAATAGCTGAATATAGAGAATTTAAAAAACAAAATGAAACAGTTGAAGTTGGAAGTGCGAAACCATTAGAAACTGCAAGTCAAACCATTACACCACAAATCCCACAGCCTGAATCTCCTGTACAAACTCAAGTAAAACCAGAAGTCAGTACACAATCAGCTACACAACCAGGTCCAGCTACAGCAATTAGCTCAATTGAGGGATTAGCAGTATATGATGAAAATGCAAAAAAGATTGGAAAGGCAAAACAAGTTGGAATAGATTCTAATCAATCAGTAATGTTGATAATTATAAAAAATGATGGAACAGAGGGCAGTATTCCATGGAATAGCATAAGAAAAGTAGGAGAAGTGATTCTTTTAGGAAGCCCAGTAGTTGCACCTCAACCCATACAACCAGGAAAATGTGCAAATTGTGGATTTTCAAATAAAGAAGGCTCCAAGTTCTGTGAAGAATGTGGCAGCAAGCTACAATAAGCGCAGATAAATTTAATCAATCAAACTATAGGCGATATAATGAAGTTGAATAAAAAATCCATGTCAAAAGGAATACTCAAAGACATCATAATTGTTGTTATAGGAGTAATTGTGATTTGGGTTGGTCTGCAAGTTGCATTTGGGACGCAAAATCCATTTTATGTAGTAGCCAGTGGAAGTATGATTCCAGTTTTACAAGTATATGATGTCTTGATTGTTCAAGGACATGAACCATTTGAAGATATTGAAGTCGGGGATATTATTGTCTTTAATCGTCCGTCAGGACATGATAGAGTAATTGTACATAGAGTTGCATCAATTATTGATGATGAACCTAAAACAATCAAAACAAAAGGAGATGCAAATCCAGCATCAATTCCAGGAACAGATTTTCCAATTACCAAAGAAGAATATATCGGTAAAGTTGCCTATGTAATTCCACAAGTAGGCTATGTCACTCAACTATTGAAACCTCCAATAAATTATGTCATAATTGTAATTGTCATAGGAATTATGATTGTAAAGCAAATATCTAAAAAGAAAAATGAAAAAGAATTGAGTTTGCAGGATCCATTTAATCAAAATGATTCCCATGTAGAATCATCTGCAAATATTTCAGAATTAGACAAACTAGAAAAAGATATTGAGTATTCAAAGCATGGAGAAAGTAAATTCTCTGAAACAGAAGAGTCAAAAAAAGATTCTGAAAAAGATCAAAAATAATTTTTGCAGATTACAAACAGGTTCACATAGTGCTTTTCAAAATAAATGCACTAGATCTAGTATATGGAATTGGAGTGATTTTGATGAATGTTGGAATGTATTTTGTAGCACCAGTTATGATAATTTACAAAATTAAAAAATAATAAGTAAAATTAACCACTATTTTCAGTTTTGGTTTGTAGAAATACTACAGAATGGAGTCTTTAGTCTTGAAAACGCGATTAAAATAATCAGAGGGTTCATTTGGTTTTTCAATGTCGTTTGTAATTCCTGCAAGTTTTTTTGCAAGATTCTTTTTGTATCCAATTTGCATCTGTCTCTGGATTTGGATTCTCTGTGCTTGTGGGGAACCAGCTCCATGCATTGATTCAGTAAGATAACCTACAGCATTTCTTCCTAGTGTCATGTTTTCAATTAGTCTAAGAACTCTCATTCTGTTTTCAACATCAACACCCTTACGACCTACAAGATATTTTTTAAGTAATGGTCCTGCTACTGGATGTCTGAAATCTTTCTCAGATGGCAGTGTTACTACTAGCCCACCCGCAATGTCTTGTGCTAGTCTACTAATTTCATACGGGAATCGAGTTACATTGTGCTTGCAAACTTGGGCAAGCATATCATCATTAAGATAAACACCTGATTTCATTTTGTGTGCTAGGTATGATGATGCAATTCCTGCAGCAAAAATGGTTTCATTTAGATGAGTCATCTCAGTTAGCTTGTCTTTGATATGAGATACATTTGGGATACCATTATAGTCAGCTACAGTAGCTGCTGCACCAATTAAGACATCACCTAATCCTGTTTTGCAGACATAGCTACGTCTATGATAACAAGTAAAGCGCTCAATTAGCATTGATGCAAATTCATATTCGCCATGCATGAATACTTTATCCCATGGAATGAATACTCTATCTAAAATCATTAGGGCTTCTTGTCCTGCATACTTTGCATTACCATCATCAATTGTTCCTTCTTCCATACTTCTGGTGTCACATGATTGTCTTCCATAGATGTAAGTCACACCTTTAGCATCTGCTGGAATTGCACCAACAACAGCCCAGTCTTTGTCGTTTTCTGTTAATCGTACTGTAGGCATTAGAATAATCCAATGTGAATTGATGCAACCAGTTTGATGTGCTTTAGCTCCTGAAACATAGATTCCTTTATCGTCTTTGGCAACTACTCTAGTAAACAAATCAGGATCATCTTGTTCTGCCGGTCCTTTACTTCTGTCTCCTTTTGGATCAGTCATGGCACCACCAATGACAAGATTTTCTTTTTGAACCATCTTTACAAATTCTAAAAATCGTTTATGATAGTTTGTTTTATGTTTCTCATCAATTTCAAATGTAGTAGAATGTAAAGAATTCAGTGCATCCATTCCAACACACCTCTGGAAACATGTGCCAGTGTTTTGTCCTAGTTTTCTTTGCATTTTATTTTGTAAAACTAAATCTTGTGCACTTTCTACAATATGTAAAAATCTGTTAACTTTTAATCCAGTAATTGATGAATGAGCAGAAGCGAGTTCCTCTTCTCGTACAGCCAAGTCATATGTCTCTGCTACTGCATTAATTGACGGTCTAATCATTGGGTGATCTACTGGTTCTTTTACTAGTTCTCCAAAAAGGTAAATTTTGAGATCTCTTCCTCTTAGGCTTTGAATATAATCTTCGCCTGTTCTTATGGTCTTGAATTTCTCAACATTCGCCACATTGAGATTCACTCTAGGTTGTATAAATATTCTAAAACAGTATAAATAAAAATTTACGAATGAATTACGATCAGAGTCCGATTCTAACATCAAGAATCTTGCAGCCCTTACCTTTCTCCATGACTAAGACAGGGTTCATGTCAAGTTCCTTAATTTCCTTAAAGTCAGTAACTAGTTGCGATAATCTCTGAATGCATTCAGATAGTTTTGCAATATCAGATGGCTTTTCACCTCTGACTCCTTGAAGTATTTTTTGTGTTTTAATAGATGCTATCATGTCGTCTGCTTCTTTATCAGTAACGGGTGCAAGTTTGAAGTTAACATCTTTGAGAACTTCAACATAGATTCCACCCATTCCAAGCATAATAACAGGACCAAAACCAGGCTCTAGTTTAGAACCGATGATCAACTCTTTACCACCTTTTACCATCTCAACAATAAGAACTCCCTTTATCTCGGCATTTTTGTTGTATTTTTTGGCATTTGTAATAATTGTCTTGAATGCTTCTTTGATTTCTGAATCATTTGTTAGATTTACTTTAACACCGCCAGCATCTGACTTGTGAATAATTTGCGGTGATGCAATCTTCATCACTACAGGATAACCGATTTGCTTTGCAATCTTTATGGCATCTGTTTCTGTTTTTGCAAGTGCACTTTTTGGCAATGGTAATCCATATGCTTTGAGAACTTCTTGTCCTTCTTCTTCCAAAAGATTTGGTCGTTTTTCTTTTTTGACTTTATCAAAAATTTTCTTTGCTTTTAGTTTGTCAACTTTAAATTTAGTGATTTTTCCTTCAGGTGTTTTAATCCAATTTGAAAATTTAAGCATTGCAGCAAGTGCTCTAATTGCTCCTTCTGCATATGTATAATATGGAACATCGCCTGAAGCTAGAATTTCTCTATTTGTAATCCCTTCATCTAATCCCATCAAGCTTGCAAGCATTGTCTTTTTGTATTTTTTTGACATTGCAACAATCACTTGTGCTAATTTATCATAGTTTAAAGTTCCAGATGGAGTACACATTGAGATTACAGAGCCTACATTAGGATGTGTTAAGACACGATCCAAAACATTACTGAATCTATTAAAATCAGCATCACCTACGATATCGACAGGATTACGTGAGCTTCCCCAAGGAGGTATTATAGCATCAATCTTTGGACGAATACTATCTATATTTGCCATTTTAATTCCAAGTTTAGAGCATGCATCAGTTGAGATGATTGCAGGTCCGCCGGCATTTGATACAATTACAAGATCTCCACCTGAAGGAAGGGGTTGTTTTGAAAATGCAACTGCATAATCAAAGAGTTCCTCCATTGTGTCAACACGAATTGCACCTGATTGTTTTAGCAAAGCATCATAGATTTCATCAGAACCCATCAAAGCTCCAGTATGAGACATTGCAGCCTTTGCACCTTCAGGACTACGACCTGCTTTGAGAACAAGGACTGGTTTTTTGAGTTTTTTAGTAATATTTTTACAAACTTTGAGAAATTCCTGACCATCACCCATATCTTCAAGATACATTACGATTACTTTGGTTTGATTGTGATTGGCTAACATCTTGAGAATATCAACTTCGCTCATTGCAGCTTTGTTTCCCATGCTAATTACTGCAGAGAATCCAATTCCTTGTGCACTAGCATCTTCAACTAGTGCTGCACATATTGCACCACTTTGAGATACAAGTGCGATTTCACCAGACTTTGGGGTAACTTTAAGAAAAGTAGAATTCATCATTGTCTTTGGATCAAGATTCATGACACCAAGACAATTTGGACCAATGATTTGTATTTTGTATTTTTTAGCAATATCTTTTAGTGTCTGTTCTCTTTTTGCTCCTTCTTCATCTACTTCTTTGAAACCAGCAGTGATGATAATTACGCCTTTTACTTTTTTCTTTCCGCATTCTTCTAAAACATCTGCAACGAAAACATTTTTGATTACAATTACTGCAAGATCAACAGGTTTTGGAATATCCAAGACACTCTTGTAAGCTGTTTTGTAAAATACAGTGGGTCTTGTAGAACTAACAGGGAAAACTGTACCTTTGAAGCCGTTCATAATATTTGATGTAATGGTTGCTCCAACGCTACCTCGTTTGTCAGATGCACCTATAATTGCTATAGATTTTGGTGAGAGAAAAACAGATTCGACCACGTTAATTCGGACTAAGGATTTTGTATAATAAAGTTATTCATAGAAATTTCTGATCTCTGTTTTTTAGCTTCCTAACATCTTTCCTGCCAAATTTTCTTTTCGTGGAACCCACAATAGAGTAATTTTAGAACATTTTCCAATCAGAGTCCATGCCTCACGTGCAAGTTCTCGTAATTTTTCGTTGTTTATTGCAAATTCGTGATTTAACTGAGAGATCGTATTTTTTGAATCGCTAAAAATTGTAATCTCTTCAGCAGAATCTGCAAAGTTTTTCAGTACTGCAATAATTGCCATGTATTCAGCCTGATTGTTTGTGATTTCTGGTTTTTTTTCATAAAAAGATTCACCTGTATCTTTTACAAAATAGCCAAACCCCCCATTAGGACCGCCAGATCCATCTACATACACGTTAATTCCCATCTTTATACAACCTCGTCATTTTTACACTCAGATTAATTACTACCAAGCAAATTATTGTAGATATAACTTGCGATGTAATAGAAGCAAGATAAGCATCGTAGTTTATGGTTAGAAAATAATATTGCAAGAACCATCTTACTATCGTGTAAACAACTTCAGCTATTCCAAGTGAAGTTATAATTTTAATTAGATCATGTTTTAGTTTTGATTTATCAGTCTGACCAGATTCAAGCAAATATTTTTTTCGATTATCTAAATAATATAAACCACCAAATGTAGAAAAATAAATTACATAATCAACAAGTAGTGTATAAGTAGTATTAAGATAATCTACTTGCTCAGATAATATATGAGCAACAATTGCAGAGATTATAATTGATGCTGCAAAAGCAATAAGAATATTTTTGTTCAGCATAAAATATTTGTGATGTTTTTTTAACACAAAATTATTAATTTTTCAATACAATTAAACTAAGATTAGTCCAAAGTAATCTTCAAGAAGATCAATAATCCTGTAAGTTCTGCAATACCTACTCCTAGCATGTATGGAAATATTTCATACGAAAAAATTTGATCCATTGAAAAGTATGCGAATGCCCCAATAACATTATGAAGAAACAACATGCCTGCAACAACAATCATGCCTAATGGAAGCTGTGCTCTTGTCTTTGCATACATTTTTCCAAAAATGCAAATCAAGACTCCAAGTACTATCATATTCACAATTGAAACAATAGACAACACTAGAGAGTTAGATTCCATTTAGAGAGAAGCATCTCCTGATCTTTTATGTACTTTTATCCAATTTTCCTTCAATTTCTTCAAGTGTCTCCATATTTGCTTCCAAAAATGTAGATATAAAATACATATACTGTATTAACAGGTTTTCTAAATGACTGTATTTAGTCGATGTCGGCAGATTTACAATTAGAAGAGATTGTATAATCTTGCAAGAGAAACTTTGTCAGCTGGATCTACTGTAGCAATTTTTCCATCCACTCGGACCTCATATGTTTCTGGATCGATCTCGATTTTTGGTGTGAGATCATTGTAAATCATATCTTTCTTGCCAATATTTCTACAATTTTTTACAGGAACCAACTTTTTACTGATTTTGACTTTGAATGCCAGTCCCAAATCAAGTGCAATTTGTGATGTAAATGTAACAGAGGTAGAATGTTTTGCCCCACCCATAGATCCAAACATTGGTCTATAGGAGATGGGTTCTACCGTCGGTATAGAACCATTAGGATCTCCCATCAAAGAATATGCAATCATTCCTCCCTTGATTATTAATTTTGGTTTGATGCCAAAAAATTGCGGCGTCCAAATTACGATGTCGGCAATTTTTCCAGGTTCTAACGATCCGACATATTGTGATATTCCATGTGTGATTGCGGGATTTATTGTGATTTTGGCAAGATATCGTTTAACTCTTAGATTATCATTTTCTCCAGATTCTTGTGCAAGTCTGCCTGTCATTTTTTTCATTTTATCTGCAGTTTGCCAATTTCTTGTTGTAACTTCACCTACTCGACCCATTGCCTGACTATCAGATGACATCATACTTAGAGCTCCAATGTCATGCAATACATCTTCAGCCGCTATGGTTTCACCTCTAATTCGCGATTCTGCAAAAGAGACATCCTCGGGAACAGATGGATTGAGATGATGACATACCATCATCATATCCAAATGTTCTGATAATGTGTTGATTGTAAATGGTCTTGTCGGATTTGTCGATGACGGCAGGACATTTTTTTCACCGGCAATCTTCATTATATCTGGAGCATGTCCGCCACCAGCACCCTCAGTATGATATGTGTGAATTGTTCTACCAGCTATTGCGTTTATTGTATCATCCACATATCCGCATTCGTTTAATGTGTCAGTGTGAATTGCTACTTGAGTGTCAGTTTTGTCTGCAACCCTTAGAGCAGCGTCAATGGTAGCAGGTGTTGTACCCCAATCCTCATGTAATTTTAAACCGCATGCACCACCTTCTATTTGCTCCATTAGTGCTGCCTCTTGGGAATCATTTCCTTTTCCCAAGAAACCAAAATTCAGTGGAAGATCATCGACTGCCTCAATCATTCTTTGAATATTCCAAGAACCTGGAGTGCAGGTAGTTGCATTGGTACCATCTGCAGGACCTGTCCCACCACCAATCATTGTAGTGGTGCCACTACAAATTGCATGTATTGCTTGTTGTGGTGAAATAAAATGAATGTGAGTATCGATTGTACCGGGAGTACAAATTGTATGTTCCCCTGAGATTACTTCGGTGTTTGATGAAATAATCATATCAATTCCATCCATGATGTTTGGATTTCCGGCATTACCGACTCCTACAATAACTCCATCTTTGATTCCAATGTCACCCTTGACTATACCCAAAATTGGATCCATAATGATTGCATTTGTAATTACAAGGTCAAGGGAGTTTTCTCTTTTCACACCGCTTGCTTGACCTAGTCCATCTCTAGCACTTTTTCCTCCGCCAAAAACTACTTCGTCTCCATACACAAGAAGATTTTTTTCAATTTCAATTATCAAATCAGTGTCAGCAAGTCTTATTTTGTCACCCACTGTAGGACCAAAAAGGTCGACGTATGTTTTTCGAGGTATTTTCAGAGTCATGATTTGAAACCCATTTCCTTTGATTTGTTCAGTGCCTCATCCATTTTTTCATCCAAATTTCCGTTGACCAATCCAGAAAATCCAAAGACAATTCTTTTTCCGGCATACTCTAC
This sequence comes from uncultured Nitrosopumilaceae archaeon, assembly GCA_964475825.1. Taxonomy (GTDB): domain Archaea; phylum Thermoproteota; class Nitrososphaeria; order Nitrososphaerales; family Nitrosopumilaceae; genus Nitrosarchaeum. Next base: position 161,620 of record CAYYXT010000001.1, on the reverse strand, counting down.
AAGTTCTACTTCCCTAGAATCACCTGGCTCAAATCTAACAGATGTACCTGCAGGAATGTTTAGATGAAATCCGTAGGAATTTTTTCTGGGAAAAGATAGTGCTTTGTTTACCTCAAAAAAATGAGTGTGCGACCCCACTTGTATTGGTCTATCACCAGTACTTGTTACTAGAATTTTTACAGTTTTTCTATTTTCATTAGCAATGATTGGTTGGTCTGAAATAAAATATTCTCCGGGGATCATTTTTTACACTATCGGGTTATGCACTGTTACAAGTTTTGTTCCGTCCTCAAATGTAGCTTCAACTTGAATTGTATGAATAAGTTCAGATACACCAGGTAATACATCGTCTCTTCTTAGCACTTTATTTCCAGAGACCATAAGATCTGAAACTGTTTTCCCATCCCGTGCACCTTCAAGTATATGATCTGTGATCAAGGCAACTGCTTCTGGATGATTTAATTTTAAACCTCTTTCCTTGCGTCTCTGCGCCAATTGTGCAGCGACAAAAATACTGAGTTTATCAAGATCTTTAGGGGTAAACATCATACAATTAGATATGAAATTGTTCTATTTATTACTTGAAACCCAAAAATACGAAAAGATAACTTGAGGCATACAGTAGATTTGCCGTGCTAAGCTCAGTATCAATTGTGGGAAATATTTTTACTGAAAATGGATCACAAATTCTAAAGGAAAAAGCATGTGAAAAATTACAAATATCACGTAATGATTTAGAGAAAAATAGACTTCGCAGAACAACGGACAAAGGCACAGACGTTTCCATAGTATTGGAACGTGGTTCCAAATTACAGCATGGAGATATTCTCAATCATGGTGAAAGTTTCATAGTTATTTATCAGACTCCGGAAAAAGTTATCACAGTAAAAACAAAAGAGGATTCTTTTGAATTGATGGTATTACTGGGTCACATAATTGGAAATAGACACAGACCGATTTCATTAGAAAATAAAACCGTGACATTTCCCATACAAGCAGAATCAGAACTAGAGATTTTTCAAAGACTATTCACTCCCATAATAGGAAAAATAGAGATAAGTATTGAGGAAAAAATCTACATACCAGACCAGAGGATGAATGTTCATGAGCATTGATGACATGAATCAAGACTTGGGGATGATGCAGATATCAGACTCTTTTTTTCCCACAGGTCTTTATGCCAACTCAAATGGTCTTGAAAGTATTTTTCAAAATAATAAAAAGATCACACAGCTTGAAGTTACAGGAATTATTGAAACACAACTAAAACAACAGGTTGGTCCTACAGATTTGATAGTGATGATAAATGCATTGAAATTTGCAAGTACAAAAGAATTTGACAAAATATCAGAGATAGATATGAAAATTAACTCGATGAAAAATATCAAAGAAGTAAGAGAAGCATCCAAGAGGTCTGGAATTCAGTTAGCAAGATGTGTCAATGAATTTGTCAATGATGAAATTCTTGAGAAATATTTGGAATTTTATAAAAAAGGAATGGTAAACGGAGCGTATTCAGTTAGCTTTGGTCTTTGTGCAAATGCCTTGGGAATAAGCCCTCAAAAAGCAGGGTTGATGTTCCTGTATGGTTTCATAGTAAGTATAGTGGGTGCAGCATCAAGAATGGGAATAACTCAGCACTATCAGGCTCAAAAAATAATTCATGATCTAAAGCCGTTAATTATCCAAATTGTAAGTGAGAGTTTAGATAAATCTACAAAAGATATTTGGCAGTTTGCACCTCACTTGGAGATTTTACAAATGCATCATGAAAGAATGGATTCCAAGATGTTTATTACGTAAACAAAGGAGTTTGGCAAATGACTCAGAGAATACCAAGGTTGGGAATTGGAGGACCTGTAGGTTCTGGCAAAAGCATGTTAATTGAGAAAGTTGTTCCAGTATTGGCAGCCAAGGGATACAGTATTAGTATAATTTCAAATGATGTCATTTCAAAAGAGGATGCAGATCGTATGAGAAAGAATTTGGCGACAGATAGAGGATTATTGCCAGAAAATCTTGTCATTGGTATTGCCACCGGGGGCTGCCCACACACTGCAATTAGAGAAGATCCGTCAATTAACATATCAGTGATAGAAGAAATTGAGGAAAAACATCCCGAGTTAGATCTCATTATTATAGAAAGTGGTGGAGACAACATTACCACCACATTTAGTCCAAGCCTTGCAGATTATGTTATTTACATAATTGATGTTGCCGGGGGAGATAAATATCCAAGAAAGGGTGGTCTTGGAATAGAAAGCTGCGACCTTCTTGTGATAAACAAAATTGATCTTGCACCACATGTGGGGGCAGACCTTAATGTAATGCAACAAGATGCAGTGCATATTCGCAAAGATAAACCGCATGTTTTTGTCAATTGTAAAAATAACACTGGAATAGACAAGGTAACAGAACATATAGTCAGAGATCTTCTTTTTGACAGTCCACCAAAAATAGCACTTTCAGATAGACAAAGGTAACAGATGAATTGAATTTTTCAAATAACGAAGAAGCATCATCGGAAATGCTTCAGCATAATGAAGAAATAAAACAGCTTGGAGTAGGCAAGTCTGGAAAAAATGGCAAGTTGAAAATAGTTTTGGACATAGAGCCATCTTCTGGAAAAACGAGAATAACGGAAAAAGAATCGGCGTTTCCACTTAGTGTTCAAAAGGAGATGTACTATGATCAATTTCAGCCCAAGATGACTCATGTCTATATTGTATCTAGCTCCGGCGGAATTTTACAAGGAGACAAATACACAATTGATATAATTTTGGAAAAAAATGCACTAGCCCATATAACAACACAGGGAGCTACAAGAGTTTACGGTATGAATGTCAGTAACGCAATTCAGGTGGTAAATGTATCACTTGACGATGGTGCTTATCTCGAATTTATTCCAGACCAGATAATCCCCTACAAAAATTCTAGATTCTATCAAGAGATCAACTTTAAAGTGCATGATAACGCCACAATGATTTACTCTGAAATCATAAGCCCTGGAAGAATTGGCATGGGGGAGGTTTTTGATTATGACATATGTTATCTCAGGTCAATAGGGAAAAATCACAAAGATGAGTTAAGATTTACAGATTATACTAAAATTGAACCAAAAAAAATGAATTTACAGGATTTCGGATTATTAGAGCAAAAACAAATTGTGGCAACCATGTATATTCTGGCAAAAACAAAGGACATTGAAAAGATAATTCAAACTTTAGAAAATGAGATTAAAAATTCGGCAGAAATTGTGGTTGGTTGGTCTACTATGACAAAAGAAAATGGGATCTTGCTGCGAATTCTTGGAAATACAACAAGGGATGTTATTCGACTGGTTTACGACATAACAAAAATAGTCAGAAAAGTAATACTTGATTCAGATTTTCATGAAATACGAAAAACTTGAGGAAAAGACCAGATTTTTTAATTGTCTGAGTTTTGGTTCCGCACTTTGTGCAGAATTTTGCACCCGCTCTAAAGATCTGCACCACAAGACTTGCATCCATTTTGTGAAGATCTTGGCATCGTTGCAAGGTCAGATGCTGGCAATGTTCCATCCAAAAAAATTCCCACTCATTACAATATTGTATAAAATATCAATGCCTATTACGATACTTATTGAGCCAACCGAATAACGCAAAATCTTGTTGATTCGTTCAGAATAAAGTGTAAGTGAAAATGGTAATCCTATAGCACTGCTTACCAACATCATTCCAACAATTGATCCTATTCCAAAAACTAGGATAAATGATAAAATAGTTTGCAAATCATGTAATGTTGAAAGCGCCAAAACTACTAGACTTCCACTTCCGGCTAGCCCATGAATACAACCGATAATGTACGATTTGTGTCCGTGACTGTGTACTGTATCATGTACATGAGGGTGTGTATGAATTACACTGTCATGAGTATGAGTATGAATGTGTTTTTCTCCAACTAATCTTCTGTTAAGGTATGTAAAGACTCCAAGAATTACAAGCATTACACCTACTCCAAATTCAAAATTACTAAACATTTCATTTGGAATATTCATCGAGAATACAAAAATTAACAAACTTACAAGAACTAGTGAGGAAGTATGTCCAGCCCCCCATAATGCACCTAGAATCGAGCTTTTGATAGCGCCTGAGCCAATCTGCTGAAAAAACGATAAAGAATTTTTTTGTGCTGATTTTGAATTTTGTGTCGCTACAGCAACAACATGATCAGGTTCAAAGGCATGGAAAAGACCTATCACAAATCCAGCAACAAGGACAAAGAGAGGAGTTGCTGTTGGAAGTTGTTTGATTAGTTCTTCTATCATAGTTTTTACCTTTAATTCAAGTAGATTTTAGAATATAATCCGAAATTCGGATTGGAGTATTCAAAACAATAAACTTCATGTATCCATCATCAAGCATGACCTCAAAAGACATTTTTCTCAAAGTTTCAGGAACTCCGATCATTACCTGTTCTGGACTTAAGAGATATGATGCATTTTTTTGAATTTGTTCAATTGGTTTACCATCACGAAGTTCAGAAACAATAAACGCAGAATATACAAGAATAGCTTCGTTGATATTGATTTTAAGATTCCTGTCTAGTCTATCTTTTGTCATAATCGCCGAGTTAATGAAAATTTCCTCATCGGATTTACTAGAATATTGATAAACTTTTGTAAAAGGAGAGGTGTCAGGTTCTCCTTTTACCGTTATCTTGATGTAGATCAATCTCGCTTTGGAATTTGTGCACGTGGGCCATCACTAAAGTGATATGTATTTCCAGTTCCACGGTAATTGTGTGGTCGTACAGGATCACCATTTTGTAAACCTCTCTTTGTAAGTGACAAACCAGCTAATAGTTCTATAATGAGTCTTTGTCCAAGTCCAGAGGTGATACCTCCATTGTATGAACTGTTATCACTTACATCATAAGCAGGAGCTACCTCCACAAGGTCCATTGCAAATCTATTAGGATCAAATGATTTTGATAATAATCTTACCATTCTCATTCCTTCTCTTGAGGTAAGACCATTTGGTTCTGGCTCACCTGTGCCTGGTGCATAAGAAGGATCAAAAGAGTCTATATCCCAACTAAGGTAAACCGCATCAGTTCCATCATTAGCTCTATCTGCTATCTCCTTAGCAATCATGTCAATTCCCAATTCTTCAACATCTAGCATTGTAAACCATTGGAAATCTTGGTCTGCCATCCATTTATACAAATCACGTCCTGGCCAATATCCTCTTGGTCCTACCAAAGTGTAATTTTTTCCTTTCAAACAACCCATTTCCATTATTCTTCTAATATGTGCTCCATGATCATACTTGTAACCTGTAAGACCTTGCGGTGCACAATCTGCGTGAGTGTCAAAGTGAATCATACCAATGTTTTTATATTTTTTAGCAAATGCACGAACATTTGCGAATGTAATTGAGTGATCTCCACCTAACATGACAGGGATTCCTTCTGCATCAAGAACCTCCTTGACTTTTTTTGTCATTCTTTTGTGTGATTCTATTACATCCCCAGGTGAAACTTGTACGTCGCCATAATCAACAGTTCTAAAAGTTCCAAATGGATCTGCTCCTGTCTCAATATTAAATCGTTCATATGGTGGTGATGGAATGGTAGACGCTGCACGAATTGCACGTGGACCATAACGTGCACCAGGACGAATCGTGGTTCCAAAATCAAAAGGTTCACCTATAATAGCAACATCGGGTTTTGCATTAATTAATTCTTGATGTGATCTTATCCAGGGTAAATGTAAGAATGTGTTGATGCCAACAAACGGTGCAACGTCAGCTCCATTGAAATCATCACCGTAAAATTCCATTCCCATTTTGTATTCACAAATCTATTACAATTTAATAATTAAGTATTCTAGGTAAACTACGTATTTTATTTACCAATTTGATAAATATAGTATTGAAACATAGAAGAATTAGAAAAAATGTGCGTAGATTACGTGATTTTAATTACATTTTATTTATCTCAAAAAATTATCATTAAATAAAAAATCATCTATAGTAATTCAATCATAAAACTTTGATACTAAAACTAAAATAGATTTAGGTTAGAAATAATTTTACAAAATTTTTATACATGTAGACACATTACGAATGTATGACAAAGGTCAGTTCAAAAGAAGATATCGAAAGAGAATCTAAAAGAGTAATTTCAGCTCTGTATGGAAATGTGAGTGATTTTAGAGTCAATGAAACGTTTCAAATTCCTGAAAAAGGACCAAGAGAGGCATGGGATGTTCAAATTAATTTCATGAAAGATCATCTAAAATATACTGTAGATCTTGAAATACAGGAAAAAGATGGTGAAGTCACCAATGCAAGATTATTAGATACAAAGACCCCACTTTAAATTTTTTTGATATTTTTAAAATCTAAATTACTAGAAAAATTTGTTAGTGTTAGAAGTTCCTGTGCTGCTTTGATTTTGTTAAATAATTCATTAAGGCATACGTCAGCAAATTTTTCAAATGTTGGTATTGGATATTTCAGTTTACTGTCAACTTTAAATTTTATATACTCTTCTTGAAGCCATTCAAAATCAGATTCTTTTAACCGAATTACGTGATTTTGAGCATCAAGTTTTGATTCAAACAAATTTGCCAGAAAATAACTTGTAAATGTAGTAAAACATTTGACATGATATTTTTGTTCATATTTTTCCTTCAACTCTTTATAATTTTCTTTTAGCCAATCATCTACATCTAATCTAATAGTAATAGAACTGTAACGTCCAGATGGATCTAATTTAATATTATGTAAGTTTACACTATAATATCCACGTTTAACTTCATTCATCATAATTATTAGTGTGCTAGGAAGAAACATGCCTGGATAATATGTATTAGTGATGCTATGTAATCTTGCTAGAAGGTCAGGCTTTAATCCGATGGTAGAGTAACCTTTGCCAGGCATATGATAAACTTGGAATAGAAGCTTATATAATTTTCAAATAGATAAATGAAATTATTTTTGTTTAAATTTTTATTATTCTAAAAAAGAACCAAAATAATTTAATTCGAATTGAACCCTATGATAATTCTCGTGTAAAAAGAATCAAATTCTCTAGATTGTCTAATCACACTCTAAGAGAAATAAAATTATAACAGAACCACATATGTTTTTGATGTATTATAGGGTTTTAAGATGAATTATAGGTACAAAGTTTTGGGACATGATGACAATTATTATCCAATAGTTAAAATTTATGAAAATTATTTCTTCTTCAAGTCTCGTATTATAAGAATAACGATCCACAATGATGCAATTACAATTACTCCCACTCCAAGGCCCACAGTAAAGGGTTGTGAAGTTTTAAACTGAGTCAGGCCAATACCCAATATAATCAATATTACTGCAATCATGTTTTGCTTACTTACCATTGAAAAGCATAATATCACCAAATTAATAAAACTTCCAATAAATTACCGTGTATAATGATAAGTTAAAAAAATTCTTAAATGTAATAAAATTTTTAGTGTTGTTATCAATAGATAAGAAATAAATCTTCAATAAGCTTAAACATAACTAGTATTCATGAATGTTAGATTTTTAAAAAATTCAAATGAATCTATTAGTAGGGGGATTTCTTTTTCTAAAAAAAATAATTTTAAAGAGGCAATATCATGCTTCGATAAAATTCTAGAAACAGATGCAAATAGTATTGTTGCATGGTTACATAAAGGATTAGCTCTTAAAGAACTTGGAAGAAATGAGGAAGCTATCGCAAGTTTTGATAAAGTTTTAGAGATGGAATCAAACAATTCTAGTGCACTATACAATAAAGGACTTGCATTAGGTAAGCTTGGAAGGAATAAAGAAGCTATATCATGCATTGATAAATCTATAGACATAGAATATAATGATTCATTAAATTTGTATGCTGAGGGTAACGAACTTAAAAAACGTGGCAAATATGATGAAGCACTTTCTTTCTATACCAAGGCTTTGGAAAGCAATCCAAATAATGTTGATGCATTAATCGCGAAGGGTTTTGTACTTGATTTACTTGGAGTACCACCAAAGGGGGTTATACTTTTTTTTGACAAAGCTTTGCAAATTGATCCAAGTAATGTTGAATCTCACCTTCACAAAGGTTTCTTATACAATAGAATAGGAAAATATCAGGAAGCAATAGCATGTTTTGACAAAGCATTGGAAATTGAACCTGATAATGTTCGTGCGTTATATAGTAAAGGGGTAACCCTACATTTTTTTAAAAAATATGAAGAGGCTATTTCATATTGCAATAAAGCCTTGGAAATTAATCCCAGACATGTCAAGGCACTATGTACAATGGTTTGGGTTTTGGCTCATCAAAAAAAGTATGAAGCTGCATTGATTCATTGCGATAAAGCTATTGAAATTGAGCCAGAATATGAGTATGTATTAAGTTACAAAGCTTATTTGCTTTTTGAATGCGATAGATTGGATGAGGCCTTAAAATACTATAGTAGAGCATTAGAGATTGATCCAAATAACATTAGATCTTTACATTATAAAAACAAAATACTAAATAAAATAGAAAAGAGTAAAAAAATATCATTTTTTAACAAGTTAAGACATCAATATTTCAATAACGAATTAACTAAATAGAAATATGTGGCAATTTTTAATAATTCAATTTGAATTAAGTAGCTTGGCTACTAGTTCCCTGTTGACCAGCATGGAAATGTTTCAAGTCTTCACCTGATATTACATCTTCTTCTGGAGGAACATAGTCATTGACATCATGTCTTTCTTTACCTGGCCATTTCTTCTGAGTTGCAAGAGCTACTATGATAAAGAGTGTAAAAGAGACGACTGGAGGTATCATTGTATCTAAACCTGCCAACTCAACTGGCATAACAAAGTACAATACTAATCTAAGTAATGTACCAACAATAAGCGATACCAGAGCCGCTGGCATGTTGGCTTTTTTCCAGAATAATCCTAATGTCAATGGGGCAAGAGCTCCAGCAAATACAACATCGAATGCAAGAATCAAGTATATTCCAGGTTGAGGCATAGCATAACCAAGTGCAAGTGCAGCTATCATAACTGGAATAACAGATATTCTAGTTATCACAAGTAATTTGGAATCACTCCAAGTGCCTTTGCCTAACCATCTTTGTCGGATAATTCTTTGAAGTAAATTTCTGGAAATTACTGCAGATACAGCAAGCATACCGCCGTTTGCAGTAGACATTGAAGCTCCAAGAACTCCCATTAACAGTGCCGCTCCTATTGCAAACGGCATATGATTGAGAGCTAACTCTGGTAGTGCCGTATAAGGATCTGCAAGTCCTGGCACAAAGTGAAATGCTATAATTCCTAACATGCCAATTGGTATCACAGTAAAGAATGTGAGTCCTGCGCCCATGAAAGCTCCTCGACGTGCTGTATTTGGATTTTTTGCTGCAAATACTCTTTCCATAAAGTCCAACGCAACTATATCACCTAATCCTAATGCCAGTATTCCAGCCCAATTAATCAAAGCGCCATTTGCAGTATCAAATAGTCCAGAAAGATCAAGAAATTCAGGTGGAGCACTAGCTATGATTGTGTCAAATGAAACCCCAGAAAATCCTCCTGCAAAGAAAAGGAAAGCTGCCCAAAATGAACCAATTGCAAGATATATTTGGAAAATATCAGTATATGCAGAAGCAAATAATCCTCCCGCGATGGTATACGTTAAGACTACTAATGCTGCAATAATAATTGCCAATAAGAAAGGTATTCCTAAAACAGTCTGTAAGATAAAACCACTCGCGGCAAAATTCCCTGCAACTAGTATAGTGAAACTTACTATCATCAAGATGCCAGAAATTCCTTCTGAAGCATTTCCATATCTTCTGAAATAGTAATCAGGTAAAGTAAACATAGATATTTTGTTGAGTCTTTTTCCATAGACCAAACCAGTAAGAAGAAGGCAAATACCTAGTCCAATTGGTATGACAGCACCTGCCCAGAAACCAAATTGGTAAATCAGTGCAACAGCTCCAAGTGATGAATTACCATCAACTGATTGTGCCACTAGCATAGTTCCAACCATAAATAAAGGCAAACTTTTTCCTGCAACGATTAATCTTTTACCACTTTTTTTTACAAGCTTGTATGTTACAGTTCCAATTACTAATGATATAACAAGAAAAGCAATTATGGCTATCCCATAACCTGTTATCTCTGCCATGATTTACGTTAAATTAAAATTATATAAGTATTAAAAAAATTAGGGATTATACGTTTTTGAATTGAAAATAATACAAGAATTGTATCTTTACAAGGAAAAAATACAATAATTACTAAAAAATTACGTATTATACGTTTTATAAACAAAAATAATATGGATAATATAATTTGCTAAGAAAAAATCAAAACAATTACTAAAAAAATAGTAAATCTATGAAAAATACATCTGGCATCTTTTTACACTTTATCATAACGGATAGTCCATCTCAAGTACGATACTGAAATTAAGATTTTTTGAATTTGATTTTTTTGAAAAAAAATTTTTGAATATGAATGTAACATAGACATTAATGTATTTTTGAATTTTTAACAATTAAATTTTTTTGTAGATATGCTTTAATATTTTAAGAAATGTCCTAATTGGGTGAAGTACCCTGGCCTGCTTAATCATGATATAGCACGAGTTGGAATAGAAGAATCTAGAAAATTAAATTTAATTGTAGGTGGAATGGTTACAGACGCAATTAAGACATCTTTTGGTCCTCGTGGAATGGAAAAAGTTTTCATTGATATTCTTGGGGAAGATACTATCACAAAACACGGTGGTGCATTTTTGAGAAAGATTGATGTTAACCATCCAGTTGCAAAAGCTATCATCGAGGGAGTTAATACCGTTGATACTCATGTAGGTGATGGAACTATTTCTGCAGCTATTTTAATTGGAATGTTACTAAAGAAATCACAAGAATTATTGAAAATGAAAATACCGCCCACAACAATTATCAAAGGTTATGAGAAAAGTTTAGAATTTGCATTAGATATACTTGATGAAATTAAAAAAGAAGAAAGATTTACTGATAAAAAAATTATGCATAGTCTTGCTACGTCATGTTTAGCAGGAAAAGCAGTTACTAGTTTAGTATCTGATGACATATTGATTACAAATATAATTGTAGATGCAGTTTGTAGCGTTACTAATTTCCAAAAAAAAGAGATAGATATAGATGATATAAAGATTGAAGAAAAAGTAGGAAATGCAAATAGTATTCAATTAGTGTGGGGAGCAATAATTGATAAAACAATTGATAATTCTGCTATGCCAAGAAGTATTGAAAATGCGAAAATTCTCCTATTAAATGAGCCTCTAGAAATAATGCGTACAAAAACAGATGATCAAATTGAAATAAATTCGCCTGAACAAATGACACTTTTTTTGAATCAAGAAACGATAGATATACATGCAAAGATAAAAAAAATTGTTAATTCTGGAGCTAATGTAGTAATATCCAGAAAAGGAATTAATTCCATCGCACAGGAATATCTAGCAAAAGCAGGAATAATTTCAATGCGAAGAGTCAAAATGAATGATCTTTTCTGGATTGAAAAATCTACAGGGGCTAAAATATGTAAAAATTTAGAAGATATTTTCAAAGATGAATTAGGATTTGCAAAGAAAGTATATGAAAAAAATGTCGGAGGTGACAAAATGGTGTTTATAGAAGGATGCAGGAATCCCAAGTCTGTAACTATTTTACTAAGATGTAATTCCAAACGTTATCTAGATGAATTTCACAGGGATGCACTGAATGTAATTTATGTTCTGCGAAACTTTATCGAGAATTCATTTATTGTTCGTGGTGGAGGTTCTACTGAGGCAATTATTGCAAATAAAATAAGGGATCAAAGTACAACAGTTGTAGGGCGGGAACAAATTGTAATTGAGAAATTTGCAGACGCAATAGAAGAGATCCCAATAACTCTGGCAAGAAATGTAGGCATGGATCCAATAGATACACTGACTCAATTGAGATCAAAATATGCAAATTGCCCCAAAGGTATACTCAAATGGTATGGCATAGATTCTGAAAAAAGAAAAGTTTCAGAAATATTTCCAAATGAAGTTATCGAGACACTAGTGGTAAAACAACAGATCATTAAAACAGGAATTGAAGTAACAAATATGATATTGAAAGTAGATGACATATTTATGAAAGATGAAATTGACAATACTCATTGTCATATTGATGGAGTTGTTCATGCACATCATGATGGCGGAAAAGCACATGACCATTTTGAACAAGAAGGACTAGAACAACGACAGATGCATCATTATTACTAGGAAATTAAAAAAGTATTTTGTTTATCATATAAAAAAAATTCTTAAAAGCCTAAAGCAAAAGAAAAACTGTAAGAACACAAGGTTTAAAGTTCAAATCTATGTAAGAAATTAACTGTGGATGATGAAAATAATAATTTGGTATACTATAACGATATTTTTAATTTTATAAATGAACACAAACCAGATTGGGAGAGATTAACAGATGGTAATAAAGTCAAAATTAAAACTAACGAACACGCAGTAAAATTTGAATTTCTAGAACAACTAAAGAAAAAATACAATTTCAGAATCACCGAAGTATCATATTCTGATTATTATGGTGTCGTATTTTCAATAGAAAGACAGTAAAGAAATTAATTATTTATATAAAATGTTTTACTTGGTAGAATCTACTAACACATTTAGCTATTTTATTCTAGCAAGAAGTGCAGAATAAATAAACGGCAAGATGGTGGTTATTTCTGCGTGTATTGTAGTTTGTTTTGCATTCTGAGTAACCTTACCCCATGAGATTGCTTCTCTGACTAGAGCCCCACTTAAGCTTCCGTCAAATTCTTGGGCCGTAGTAATGTAGACAGCATAGTCAAGGCCATCCCTATATTGATTCCACCAAAGAGTGTGATGTTTTGATATTCCACCACCCAACATGAGAGATCCAGATTTTTTTGCTTTAAAAACAAGTGAAGATAAAAGTTCACTGTCAGCTATGACGTTGAGTTTGAAATCATTATGTTTTTGAGTGAATAGCCAGATCTGACTACCTACTGCACCATCTACTATTCCAGGTACTATTACCGGTATATTGTTCTTGTACGCCCAATACAAGAATGAGCCCTCTCCAAGGTTTTCGCCTATCATTCTTGTGATATCTGCAGTAGACATCTCTTTTTTGCCAGATTTGTAAGCAGCTTCCAAAAACATTTGCATCTTTTCTTCAATTATTGGCCCGTAGCTTTCCATAGGGACAAGCACATTGCCCAATCGGTGAATCTTCTTTTCTAAAAGTTCTGCATCATCTAGAGTAAATGATCCCTCCAGATAATTTGAGAAATATCTTGCTATATCATGATCTAAAGCACCACATGTAGTAATGACAACATCAAACATTTTGTTTTTGAGCATATCGGCAATTATTCCTCGAAGACCAGTAGATGTAATTGCTGCAACAAATGAGAGAAATTTTAGACAGTCTTTATCATTTATCATTGTTGAGAGAATTTCAAGACCGTCGGCAAGATTTCTTGATTCAAAACCGCCGGATGTTGATAGCTGCTCAAAAATGCTTTGAAGATCATCTCCATTTTTTATTGAAATATCTTTTACTGCTCTACGGTGTTCTTCCATTCTATTCTAATTTTGTTTGTGATATAAATTTCTTGAAATTTCATTTTTGACCCTAAAAGATTATATATGTCACTAGCTCGTTGGCACGGTTTCTGCTGCCGCAGTCTTGATACTTTGAATAAATTTTTTTAAGAAAAACTGAGCAGATATACTTATGGTTGCTTTAATTTATTTTTGTTAAAATAGGTTTCAGATAGATCATCGTAATATTGTCCTAATTTCTTGTACAGTCGTTTTGGTTTTCGTGGGCTTTCCATACCAAGTACGTACAAGCATAAAACTGGAAACGCTATTGTGGCATCGGCATAAACTACAATGACGTCTTCGTGAGAATCCTTTACTTTTCCCCAGCTCTTACCTTCTTGAAGTGTAGCCCCAGACAAACCTCCGGTATCGGGTCTAGCATCAGTAATCTGGATAATGTAATTTTGTCCTCCGTGACCAAGACCCAAGATCTGGTCTAATAGTGGACCCGTCTGCTGTGCAGTATTTTTGGGGACGCCACCACCTATCTCTACAATTCCCGCCTTTTTTGAATTGTATAAAATCGCCGCCTGCTCAATTATCTCTCTTACAAAATCCAACGCAAATGGCTTGTTGGCAAGCCTAAGGGGAGCCAGATCAAGGGCAAGTGAAGAATCTTTCAGTGTTGAAATGTAGAGCGGTACGTCATAATCATATGCAGAGACAACAAAACTCCTTTCTGGATGTTTTGAATACTCTTTTGAATATTTGCCCATCCGGTTTGCAAATTCTGCAGTAGTAAACGGCTTTTCAAACAAATTATTTTCAAACATTTTTTGTATGATCATATCTTGTTTTTTCAGCGTTTCCTCACCTTTGATATAGACGTCTCTTATTCTGACAATGTCTTTCTGATACAAAATCATATCATCTACCTCAAAATGTCCTTGTTTTACAGGTAGATCCCATGCGAAATGATCTTCATGGTACAAATTAGAACCTGTAGATATTATCCAATCAACAAATCCTTTTTCTATAAGGGATTTGAATAGACCTCCAAATCCAACTGGTGTCATAGCACCAGCAATAGTAAGACAAATTGTTGCATCATCTTCAATCATCTTGCGGAACAGTTTTGCAGCTTCCCCAAGTTGTCTTGCGTTGTAACCTGAGCTTGCATAAATTTCTACAAGATCATCAATTTTCATGTCTGGATTTACTTCTATATAAGGAATATTTTTTCCATGAAAATGATGATAATCCATATTCCATAATCAAATTTTACTAGATAATATATCTAATGTCACTAACAATTTCGATGAAATTTGTTAGAATCACGCATACAAATTATGGAAATATAGATCACAACAATGAAGATTAGATCTACTAATGTGAAATTCTAATCAAATTTTATTTCTTCTTGTTGCGTTGATGAATTACAGTGTGCGCATCTTTCTGATGAAGTTTTAAAATATACCATATGACACAGTTTACAGGCCCTTAGTTCATTTAGTTTAACCATAACAATCTAACTATAACAGTCATACAAAAATCTTGTTTTGGTTATATGCATTCCCATTATTTAGTTGAGATAACAGTAACTAAATCTTAACAATTTAGCATTATGTTTAGAAAAGGCTTTGTCTCTAGATTATTTGCTTTTATCCAATTTTCCTTCAATTTCTTCAAGTGTCTCCATATTTGCTTCCAAAAATGTAGATATAAAATACATAATACTGTATTTTTCTCCAACTTTTGTGATCATATTGTTTTTTTCAAGAACTTTAATGTGATGCTGAATAGCCTTGTAATCAAGACCTAATTCTTTGGCTAGTTGATTTGTGTTAAGTGGTGTTTTCTTCAGTATAGATATAATTCGCAGACGGTTTAATCCTCCTCGCGAGCCTGTAAAAACAAACCAGAGAAGTCTTTTTGAATCGGGATCATTTGCCATAAGCCATAAAATTCTTGTATGCCTCAATTAAAAGGCATTATGGGATTTATTTTCTTGCTATGATTAAAAAGTATAAAAAACATAATCGAGTAATTCCTGTGAACTAGAAATGATGTTAAACTATGATGCTCCATTGTATAGACCTCCTTCAGAGGCAAGATCATTAATTTTTCAAGTTACATTGGGGTGTTCCTTTAACGAGTGCTCTTTTTGTGATATGTATAGATCAAAACAGTATTCAGAGAAACCATGGGATGAAGTGAAATTAGAAATTGATCTAATGGCAAAACAATTACCTGATACGAGAAAAATCTTTTTGGCAGATGGTGATGCATTAAATCTTGATGCAGAATATATTGTAAAAATTGTAAAATATCTCTATGAAAAGTTTCCAAACCTTGAAAGAATTTCTTGTTATGCAATGCCTATGAATATTTTAAAGAAAACCACAGAGGAATTAAAGAAAATGCATGATGCGGGATTAGACATGCTTTACTTGGGAATTGAAAGCGGTTCAGATATTGTTTTAAAAAAAGTAACAAAAGGAGCAATTTCAAAAACAATTATCAAATCAGTCAACAAGGCAAAAGATGCAGGCTACATTATGTCTTGCATGATAATTTTGGGATTAGGTGGAAGAACTTATTCTAAAGAACACATCAGGGGAACTGCGGAAGTAATTAGTGCTTGTTCTCCTAATTATGTAGGAGCACTAACTCTCTATTTAGAAAACGGAATCAAACAAGAATTTTTGGAAAAGTTTGGAGAGCCATTTATTCAAATTAATGATGATGAATCTCTAGAAGAGTTGTATGATTTAATCAGCCAGATAGAAACCAAAGAAGAGATAATCTTCAGGGCAAATCATGGATCAAATGCATATACAATCAAGGGTACATTTCCACAAGACAAACAAGAAATGTTAGATAAAATAGAATGGATGAAGCAGCATCCAGAAATTATGCGTCCTCAGGGACTACGAGGATTTTAAAATACTTGCGTGAATGTAATTAAAAACGAATTAGTTCTTTTGAGACGCATGCTTCTAAAATATTTGCTGAAATAGATGATATTGACCAAAGGAGGAATAAAATACAATTTGACCAAAGATTTCTTCTAACAATTTACCTCACAGAGTTTCTTGGCATCATGTTAAAAAGAATTTCCAAAGTCTAGAGTTGTTCAACTATTGGCTTTAGATTATCTGGTAAATCAGGAATTTCAGTATGGCTTTCATTGTTTTGAAGTATTTCAGGCCCTATTCTTCGTACTCTTTGTGTTCCAATTAATGTGTCAAGATTTCTTTGAATGTCTTTTTCTGATAAAATTGTCTTTAATTTTTCAATTACAGTTTCTTCATTTTCATATTTTTTAATTGCATACTGTACAAGGATCATTTTTTCATTCGTAGAGTAATCAGTCATTTGAAAATACTATCATGCCCAGAGTAAAAAACATTCACGAAACTATGAGAATTTCTTTTCAAGATCTTCTTTTTTAGGAATACCTGTAAATTCTAATTTTCCATCAATTACCAATCCAGGAGCTGTAAATATTGGATATTTTTCTAAATATTCGGGTTTTTCTTCCATTTTCTGTCATCATGAATCATCCTTGTGCATTACACAAAATATTAATTTCACATCATTGCTAAAAAATTACCAACATAGCTAACTAGTTGTAATATACAGTTTTTTCGAATACTACATAATGTCTCAAAAAATACAATATGCCACAATTATTTTTCCTGATCATGTTTATGATGAAATTCAATTGTTGCAAAAGGAATTATCGTATAAAGATAACAAAATATGGAGTGTTTCAAATACAATCAATTTATTATTAAGGTTCTGTCTTCATGAAGAAAATGATTTGATTTATGCTCAAAATTATTCATTTCTTAGAGAGTACATATGTGGAAAAGAATCATTTTTGGAAGATTTTACTTTAAGTGTTTTCAGGTCTACATGTTTAACAGATTATGAATATGGACAATCTTTTGATTAAGAAGGAAATTTTCTCTTGTAATTGTAAAGTTTAGTGGGAAATTACCAGCTGTCATCGTTTGTGCTATCTTAAGCAGTACATTCCAGTCAAGGTTTCTTCGGTCTTTGGTTTTTCTGACTTTATCTTGGTCTGGATCTTTTTGGAGTCAAACGTGTTGTCCTTATTTAATACCCATTATGGTAGATGGGCCCACAGGGATTTGAACCCTGGATTTTCGCCGTGTAAGGGCGACGTCATAACCGATCTGGACCATGAGCCCAGAAACATTCCTTGATGAAAACCATTTAAACTTTGAGACAAGGAACAATCTAGAAATTTGATCAGAGTTTTGTACAAGTATGGTCGATTTAGATTTTTTTTCGAGTCCAATAGGATTAGGTCATGTAACAAGAGACATAGCTATTGCAAATAATTTTGAAAACATATCAGCAAAATTTGTAACAGGAAGTGGAGCTGCAGAAATTCTAAAAAATTTAGATTTTAAAGTTGAGGATGTATACATTCCTCCGCAATTTATTGTAGAAAACGGAATGTTAAAGAATTCAACAAGATGGCTCTGGAATTATTATCAATATTATAAAAGATGTAAAAAAATTGCTAAAAAGATCATCGAGGTAGATAATCCAAGATTAGTTGTCAGTGATGAAGATTTTGCTTCGCTTATTGTTGCTCAAAATAAAAAAATACCTACAGTTTTGATTACAGATATTGTACAAACTAATTTTGTAAATGGAATAACATCATTTATTGAAAAAAAGATGAATAAATCAATGCGAGAGATTATGAAAAAATGCGACACTGTAATTATTCCAGAAAACGGTCCTGACGAAGGAAATATTAGAAGAGTTGGACCTATTGTAAGACAAATAAATTTTTCTAGAGAAGAACTTCGAAAAAAATTCTCTTTTGGTAAAAATACAATAATTGTTTCAATAGGAGGAACAGATGCAGGACTGTTTCTAATTGAAAAAACACTAGAATCTATACCAAAAATAAATCAGGATGTAAATGTAATAGTTGTTTCAGGTCCATCTTTGAGCAAAAAGTTTGGAGATTCTATAAGAAATTTAGGATTTGTCAGTAATCTTCATGAGATGATTTTTGCAGCTGATGTCATAGTATCTCTTGCAGGCAAATCAACTATTGATGAGGCAAAAGCATATGGAACGCCTGGAATTTTTATTCCAATAAAAGGGCATTTTGAACAAGAAGACAACGCCAGAGAAGAAGGGTTTGTTTTTGAAGATATTAACAAATTAGATAAATTAATCTTAGAAAAACTAGAGCAAAAACGAAACCCCTTGGAAACTAAAGGGGCAATTAACGCATACAATATAATCAAAAAGTTGATTTGACAAAATTTGATCCAATCCTTAATAGATAGCCAATTAATTTTGTTAAAATACTATGACGAAGTTAGTTGTAGCCAAGTTTGGCGGAAGTGCAATTGGCATTAATGGTATTTCAATTCCACTAATTATTGATAGAATTAATGATTTAAAGAAAGATTCCAAGGTTATCGCAGTTTTTTCAGCACCCCTTACAATTCAGAATGGAAAAAAATGCTCACTTACAGATATAATTTTAGAACAAGGAAGAAATGTGGAAAATGGGACCAAAGCAACTTTGGATGCCGTAAAATCATGCTATCAAAAAATTCTGGAATTAGTAAATTCAGAAAATAAAGAAGATTGTCAAAAAATCATAAACTTGTTCCTAAAAAAAGCTGAAAATGCATTAGATGAGGCTCTTGGAAAAAAAGAATTTGCAGAAGAGGTACGTTCACGATCACTGGCTTTTTCAGGAGAAATTTTGATGTCACATGTGATGAAGTACATTCTAAAAAGTAATGGGGTAAAAACAGATGCAGTGAGTTATGATGACTGGCCAATAATCACAGATCATAACATAGAATCAACAAATTTTCTTGCATCAAAATCCAGAGAAAATCTGGATAAAACAGCTAAACTAGTCGAAGAAAATGAGGTAGTTACAATGGGTGGTTTCATAGGCAAAACTCTAGATGGCATTACTACTACGTATGAGCGAGGAGGTTCTGATAGAACAGCAGCTGATCTTGGGATATTATTTCATAAAAAATATGAAACTAGAATAGATTTTGAAAAAGACAGCTCTGTAGTATCGGCTGATCCGAAAATTGTTGAAACAGGATTGACTGAAGTAGATCAATTGTCATACAATGAAGCAAGACTGGCAGGAATGTTTGGAATGAAGATTTTGGATCCCATTGCAATAAAAGAGATTGTAGAAAATGGAGTTGATATGCCAATTATTATCACAAATATGAGGGATCCATCAAAAACTACTATAATCAAGAGAGTTCCAGATAGTAGAAATGATCATCCAATTAAGATAGTTACTGGAAAAGAAAATTGTGCAATTTTCAAAATTGAGACAAATTCGGCGCAAAAATTGCTAATATCACTAGAAAAAGACAAGCGATATAGCGAATATGTAATATTATCTCCATTTACAAAAGATGGAGTTGAATTTTCAAGAATATTATTTTTAGATGGAGATTATGTCAAAAGAAACGAAAAATATTTTCTTGGATTTGATCCGCTTGCATCAATTACATACAACCGAGGAGTAATTACATTAATTGGTGATGAGATGTGGAGAGTACAACAAGTAGCATCAAGAACCAGTGCAAAGATTGGTGAAGCTGGACTAAACATTTTGAATATGGATGCACAAGAAGAGACTTCAAGAATAATTATTGTGATTGAAGATTCTAAAGATAACATAAGAAAAGCAATAAACGCGGTTCATCAAGAAAAATCTAAGATTAATTTTATTTAAGTGAAAGTGGCGTTACGGGTTTTCACCTGTAGCGCCATTAAGGGTTTATTCATGGACCGTTATCATGATTTAGTCCGGCGTTACCCAAAAACACGCGTTAATAATAGTTAGATTGTCTAGTATATAGAGCTGATCTATATAGAGATCATTCAGATACGCTCAGCTGCATACCACAAAATCATGCCTGCACCTATTATTGCGTACCACTTGAAATTTTTCTTGTTTAGAAAAATATTAGCTGAGGCTAGTTCTTCATCTCGATAAGTAGCTAGTCTGATTTTTCTCATTTCAAAGGCCTGACCAACTAGACCAACTATTAAAAGTGCAATTGCTGGAAAACCTAAAATCCATTCCATAGACTAACTAGTATTTGTGGAATATTTAGACACTTGTCATTAACAGAATTTGAATCAATAATAAAATCTAGAGAAATGTTTTCACGTGATCAATTTCAGATTTTATCTATATAATGTATTTATTTTCTGGATTTGAATACTAACTATCAGATATTACTCGTTGATCCTGCTGTTGATCCTACTGTAACTCCTGCTGTTGATCCTGGTTTACGAGTTTTTACAATGTACCAAGCAGTAACTAAAACTATTATGATAATTACTATTGCCACAAATACTACAAGTGTATCTACTTGACCTGGTAGACCTTTGTCACCTGGTAGACCTTTGTCACCTGATAGACCTTTGTCACCTGGTGGACCTTTGTCACCTGGTGGACCTTTGTCACCTGGTAGACCTTTGTCACCTGGTAGACCTTTGTCACCTGGTGGACCTTTGTCACCTGATGAAGGTACAGGGTTGGGTTCTGGGCTTGGAGTAGGTGGTTCACCAACAGGATTCAATCCATAATTATTGATCTCTACTATGTTAATGAGTTCATTTTGTGCAACTAGATTACTTGTGTCTTTTTTAATTAAATCTATAAATTCATTGTAACGTGTAATGGTTTCATATATTTTATCATCTAACACTAGAGTACGAATATTTTCTGCAGCATTGATTAGATCGTCTTGTGATTTTTCTGCCTTTGTGAAATCGATGCTATTAAGTGATTTTATTTTTACAATAATTTTATCAACGTTAATTGAACGTGCTGCTCTTACTTGATCAATTGTAATGTCAGTGTGACAAAGAGGGGCATCAGTAATATTCAATCCAGGATGAGTATTAATCTGGGATTGAGCGTATTCTGGAGAAATACACCAGCTGTCTTCGGGAACCTCAAAAACTACATTGTCTATAGGGGTTGTAACATTCCCTTTTGTTTCCTCTACAGTGGAGGAGCGTCCTTGAGCCCAATAAGGACTTGAGTGACTCATGGTAATTAATGGCCACTGGTAGACACCCTTTAGTTCTATTGGAGATGATGGTGTTTTACAAAAAATATTTCCTTGACTATCAGCCAAAGTCCTTATGGATTTCCAATTTGGTGGCCAATAGTTTCCTCCTGAAGGTATCACTGGAAGAACTTTGGTAAGGTTTGTTCCAAGGAGATCATTACCATAAACCATATTTTGACCAGGAGGAACAGAGTCTATTACATCCATAACAGTTCCAGCTAGTAAAGATTCATTACCTAATGTTGTAGGTGTTGCTGCTTTACCAATAGCAGATCTGGAATAATCAAGATTGGAAGGTGCAAGATCACCAAATTGATATGCATAATTCATTACACTGATCAAGTTAGGTACACAGTCAGATTTGGCAGCAGAGCCACCAGCGTGACCCAAGCCGAGATTATGACCTAATTCATGCATAAATGTTCCCTCTTGTTGTTTTCTTGAACCAGCAACAGTTGCAGCAAATGATCCTAATGTAACTGCTCCATCATTTGCACCGTCAGATGTTCCCGATGGTTTACTGCCTGATGGTTGTCCTGAAACAATAGCATCATGTCCCCAAAGAAAGTATTGGAAAACCTGATATTTTGCAGTATAGTTAGTAAGTTGCCAATTTGTCCAAGTACCAGGTGTATTTGATCTTTCAAGATCAGTTCCAAATTCCTTTGCCTTTATCTGAAGAAATCCAGGAGTTACTGGTGATCCAGGAAAGTGAACGTCAGATGCATGATTTATTTGCTTATCTACAATCACGTGTAGATAAATTTTATTTACTGGTGCATTTTGAAAAGCAGTCACTACGTTTTTGAGTGCATCAATATCGGGTTTGTGTCCTTTCATGTAATCAATTTCAATATACATGTCTTTCACATTAGGTGATGGACAAACAGTTGCACCTAATGGATCAGTAGTATATGATGCGTTGATATCACAAGGCAGATTATAATGATTATTAGTTTGATAATTAATGTTCAATCCAGTTCCTAATAGTTGATTTTCCCAGTTGTTACAAATAAAATCATTATCGGAAGCATCACCACCAAGACCTGTACATAAATTGCTTCTTGTCATATTCAGAATGGGATTGAAAGCAGGGTTTGTATCTGCTGGATCTAATAGAGCAGTATTATCAATTACTGGTGCAGAACCAATATTCAGTCCGTTACCACTTGTAACTGGTGGATATATCACATTAACTATAGAAGAAACAGTAACTTGTAATTTAGTAGGGTCACCTGAGGTAGATGTAAAATTGATAAACTGACTTTTGAAAGTTCCAGGAGAAATTTCAGAAAGTGATACCGTAAGAGATTGTGTACCAGATGTAACATCTGCCATAATTGATCCACTTTGGGTTGTATCAATAATGGTTAGTATGTTGGTATGCTCAATTACAATAGGATCCTGATAAAAACTTGCACTTGCAGCAAAAGCGGAATTTGAAACTCCTAATAACACTAGTGAAATAATAATTGATGATAATACGATTTTACCCCCCATATTGTAATATGAAAATAATACTAATAAATAAGAATATTGGGCTTAGAAGTGAATTTTAACATCAAATGATTGCTCAAATAATTCAGTTGCCTTTTTGATCTCACTAGTAATTCTATTTTGAAGGTCTACATTTTCAGCTCTTGAGACTTTGTTAGAAGTTGGAGATGGGATAAATCCTTTAGGTTCACTAGTGATTTCTTTTCCGAAAAGTATTTTTTCTAGTTCAGCTTTAGCCAAAAGATCTTGATGTTCTTTGTAACTTTCAAACCAGTTACAAAGTCTATCACAGCCATGCATTGTCATATAATCAAGAATTACCTCCTTTGGAACTGTGTAAATTTTATCAAATCTGTCATTACCCATGGAAATGTAGATGTTTCCAAATTCATCTATCCATTTGTCTTCAAATATATCTATTTGAGTCAAAGTGAACAGCCCGTGCATCTCCTTTGTTCCAAATGCTACAGATTGAGTTTTTGGAGGATTGAGAGATTCGCCTGTAATGTGAATACCATGGTTGTAATAATTCTGCCAAGCATTACCTTTGAAATCCCAGACATATGTTGCCACCATGTCAAATTTTAATGGCGATCTAAATGTATGATAAATAGTAAAAATCATGCACTGAGTTTGAATAGAATCATCGCAGCTTCCTCTCTCAGATTGTATTCGTACATTATCAAAGACATGTTCAGGATCATAAGTAGAGACGGTTTCCCTTCCATCTCTAGTTCTATCAAGATTTATGGTTGCTTTACTGTCAGAAAATGATTCTTCTTTGGCTAATCCAAATCCAAGTCCAATATGCTCAATATTTTGTGTGCCACCATCTTCATAGACCTTTAACACTACCTTGTTTTCCTGACCGACCTTTACTTTGACAAGAGGGTATGGAGTATAGTAAAGATTGACATCAACTGGATTGTCATTATATGAGAATCCATTTTTAACAATTCTTTTCAAGTTTGAATCAATTCCAAGAGTGGGAGGGTTGCAATCAGAACAGCCTGAACCGCCACCAGAATTATCAGAATTTTCAGATGGCGAATCAACAACCAACCCAGATGGAACTATAAAATCAACAACCAACCCAGGTCTGACTAGTCCACCACCACCTCTGCCTACCCATGGGGCGCCAGGCAGATCTATACCAATAGTATCAGTTACAGTACCAAAAACATCTGATGCAGTAGCAGTTGCTTGAACAGTACCTCCTGCTTCAACTGTAATTGCAAATCTTTTTGGATCTCCACTAATCAATCCATTGGTTAATGAAAATGTGTGCTGATCTTCCACAGTAAAAACATCACCTGGAGATACCTCTAAAATTGCATTTACAGCATCGGAGGAACAAGGACTATTACAGAATGTAAGTTGTCTTGTAAAAATACCAGTGTTTATACCTGTTTCAATTAGATCAATTTCTATAAATCCAGGAGCAGTTGAATCAGAAAAAATTTTTACTGAATTCCCTAAAGCAGCAGAAAGAGTTTCGATCACTAAAGGATCACAGTTACCATTTTGTCCTAGGCCTGGTTCACCTGGTTCATCGCATTGATCCTCTACTGTAACAAGTACAGTATCACCAATTACAAATTCAGATTCTTGATCCATGAATAGCAAGTGATCAACTGTGAACTCGCCTGTATCAGCTGTAGGCCCTAACATTATTTCATCTAAAACAAGATTGAGTGTTTCAATTAGAGTTCCAGCAGTAGTGTTACTTTGTACAATTACTGATAATGTGTCTGGACCATTACCAGTTAGAAGAGGATTAGGATCAATAATTGTAAAACCACTTGTCAAGCCACTACCAGCAGATCCATAATCTATCGGATAAGGAGTAAATAACCAGAAAAATCCATCATCAAACGCGTAGATA
This sequence comes from uncultured Nitrosopumilaceae archaeon, assembly GCA_964475825.1. GTDB lineage: Archaea > Thermoproteota > Nitrososphaeria > Nitrososphaerales > Nitrosopumilaceae > Nitrosarchaeum. The sequence continues at coordinate 136,489 of CAYYXT010000001.1, read as the reverse complement.
ATTTGTGATGATAAGAATATTGTAAATAGAATTGAAATTGACAATAACAGTGATTTTCTATAAAGATTCAAGAGAAATCCTCATGTAGATTATAAGAATTAATAATTTCATGCTGATATTAACATACGATATGTTTGCATTTACACTTTTTGGTAGTTTATTCAATTTGAACACCATAAGACTCACTGTACGGAATAGACAGGATAGGATAGTTTGAAACCCAACGAGAAATCCTTGACTTCTTTAAAGTGATAACCAAGTCTTTTAACCATCTGGAAGAGATCTCCACCTACAACAAATTGGTTTTTTTCTGCCAAACGGTTTATTTTAGAACACATGTTTAATGGAGAGCCTATCATATCAAGGGATTCAGAAACATTTGATTTCATTATCAAGACAGAACCATAATCAGCACTAACTCTAAAATCAATATCAGGTAGTCCTTCGCTGACTAGTTGTTTAGATATATGTTTTTGAGATTGAATCATTTCCAAACCACATTCAATGCATCTAGTAAAATCATATTTGTTATCAAAGCGACCAGACTCTGGAAAGTAGTAAACTAGACAATCTCCTACATTTTTTATTACAGAACCACCAAATTCTGAAATAATTTTAGACATGGAGTTTAGAAAGACTTGATAGTATCTGGATGCTCTTAAGGGCCCAATATGTGCAGATATTTTTGTAGAGTTGACCATATCAACGATTCCAACACAGTAGCTACTTGGTTGGGTCAAAAACGATACCAAATATTCCGAAGATCGTTTTGAATCAAAGATTTGAATATCGTTTTTTCGATCAATACCATGTTCTAGTTCAGGATATTTGAAAAATTCTTCAGATGAGAAAGACAATTTTCTGTCAACATAGTCTTGGTTCATACAAGTAATTAATTGAAAAAACTGTTAAACACTACTTAGCTGTATTGGTAATTTTTTAGCTTTAGAGTGAATTGAAGTTTATGAGAGAAAAACACCTAGATAAAACATGATAGGAACAATTTTTGAAAATTCATCAGGATGGAGGTGAAATCATGGGAAAAGGAAGTGGAGTAATTATTTGTGGTTAGAAACAAGTCTTGATTTTAAGATAGAAATATCATTAAAAATAAGTTAATTAATTTACTTGATTGACTAAAGTTAGTTGTCCAGATCTAAAAGTTCCAATGAATCAGAGTTTATGGAAAATATAGCAGAGATTCTTGGGATTTTAGAAGAAAAAAGCTTGAGCAAAGATTGGTTATTAGGTGAATTAAAAAGATATAAAATAAAATCACACGTGTCTGCATCTTCAAACAGCTATCAAATTCTAAAAAATTCTAGCCCTGAAAAAATTCAAAAAATTCTTGGTGTTCTAAAAGAAGATTTAGCAATAAAAGATGTTAAAACGCTTACAAAAACATTACATTGGTTTTTTATTGACATTGTATCAAGCTCGGATCCAAATCTTTCAGTTAAGAGCCAAGCAAGAAAGATTAATGCATTAAATGAACTAATTAAAAGAACAGATACTTTCAAGAAAGAGAATTTAGAGTCTTTAATTATTTTATCAACTGGAGACGGAATGGCAGTAGGATTTCCAGATAGTCCTGAAAAGCCACTCCGTCTTGCAATAGAGCTGCATAAATCACTAAAAAAATTCAACAAAACTCAAAAAGAAAAAGACAAAATAATTATCAGAATAGGAATTGACACCGGTCCAGTTTATTTTATGAAAGGAATAAGAGGAGAAATTTTTTGGGGACCGGGATTAATCATGGCAAAAAGAGTCATGGATTTGTGTGGGCCTGACCAAATTTTTGCATCTGAAAGAATTGCAAAGGATCTAAGAAGTTTATCAGAAGAAAACAAAGCTACCATGCATCCTATTGGAGAATACGAGATCAAGCACGGTAAACTAGGAATTTATAATATTTTTAGCAAAGAATTTGGCAATAAGACAATTCCAAAGAAAGGAAAAATAGTGAAATCAAATGAAGATAATTTCAAACAGCTAGACTTTGAATTCAATAGTGTAGAAGTTCGTTTGGATGTTACTGATCATAAATCTATGATGACTCATCATACTTGGATTTGGGATGTAAGAAATGTGTCAGATAATCTATTAAAAACAATTTTTTATACTCTGGGTGGAGACACTCCAAGAGACTTTTCAGATCTTAATGTCAGAGTTACAGATGAGAATAACAACTTGTTAAAAATAATCAGTGTTGATGTAAACAAACCACTTGAGAAGGCATTTCATGTTGAACTAACGCCACCTTTTAAAAAATATCAAAAGGGCAGATTATTAAAATTGGAATATGATTGGGAAGAGCCGGACAGAATTTTTGAGTACAGTTTTTCTTCAAAGGCTAAAAAATTCAGATATGTCTTTACCGCACCAAAAGAACTCGAGATAAAAAATAGAATTTTAGAAACAGTAAGAGGGCTGGGCATTAAACAAAGAGCCGAACCACCGGCCAATATAAAATATCTAAAGGATCGCACTGAAATAATTTTTGAGACTGCAAAGAAACACAATATACAAGCTCATGATACATTTGAATTTCAATGGTAGATTGAATTTGTTATTTTACTAATTTGTCTTCATTAAAACTGCTAGATTCATTCCAACGATTATTGAAATAATCTAAACACCAGCCATGGAATTGAGGATCTTTGCTGTAAAGCATTTCACTTAGATCAGATTCTCCATTTTTTGTGGAAAAAATAACACATGCTTCTTTTTCATTTAGTAATGTAACTACAGAGATACGATTTATCATTTTTCTCTCAAGGTTGCCCTCTCTAATAAATTTCTGAAAGTTTTTCTTTTGAAATATCTCCTTTCTTTCTTCAGGGACAATGGTTGATTCTGAAAAAATTGATTTTATTGAAATTCCAGATTTTAATTTACTTTCAACAATGTCTATAATTTCTTTTGAATACGGAACCTCAGGTAATAGATTAAAGATGTATTTTTCTGAATTATTATGAATTTCTGTCCATTTTTCTAACACTTTAACAAAACCTTTGATTTTTTTATGATCTTGTAAAGAACCTAGTCTCTGAATAAATTTAATTTCTAAATCCCCCAAATCATGTTTCTCAAAAAAAGTTCTATTTTCCGATATAAATGAAAAAGAAGGCAATATGTCACATATTACTTTGCCAAAAACTGTGAGAGTAAAATTTGAATTATTGTCTTTTTCAACTAACTTATTTTTTAGCATGCGAGTGATATTTCTATGAATCTCAGGAGCTGTTGCGTCTAGTTCCTCTGCAAGTTTTGAAATTGTGAGTTTTTTTTCAAGTAACAAAAAAATGATGCCTAATCTCTGCTCACTTGCAAGTTCTAAGAAATCTTCAGCAATTTTTTGAGGATCTAGATTCATAGATTAACATTGTAATGACTAATCTAAAAAATTATGCTCAAATCTAAGATTCTGGCCAGTTATTGTCACATTTTTGACATTTACCTCTAAAACCATTGTACTTTGGTTCATGAATGATAAAGGCTTCTGGCCAACCACAAATTAGACACTGAATAGTTCCTGTGTATCTCATATATTATAAAACAATGATTTTGCAGATTAAGTTTGATTACAAATACAGCTAAAATTTTTAGAATATAGCTAATTCTACCAATCACAAAGATATTCTTTAAATTGGCATAGTATTTTCCCTTTCCTATGAAAGAAATTGGCAAGATTTGGATGAACGGGAAATTAGTTCCATTCAAAGATGCCAAAGTGCATGTACTTACTCATGCCTTGCATTATTCAACATCAGTCTTTGAAGGGATTAGATGTTATGATACCCCTAACGGTTCAGCGATTTTCCGACTTGAAGAACATGTGGATAGACTTTTCAATTCAGCAAAATTATACTCGATGAAAATGCAATTTTCTAAAAAAGAGATCTCAGATGCAATTATTAAAACTGTAAAGGCTAGTGATTTAAAAGAGTGCTACATTAGACCGCTGGCATACTATGGTTATGGCACAATGGGTCTTACACCAACTCCAAACAAAGTTGATGTGTCAATTGCCTGTTGGGAGTGGAGTATGGGAGAAGGAAAAGCAGGAAAATTATCTGGTGCAAAATGTAAGGTTTCGAGTTGGATAAAGATAGATTCAAGATCTCAACCAATGCAAGCAAAAGCAGCATCAAACTATGCAAATGCCGCACTGGCAAGAGTAGAAGCACTTGAGAATGGATATGATGAAGCAATAATGTTAAATTTGCATGGAAAAATTGCAGAGGGCAGCGCAGAAAATATTTTTGTCGTAAAAGATGGCATTATTCAAACGCCTCCACTTTCAGCAGGAGGACTAGAAGGAATTACAAGAGATAGCGTAATCCAAATCATTGAAGAAAATGGCGGATTTGTAATAGAAAGAGATCTTGAAAGAGATGACTTGTATTCTGCTGATGAAATATTTATGACAGGAACAGCCGCAGAGGTAAAATCAGTCACACAAATTGATAAAGTGATCATAGGAAATGCAAAAATGGGAAAAATTACAAAAGCATTACAAAAATCATTTTCAGATGTTACAATGGGAAAAGATGAAAGATTCTTGCCATGGTTGACTTTTATCTAATTTTCCAAGAAGTTTTTTACCTACAAATACAGTAATACAAGCATGGAATATTGTGCAACTGGAAATACCCAAGAGATTTGCTGGTTTTGTAGAAAAGGTCGCCATGAAGATTGTATGAAAGAGATCCCAATGGATAACAGATCAGATGGTCCTCATGATTGTACATTTGACACAAAACTCGTGCCCTGCAAGTGCCAGCATTAAACAATTAATATCAAATACAAGACATATGAAAATATTTTATGAATTACGATAAGGAGTTTTGGGACAAATATGCAAATGAAAATGAATCTAAATTCAATGAGGAATTTGCAAAATTTGTCAGGGACTTGGCTGTTTCATTACGTTGTACAAGCGTATTAGAAATAGGATGTGGCACTGGAATTGATTTGAGGCTATTTCCAGAAACATTTGATGTTCATGGTGTAGATTTAAATGACACAGCACTGAATGTTGCAAAAGAAAAACTTCCCAAGTTTGATTTTAAGAAATCTTCAATTACAGATTTGCCTTTTGAGAATTCGTCAATTGATTTTGTTTTTACTCATCAGCTTTTAAATTATCTTGAGGATGATGTTTTAGAAAAAGGCATTTCTGAAATGCACAGAGTTGCAGGAAAATACATTATGAATTGTGAGAGATATGACGAATCAGAAAAACAAATCAATGCTAATTCAAAATTTCGAAATATGCAAAAAAGATGGCTAGACTACAAAGTCAAAATTGTAAGTAATGTGGATATGCATGAAGAAATAGATCAGGATAAAAGTAGATTTACTCTACTAAGAAAACTTTAGAAAAACAGTTTCACTGTAAAGTGTATTTGGGGTTATAGTTCTGCGGATGTTTTTGGTAATCTGATTGTGAATGTAGTAGGATTATTTTTAACTGAAATTTTTCCATTGTGTTGTTCTATAATATTTTTGCAGCTTGCCAGACCTAATCCAGTTCCTTTTTGCTTGGTAGTAAAGAGTGGTTCAAATATTTTATCCATGAATTCTTTTGGGATACCTATCCCAGAATCTATAAAGTCAATAACAGCATCATCGTTGTCTGATTTGATCTTAATTTCAATGGTACCTTCTTGAGGCATTGCCTGAATTGCATTTACAATGAGATTGATGAAAACAGCATCAAGCTTTACTGAGTCACAACTAGCAATAACATCTGAATCAGAAACGGTGATTGTGACATCATGTGGGACATTAACCTTATCAATTGAACCTAGAATTATTTTTCTAAGCGATGTTGCACTCAACTTTAGCGGTGAGTTTCGAACATAACCTAACACGTCATCTACTTGATGAGATATTCTCTCAATGCTTTTTTCTATCAGATCAAGTCTTTTAGTAATGATACTATCAGAGATTTTTGCATCTGCGGGGTGTTGTTTTATCAAATCAATAGACATTTTCATGACAGATAATGGATTTCTCAAGTCATGAGCTAAACGTCCCGATAATTCTCCTATTGCTGAGAGTCTTTCTGCTTTAAGTACCTCTTGTGTTTTTTCCTCAATTAGATATTCCAGATTATTTCTTTGTTCTTCAAGTTCCTTTGTTCTTATTTTAACAAATTGTGTTAGACTCTTGTTAATTATAAGAATTATTGCAGTAAATACTGCAAGCATTGCTACAATTCCAAACATAAGATTATCAACAGATAGTCCTTTTTCATAATCAAAGTAAGTTACACCAATCAAAGAAATAATGACAATCATACAAAATATTATCAGTGTGAGTGGGATGCCGAATTTGTTGATTGTTTCAAATTTTATATTCTCACTGAAAAATATTTCTTGATTTTTATCATTAGAATTATTGGCTAGTCTTAAGCGACTATGCAAAGAAAATATTAGCAAAAGAAAACTGTACAGATACATCAAATCTACTGGATGTCCATCATAGTATGAGTCATCTAGTTCTGAAAAAAGATAGAATGTATCAGATACGGTGTAAATTAAAAACCCAAATAACAATAACATCCAAGAATAGCTTGCTCCTTTTTTTGCAAGAAACATAATGCCAATAATGGCAGGAGCTAATTGGAATGAAGACAGTATCGGATATGCAAGTGCAAGTGATTTAGAAATTGGATCTAGTCCTCCTTCTGTTTCTTCTAAGGCATTATAATATGCTAATAGTGACGGAATCAAAAATGCAAAAGACAACACCAATGAAAATAACCAAATTTTTTTGGTAATTGATTTTTGTATAGGTTTTAGAGAAATTAAAAGAAAAGCAACAAAGAATGGATATGCAGCCATATAGAAAATATCTGCTTCTGATGGAAATGGGTCCACATCATAGACATACTGATATACTGCCCAAATCTGCTCAGCTATAAACCAGAATGAAGCCCCTATTGTAAAAAGTAAAAATGCTTTTGTCTGAAAGTGTTTTTGTTTGTATAATTTGATTGTAAGAATGGTAGAAAATACAACTAATGTTCCAGGAACAATTATGTATGCTAGAAAAGAAATCCAGAAAAATTGCGAATCATCCAGAAATGGCCTTAGCTGATAAACTAGAGTTAATGCTACTAGAGAGGCTATTAAAAAAAGGATAGAATTATGTTCTTTTTTAATTGGGTTTTGCTTGTTTACTAAATTATCCATGAATGCAACCTCTTTCACATAGGATAGAGTAACAATAAGATAATATGTTTTTGTGAAATTTTGTGTTCAATATGGATAATCATTACATAAAAGTAATTAATTATCAATATGTAATAAATTACACAAACTGAGGATTTAATAATATCTTAAGATCATCATACTTCTGGCATGACAAAAACAATTCTAATTGTAGAAGATGATATAGAATTGTTAGATTTGTATGCAGAGATATTACAAGTGAATATGTATGATGTTCAAACAGCTATAAACGGTGAAGAGGCAGTATCAAAATACAGGCAAATACATCCAGACTTGGTGGTGATGGATGGTAATATGCCAAAACTTGATGGATATGAGGCATTTTCTCAAATCATAGAAATGGATAAAAATGCAAAAGTGGTAATAGTGACAGGTTATTCTGAATTTGAGCCAAAAAATAAAAGAGCTCTAGAGCAAGGACTAGTTTCTGTTATTTCAAAGCCAATTGGAGTAGACACACTATTAGACTTGGCAAGGAAATACTCAGATGTAAAAAATTTGGAAAAACAAGATTCAGTTTCTAATTCAAATTTAGAAAGATCTATAAGCTAACACAATAACAAACATTTTGAATATGACAAATAATTCTTGGTGGGAAGGATTGCCAGAAGAGATTGAATCTGATTTAGAAATTTTGTCAGATTTGAAAAATCAAAATTGATTTTAAACTATTGTTTACAAGTTGAAATTAATTTAACAAAAAAGCGGGTCTAGTGGGATTCGGACCCACGACAACCGGATTAAGAGTCCGGTGCGCTACCTGGCTGCGCCATAGACCCATAAAAATAGCAAAACCTAGAGTTGTTATTAATCTTAAGATTGTAAAAGAAATGAAAATTTAGTTTTGAGATTTTGCTTCAATTTCAGCATACTTTTCAAGAATTGCAGTAAGTGCAGTTGAAACTGGAACATCGTTCATTTTTTTCTTTTCGGCAAGTAGTTTTTGGTATGCATCTAGTGTGATGTATACTGGAATTGAACCGTTTCCTTCAAGTAATCCTCTGACATTGTATAGTGCAGTTTCCATTCCTCTTTCAGCAGATTTTGCAAATTTTGCTTTATCCAAAATTGCTCCTAATGGACCAAATGGCATGGCATAATCTACTGACATGGTTACTCTGGTTAGATTATCACCTAATGATTTGAATTCATTGGTAATTTTCCAGTTCTTAAATGGACCTTGAATCTGTTTTGCAGAAATTCTTTCATTTTTGACAAACTCAGTTGTTTCACAATCCCATTCTAGTCGTTTACCGCTAAAGTCGCCGATTATTCTAAATGTTGTTCCAACACCCATTCCTTCTTTGATATCCATAGGAATTACTGTCATACCTACTGTATCATTTTTGATTTGATCAGAAACGTGTTCTGGTCTTGCAAAATAAGTAAATACATTTTCTACAGGTGTTTTAATATCGATTGATTTTGTTACGATAGTCAACGTTTCAGTGTCTTGCCAATAAGGATTTAAAGGTTTTGAAGATTTTCTTATTGAAATTGATTAACACTATATTCATGCAAAGATATACATAATTTGCAATGACGAATTTACAATCAATTATCATCATGTTTATGTTAGTATCAACTATGATTCCTTTATTTTCTGATGCATATGCACATTCAATGTTTAATTCTGCTGAAGAATTTCTTGGAGGATACAGAGTTCAGGTTGCAACATTGCCAGAATTTCCACAGATAGGAGAAAAATCGCAGATTTTATTTAGAGTTGGAGATAGTGACTTTAATGAAGTCGATCGTTTTACAATGGGTGTTAGATTTTTTTACAATGATCAACAAATTGATGCAATCAATCCAGAATTACATAAAGGGGGTCATTACGAGATAGACTATGTCTGGAAAAACACAGGAAATCATGTTGTTAAAGTAGATCTATACGATATGGACGGCAAATCAGGAATTCTAACTTATACATTTAACATGGGTACTCAAAGTCCATTTGGATATATTTTCATCATAGCAATCACAATAGGAGCTATTACATTAGGAGTAGTTGTAGCCTATATTTATCTGCCAAAGATATTACATTTCAAAGTTAAATCTTAGATTCGATTGGTTTTTTTGCAATTCTAAATGCAAACAGTGTAGTTAGTAAAACCATTGAAAACAATAGTATTCCAACTCCCAAGTGAATTGCGACTAGTACAGCATGTAGTTTTAGATCAATTACCAAAGCGCCCAAAGCGATTTGTGTAATGACAAGAGTTGCTGCAAAAGTACTTGTGAATTTAATTTTTCTGTCAGCATTTTTGTTAATCCAACTACCTATTGCAGTGGCAATTACAAGAGCACCAGTAGTTGCAGCAATCAATCTATGGGTCCATTCAATGAAATATTGTTCATTTGGCATTATTCCATTTGGACAAAGCGGCCATTCAGGACATGTCAAGCCAAGTCCGGCTGAGGAAACATATCCTCCGATAAACATCAAAGAGTATAAAACAATCAGAGTTGCCAATGCAAGATATTGTAGAGCCAAACTATTCTACTATGAATGAACCTTTCATTCCTTGCAATGCATGTCCTGGAACAGTACAGATGTAGTAATAAGTTCCTGGAGCACCTGCAGTAAAGGTGACACTTCCGCTCTCACTTGGTTTTAGTGGGTTTGATGCAGCTGCAATAGCGGAATTCCAAAGTATATTATTGAAATCTTCTGGGTCTGAGACAATACCAAATGCATGAAATGATTTACCAGCATTTACTGTAGAGAAAGTAATTTCATCGCCAGATTTTACTTTAAATTCTGGATTGTGTCCTTCTTCTCCAGGTAATGCGTTAAATGCCAGAGTTCTAAAATCAGATGATTCAATAAAGTCTACATTGAAATCATGCTTAACTCCAGTTGGAGCTGCTGCTTGTACAGAACCGCCTGTTTGTGCTGCACCTACAACAATCTCCCCAACCATTCCTTGATCTCTATGACCTGGAACTGTACAGATGTAGTAGTAGGTTCCTTCCTCAGATGGAATAAATTCAGACATTCCACTTTGGCCTGGTTTTAATGGACTGTTTGCACTTGCAACTTCACTTCCGGGAATAATTCCGGCAAATCCTTCATTTGCCTTGGTTACACCAAATGCATGAAATGATTTACCAGCATTTGCAACATTAAAGATAATTTCATCGCCTACATTTGCATTAATGACAGGATTATTTCCTTCTTCGCCAGGTAATGCATTAAATGCCAGAGTTCTAAAATCAGATGATTCAATAAAGTTCAGAGTTACTTCCATACGTTTTCCAGTTGCTACACCTGGTGCAAGTTTATGTTCAGATTCTCCTGCCATTTGTGCAACTACTGGAGCTTGAGTAGATGTCCAGTAATCCCACATACTAAAGAAGATCACACCACCAACAATGCAAATGCCTAGTATTATTGCCAACATTTTTCCAGTTCTTGCTGGGGTTGTTCTGTAAATATTTTGATTAGGTTGATTCATTTCATATTTCTCCTAATGATGTGGGTTCTTTGCCTCAAAAGGATAATAGTATTTGCCACCTAGATTGAATGGATCGTCGGTGTCTGCTAATTTTCCTTTGCCAGAACTGTAAATCATGTTTATCAAAAATATTACCATGCTAACACCAATGATCATAGCACCTACTGAAGCAATTTGGTTCATAGTAATCCATTCTGGAATTGGAGGATAATCATAAACTCTTCTTGGCATTCCGTATAGACCAAGTACATGTTGTGTAAAGAATACTAGAACGGTTCCTATAAATGATAATATAAAGTGAACTTGTCCCATTTTCTCATTATACATTCTTCCTGTTACATATGGGAACATGTAGTAAAGAAAACCGATTGAGCCAAATGCAATTGTACCCATTACAAATAGGTGGAAGTGACCAACTACCCAATAACTGTCGTGTGTTTGAAAGTCCAATGGCATTGCAGCATTTACAACACCACCTGCTCCTGCTGAGAAGAATAGTGCGATTCCTCCAACTGCCCACATCATTGGTGTTGCAAATTTGATTCTACCATTCCACATTGTTGCAATAAAGTTAAAGACATGCATGGCAGATGCTGGTACTGCAGCTAAGGTTCCGATCATGAATACAGTTTTTTCAGTAAATGACATTCCTGTAGCATACATGTGATGTGCCCAAGATGAGAAACTTACCATGGATAATAATACAAAAGCAAAGATTCCAGAGCTGTGACTATAGATTGGTTTTCTTGAAAATCTTGGAATAATTTCATACATCATTCCGATTGCTGGAATAACCATTACATACACTTCAGGATGGAATGTGAACCAGAACAAGTGTTGGTATGCAATTGGGTCACCACCCATTGCAGGGTTAAAGAATCCAGACACCCCGAGTCTATCAGTAAGTAGCATCAAAAGTGCTGCTGCGAATGTCGGAATTGCAACTAGAATAATTAATGATGATGTCAAAAACGACCAAGCCAATAATGGCACTTGACCAAGTGACATGTCTGGGTGTTTACATTTTAGAATTGTAACAATAAAGTTGATAGCACCAAGTACTGATGAGACTCCCAGAATTTTTAGTCCAAATATCCACATATCTGCTGCTGGGCCTGGTGCACTGATAATAGAATATGGGGGTGTTGCATACCAAGTAAAGTCAGCAAAACCCAACCAAATTAGTGCACCTGCTGGTGGAATCATCCAAAATGCTATTGCGTTTAATTTTGGATATGCCATATCCTTGTATCTTACCATAATTGGTACAAAGTAGTTACCAACTGCAGATGCAAATGGTAGAATGAATAAGAAAATTAATGTTGTTCCGTGTACAGTAAACATTCTGTTAAACGTCATAGAGTCTGCAATGATTTGTGATCCTGGTAAGAACAGTTCTGCTCTGATTCCAAGAGCTAATGTACCGCCCATAAACAAGAATGAGAGAGATGTTATGAGGTATAGTAATCCGATATCAGTATGATGTGTTGAAAACATTATTTGCCAAATTGGACGTGGCTTTTGTAATTCTAGAACCATTAGTAACTCTCCTCACTTGAAAGTTCGGATAAAAGGGTTAGCATCAAGATGACGGATCCTCCACAAATAGTTTACCACGCATGTTATAGTGAATCAATCCACAGTATTCTCTGCATTGAATGTCATGTTCGCCAACTTCCGTTGGTGCAAACCATACCGTGTTAACTCTTCCAGGTACTGCATCTAGCAATACTACATAATCATGAATGTTAAATGAGTGATTAACATCCTTTGACGTTATTTCAAATTTGTAGGCTTTGCCCACTTTAACATGTAGTTCACCGATTTCTTTTGTTCCATCCTCATGTTCAAATGTCCAGAACCATTGTTGTCCTGTTACTTTGATAACTTCGGCATCTGCTGGAATATGTTCAATGAGTCTTTCGGCATTCCATGCTTCTGCGCCTACCCAAACCATTAAAGCTATTACAACGCCAACAAAAACCCATTCAGGCCAGTTAGAATGATGTCCCATTTTACCATACTCCTTCCTTTTCATACGGAGTTGGGGTGGCCTTTGGATTAGATTCTCTGAATCTCCAACATAACCAAATTATAGTTCCAGATACTACTGCACCAACTGTAAATGCAACAGTCATCATTCGATAAAATAAATTCCAAATTACTACTCTACGATCAAGATATCCTTCAGGTTCATCACCTGCAGCAAAGACATAATCCGCTGCTGGAATGATTACTAAAATTGCCAATATTAAGAATAGACCAAGTATACTCTTCATTAGCGGTTGACAAACGTGACCTAGGATTTCTATTTAAGGGTTTTCAAGATTATTAGCTACCAATCCTGATTGAAACGAGATGGATCCATTACATTAAGTCCAGAAATTGAAAATTTACGTTTGTATTCTCTAAAGATATTCAGAGATGCATTTGCAATAATTAATTCAAACAGATTTGTCGGTGTAAGATCTACTACGGTGGATAGCATTGCTTTGATTGGGTCCATATGAGTTACAAGTACAACGTTTTCATCAGGATGATTTTCAATGACATGATCTACAATACCTAGTACACGTTTTTTTACTTCTGAGAAAGTCTCAACACCGTTATGAGCAATTTCTAATTCACCATTATAGAATTTCATAAAAACATTACCATGACTGGTAAAGATTTCATCGTATGGGACGCCAGTAAATTTTCCCATGTCAAGTTCAATTAGTCTATCATCAATTGTTACATCAAGGGAGTTGTGTTTGCCAACAATTTCTGCAGTATGTCTTGCTCTTTCAATAGGACTAGAATAAATTGCAGAGATATTCATGTGTTCTAAGAATTTTGCTGCCTTTTCTGCCTGATCAATTCCCTTTTCAGTTAATGGTATGCCTGGCGTTCTTCCAGTTAGAATTCTTTCGATGTTATTTTTTGCCTGACCATGTCTCAGAAAAATAATTGAGCCCAACTTAATCGGATGTCAAATAAAGATAATAATAAGATTCTTAGGACAATATCATGAAAATTGGAATTATTGGTGGAACTGGAGGAATGGGAAAAGGTTTTGCTCTTAGATGGTCACAAAATCACAATGTAATAATTGGCTCTAGAGATGCCGCAAGAGCATCAGAGTCTGCAAAAGAATACACAAATCTTGCAAAAGAATCATTTGGGCAAATTAACGGAACAATTACAGGAAACGATAATGTTTCAGTTGCCAAAGATAGCGATGTTTTGATTTTATCAATTCCTTATGAGAACATTGATTCGGTGTGCTCAGAAATTTTACTTCTAGTCAAAGACAGTTGTGTCGTTGTATCACCAATTGTTCCAATGGTAAAAACGGATGTAGGCTTTGAATTTATTCCAATTAAAGAAAACAAGCCATTCTCATATCAACTTGTTTTAAAATATATGAAAAACAAATCAAAACTGGTTTCTGCATTTCATGTGATTTCTGAAAAGAAACTTGTCAATCCAACAATGGTACTTGACTATGATATTTTTGTGTGCGGTGATGATAAAGGAGCAATTGAAGTGGTAAATGGCTTGATTAATGAAATTAAAGGATTAAGACCAATTTATTTGGGACCGGGAGAATTATCATATCTTGCAGAGATGTCAACACCATTATTGCTAAATGCAATGATAAGAAACAAGATGAAAAATCCAGGTATCAAAATTATCTAATTTTGCTGGTCATGAGCCACGAATATTATAGACAGGGGAGAAATTGGTACACTGCAATTGGTTCACTTTTTCTAATTATGGCAGGAATTGTTCTTGTCAGACAAGTAATACTTTGGGGTCCAGAATTTGTAGAGGACTTTATTGTAAATTCAGAATTCACTAACGAGAAAATATCAATAGGCATGATTGGCTTTGGTGTTTTTATGATACTATTGGGATTTAGAAAACATGAATCGCAGAGATAAATTTTTAAAAACTCAAAAAGTTTTACATCTCACAACTATAGGAAGTAACAAAACTCCGCATATAGTACCTGTTTGGTATATGTATAGTTCAAAAAAAATCTACATCGGCACAAACACTAGAACCCAAAAGGCAAAAAACGTAAAGAAAAACAACAAAGTTGCATTTTGTGTAGATGTTGGAGTTAATTCTCCAATATATGGTGTAATGGGTCAGGGAAATGCAAATATTATTTTAGAAAATAGCAAAGTAAAGCAAATTGCAAAAAAAATACTTGCAAGATATTTCAAAAGCATGCAAAACAAATCTGCAACAGAGTTACTAGATGATACTGATTGTATTATAGAGATAATTCCAGAAAAGTTATCAGTTTGGAGTTATTGACTGACAAATTCTTCTATTTTGTTCATTGCTGAATCTAAAATTTCAAGACTAGGTAGATACACCAATCTAAAATGTCCACTGCCGTATTTTTTTCCAAAGCCAGAACCGTGTACCGTTAGCACTCCTTTTGATTCTAAGAGTTTTTGTACAAATTCTTTATCAGTTCCAAATCGATTGTTTTCAATTTTTGGAAAAGCATAGAATGCGCCTTTTGGATTTGGGCAAGACAAACCTGGCATTGAATTTAGTCGTTTTACAACCAAGTCTCTTCGCTTTTTTACTTCAGATACAAATTCAGAGATGTATCCTTGAGGCCCTCGCAATGATTCTAATGCTGCATGCTGAACTGGAAGATTTGTAGCAATTCTTACTCTGGCAAGTTTTGGAAGATTTTCTCGCAATGCATCAAGTTTTGAGGATTGATTAAATGCAATGTAACCAATTCTCCAACCAGACATTAGATGAACTTTGGAGAAGCCATTAAGAACAATAACTGGGGAATCTCCTGCCACTTTACCAATTCCTACAAATTTTTGATCAAAAATTATTTGATCATAAATTTCATCACAGATTATGTAGAGATTATGCTGATTTGCAATTTCAACTAATTTTTTAAGTGATGATTCATTAAATACAACACCAGTTGGATTATTTGGACTAATCAAACAAATGGCAATAGTTTTTGAAGTAATTTTTGATTTGATATCATCAATGTCAGGTGTAGAGTTATCCAAATCAACTGCAAATTCTACAGGAATTCCACCATGAAGTCTGATGTATGAGGCATATGGTGGATAGTAGGGCCCGGGTAACAGTATTTCATCACCTTCTTCAACAATTGATGACATTACCATATCAAGTCCTTCAGAAACACCATTTGTAATTACAATATCATCGGCTGAAATTGATAGTCCCTTTGCATTTTCTTTTTTTGCAATTTCTACTCTGAGTTCTTTGAGACCTTCTGATGCAGAGTAATAGTTTTCTCCTTTTCTTATTGCATTAATCATTGCTTCTTTTACATTATCAGGAGGTTGAAAACCAAATTGTACAGGATCACCAATGTTGAGATAAAGAACTTTCATTCCTGTTTGTTCAACTTTTCTTGCAGCTAGAACAATATCTCTAATTGCATATTCAACGCCTGCCACTTTCTTTGATATTTTCAAAGCATCTAGACAAATATTTAGGCCTGTTAAATTCTTACTTGTTTGGACTCGTAGCACAGTCTGGATAGTGCGAGCGGCTTCGAACCGCTAGATCGAGGGATCGAAGCCCTCCGAGCCCTCTTAGATTATTTTATTAAACAAGCAATTCACATACTAGATGAATTGAAGATTTCCCTATTCAAAATCGGTTTAGTGTTAAGTGTAATTGGAATGATTTGGATATCATTTGTTTTTCTTCAGGGAGACAGAATTTCTGAAGAAATTGTGTTAAAATCTTCTAATTCGCATGATGTAGAGTTGAACTTTGATGGAAAAGGTAATGGATATTACAAAGTATTCATGCCAGAATTTGCCGGTGATCAGGTATTTGTTCAGATTTTAGATAAAAATCAAAATGTAATATCTGAGGAAAGTGTTCAAACAAAGATGTCTGTTGGATATTTTGATTTTGAGAAAAGTGGAACCTATACTGCAAAGATAACAAATCCATCAGAAAACCAAATAAATCTGCAAGTAGAATTTGGAGATGCAAACTCTGAAAACATGATACCTCCAGGTGTAATGATACTGGTAGGTGCAGTAATGATTATTGTCTCATCATATATGAAATTAAAAAATTACAGTATTGAACAGCCAGATAAGAATATCTTATAGACTGGAAGACATTGTATTGTGTAACCAAAAATCAAAACTAGATTAAAAACAAGCCAGGTTGTAAAAAATAAAAATGAAATAATTGAGAAGGGAAGAAACACTTTGAGTTTTGTTTTTTCTAGATTTTTTAATATTAGAAAACCACCCAATGCAGATAAGACTAGACCAAATTCTAGCGGTTGATGTGACCAAGAGAGCAAACCATCAATTCCAAAAACAGTATGTGAAATTGAATCGGCATAGCCTGCAACTATCTGAATTAGTGAGCCAATAATTACCAGTATAATTCCATTTTTTAGAGAATTTTTTGTAGAGTTTCTAAGTAAAAGGATTGTTCCTATAATTGCTGCACTAGTAGTTATTGAAACGCCAGTGTAAACTACAATGTGTGGCACGCTCCAAAAGAATTCAGGCTCTTTTTGGAGATGAGATATTGCATCCCAAAAACCTGCAGACACAACTATGAAAGGTCCAATTACTGCAAGAATTGAAACTAGAGATACAAGTGTGCTAGTTTTTGCAAGTGATGAATTTGAAAATTTTTGGATTAATTTCATTTTATTTCCTTGTTGATTGCAATATTTGAAGTGTCGTAAATGTATCAAATGAAAAAATTAAACATTATGGGTAATTTTGAGAATTAACTATATTAGATCAAAAGAATCAGAGATGCTATGAGTCCTGGAATAGGATTAATGAAAAGAAGATTGGAAAAAGAAAAAGATGCCATTGCTTTAGCTGTTTCAGGTGTTGCAAAAAAACATGACATTCAGCCAGAAAATATCAAGACATTAGAGACAAAATATGATGATAATTCAGGAGATTGGTATGTTGCACTTGGATGGGACGAGAAAAAAGCCATTATTCAGATGGACTCAGTGCTAGGAACAATCACAGAGATTAAAGAAATTTAATTATAGAACAATTTCTTACAGCAATATGACTAGAGCAATTGTTCTTGGTGGTTCTAGAGGGATGGGTAAGGCAATTTCAGAGTCACTAAAATCAATAGGAATCGATGTTTTTGCAGCATCAAAAAATGATATAGATACATCAAATTTGGATAGTGTGAAAAAATTTGTTCAAATTCATAATCAAACAGATGTGCTTGTTCTCAATACAGGTGGTCCTATAGCCAAAGAATTTGCAAATATTACAGAAGAAGAATGGAACAAATATCACAATCAGTTATTTTTGGGATTTTGTCTAATTTTACAAAATATCAAAATCAATGATGGTGGATACATATTTTTGATTAGTTCTAGTGTAATCAAAGAACCAAATGCAAAGTTGATAATATCATCTGCCTATCGTGCTGCATTTAGTGAAGTCTTTAAAATTCTAAGCAAAGATTATGCAGCAAAAAACATCAGTTGCATCAATATTGCACCAGGTCCAATCAATACAGATAGAACTAGAGAATTAATAGAAAACATTGAAGAATACAAAAAATCATTACCGATGAAAAGACTTGGGGAACCAGAAGAGATTGGAAACTTTGTTAAAGCTATCATTCAAAATAAGATAAAGTATCTTTCAGGTGTTGTAATTAATTTTGATGGTGCTAATTCAAATTATATTTTCTAAAATTACTTTTTGAATTGAACGTTTGGTGCATCTGGGATTGCAATCAATCCACCTTCACGTAGTTGTTGCAATAATTGCATTACTTCTTTTTCTACTTGATTTCTTTGCAGTCCTGTCTGTTGTGCAAACATTTCAACTAGTTCAGTAACTTTGCGTTGTCCATTGCATGACTTCCAAAAGTCCACAATTGCTTGATTAACCATGAATCCCTGTTCGTGTTGATTAGCTAGTACCATTGAACCGTCATCTTGTTGTACTAGTTTTCCAACTCCTTGAGGCAATGCAGTTTCATAATTGATTGGTGCAGGAGTAGTCATTGCTGCACTCATGTTTTTGATTTTTGCTTTTCCTTCTTCAGTCATACTATCCATTGTCCATTTTGGTTCCCAAACAATGTCTACTTTGACGTTATTTACTCCTGGAACTTTTTTGGCATACCTTGTTACATCTTGAATTAATGTCTCATGTAGTGGACAGCCTTGTGTGGTCATGGTCATTTTGATATTAACATTATTGTCTTCTACCACATCAATTCCATAGATTAATCCCATCTCAACAATATTTAGCGGGACTTCAGGATCCATGCATTGCTTTAGGGAATCTTTTATGGCTTGTGCAGTGACAGTACTCATATTGTTAAATGCAGTTTTAAAATCAATAAAAACTTTCTATTAATTAGCTTCGAATAACTATCGTATTTTTATCAAATAACCCATGATTTTGGTTTTGAAAATAATCGATAATTCTTAGTAATGTACCGAAAAGCGTTCAAATATTTTTGGGTGTAAAAGTGTTGAATTACGGTTGAACCTGCAGCAAGAGTAGTTTCACAATTGTTATTTTGGTTGCATATTAAGACAAAGTACAGAGCAATCAAGTTAAACTGGTGAATAATTTTTTATCATATGTAAAAGAATAAAATCTAGATTAACCTTAATAATAAACACCAAATAGTAAAGATGAAGAGCATGGAAGAAAAAGAGATTGAAATCAAAGAATTGAAAGAAATTGCAGAAAAGGCTATTAAAAACAATAAAGTAGTTTTTGAACGCTTGGCAGAAATTTAATGGTAGAACTAAGAGACGCAGGACTTCTAGAACTATACAATATCGTAAAAACCAAGTTTCCTGAGACAACAAGTCATGGTAAACCAAACTACAATTTGATCAAATTAATTGTAGAAAAACCATCGTTAAAACTATACGGATATAATGAAAAATATGATACGGTTTTCAAGAAAGCGGCTTGTCTGTTGGAAGGAATAGTAAGATTACATCCTTTTCCAGATGGAAATAAAAGAACGGCATTATTGGCTACATTTTCATATTTACAAGCTAACAAATACTATCTCGTAATACCTCTAGATACTGTAAGATTTCTAGTTAATGTTGCTCAAAATCCTGCTAACACAGAAGAAGAGATAGATGATCTAATCATCAAAATTGCAAATTGGTTAGAAGAAAGAACAGGTAAAAGTAAAGAGGCACATGATAAAAATATCAGAAAATACGTTTTGATCCCATTACTTGGATTATTAGCCATTTCATTAACTGGAATTGGATTATTCTATACATCAAGGAAACTAGATGAATGGTTTTCAACAAAAATGCATCCTGAATACAAAAAAGACATGAACGAGATCATCAAGTTTTTGATAAACACGATAAATGACAGTAAAAAAGCAATGAAATGAATTATAGTTTGATTGTAACATTAAAAAACATTTAACAAAAGATAGTCAACATATGGGATATCAAGTGTTAATTTCAAATAATTTTTTAATAGATTCTTTGTATGGTGGTTTGACCACGCCTTTTTCAGTGATTATTCCTGAGATTAGTTCAGGCGGAGTCATATCAAATGCTGGATTTATGACATTAATGTCATCAGGGGCTGTTTTTTTATCGCCAATTCCAGTCACTTCGGTTCCCTTTCTCATCTCAATAACTACATCTTTGGCATCACTTTTCATATCAAATGTAGATAATGGTGCTGCAACATAAAATGGAATTCCATGTTGCTTTGCCATGGTTGCTACTTGGTATGTTCCAATTTTATTAAATACATGACCAGTTCTTACAATTCTGTCTGCTCCGACTATAACTTTGTCTACCAGCCCATTTGCCATTGAATATCCTACAGCAGTATCTGGAATTAGAGTAACATCAAATCCATCATGTTTTAGCTCAAATGCGGTTAGTCTAGAGCCTTGCTGTACTGGTCTTGTTTCAGTAGCTATTACTTTGATGTTTTTTCCACTTTCTCTTGTTGCTCTAATTACACCTAATGCTGTTCCATATGCTACTGTAGCTAGTGCTCCGGCATTGCAATGAGTCATTATAGTGTCATTGTTATCAAAAAGTACAGAGCCGTATTTTCCCATAGTTTTGTTTATTTGAATATCTTCTTCTGCCATTTTTTTGGCTTCATTTATTACTGATTCTTTGATTTGTTCAACTGTAGTTCCAGAATTTACAACTTTCATAATTTTATCCAATCCCCATTTCAGATTTACTGCAGTAGGTCTTGTTTCAAAAAGAATTTTTCTTGCTATTTCTAGATCAGAAATTAGTTGATCTTTTGTTTTTGCTTTGCTTTGTAAAGATGCCAATGCCAAGCCAAAAGCGCCTGACACTCCAATAGCTGGTGCTCCTCTAACAACTAGAGTTCGAATTGCATCTGCCACTTGGTTATAATCATCATATTTTACAAATACTAGTTGATTTGGTAATTTGGTCTGATCAATCATGATTACTTTGTTATCTTTCCATTCTACTGTTCGTAAGGAAGAATCAATTGCGGTATTGTCCACAAATAATCTCAAAATTAGGCTTTTTAAAAATCAATTGGAAAAATATGCTTTATCAAATAATTCTCAATAATCTAAAAGAATAACCGTGTCTGGAAGCCAGAATTATTAGGTAATTTAAGCAAGAAGCCAACGATTTTAATTTGGTAGTTTACCAGTGAGAAAACCTACATCCATCAGGATTGTCAGAAATCGGGTGAGAAATACACCACAAGAGTTTAAAGAGATATGCAAGTATTATTAATCATGAACGCTACACAAGAAAAAATATACACTGTAATTATAGAGCAAGATGAAGATGGAATTTACATAGCAAAGGTTCCAGATATTTTAGGATGTTATACTCAGGGAAAAACAGTAGTAGAAGCAACAGATAAGATAAGAGAAGCTATACGCGCTTGCAGTAATGATGAAGATGTAAAACCTCTTAGATTTGTTGGAATACAACAGATTCAAGCGTAATGAAACTTAACATTGTGTCGGGTAGAGACATGTGTAAAATTCTTGAAAAAATAGAATTTAAGAAAATTCATAAAGTTGGAAGTCATGTTAGGTATATTCATTCAGATGGTCGTAAAACAGTTGTTCCAGTGCATAGCAATGAAATGTTAGGAAGAGGTTTTTCTTTGAGGATTGCGATTTGGTGGTTGTTTGTGTTTTATGATCCATGATTGCGGATGAAGAGTATTTTCATCAATTAATGGTTCCCACTATGACTTGTTTTGGAGATATCAATTTAGTGTCGTCCATGAATAATCTCAAAATCAGGCTTTTTTCTTTACTTCATAGCATTCTCGACGTATTCTATAACTGCTTGACTTACAGTATCAAATAATGGCATATCAAACAAGAATGATTTCAAATCCTTTTCCCAATCAGATTTCATGTTAAATATGCTTTCTTTGAATTTATTTAAGCTAAAAGATTCATTATAAAAACTGATTTTGGATTCTACTAGTGAAGGTATTATCTTTACATTATTTTGTACTGACAAATACCAAGAGTCATACAAATGTCTTGGTTGACCTGGAGTGTAGACTATTGCACGTATTTTCTCAGCCATTATTTCCTCAAGATTCATGGTGGGAATAGTGAATTGATTACCTAATTCATAGATATGAAGCACAGGCATGTGGAGAGGCTTACGAATGACTTTCTCTCGTAAACTGAGGTCCACTCTAACGCTATTTGGACTCCCATTGAATCCATTATATTTTACATAAAATTTCTTACTATTATTGCCAGTCCTTTCTGGCTTTATGGATGTAAAATTAACATCTAATTTTTTCTTGATTTCAGTGTCTATCATGTTTTTGAGATCTTCTGAAATATCTGAGTCACAAGTAAAATCTAGATCCCCAGAAAATCGTGTTTGAGGAAAGTAGATTTTTTTGAGTGCTGTTCCTCCTTTGAATGTCATTTGAGAGAGTTTCTGGAATCTAGAAATGACGGAAAGAATAACAGTTACAGCAAGATCTTTCTCTACAGTACCTACAGGAACTTGATATTTTCCTGCCAATATTCGTAGATACGAACCGTCTATCAATATTCCATCCACCCTGTAAGTTCTTTTGGTGTCTTATTCAAAATTAATCCAAAGTTTTTCGAGTAACCCAATTTCTTTTTGTTAGATCTAGGATCTAGAATGGAATATCCTTTGAAAGTTATTTTTTCGATCTCTTTAATGATATTTTTCTTAATGTGGAGTATTGAGAGTAGATATCCAAGTCTTCGTAGAGCTACATTCACTCCAACTTGTCGGGTCATTGTTAAGACCTCCTCCCATTTAACTTCTTTTCGTACAGTCCACATTGCTTTTGTAACTTCTATTATGCCACCACAATATTCAGGATGAATTAAACCATCTACAATCGTTTTTTCTCTACTAGATATATTGAATTCTGTGTTGTTCCTTCTTTCCTTTACATAGCCAAAGAATTTTGTATTTGATAATTTAATGAACTTGAACTTTTGATTTCCAAACTCAAGATCATCTTTTTTCTTGGTTGTTGCAACAAAAACCATTATCGGAATTTGTTCAGTCATGTTCCAATAGCTCATCGCCGTTAAAAATCCGATATAATATGTATCAATCAGATGAGGAACTACCACCCAAGGTTCTTCTGACCAATATCCTTCAATTCCAGCTTTTGCTGGAACTAGCAAGTATTTTCCTTTCTCTATTTGCTGTATTCTATTTTTTTTCTTAAGACCTGATATGACATGCCAAACAGAGTAATCACTTGATCCGAGTATTTTTTTTACATCGTCAATAGTAAAAACATCTACTCCTTTGCTTTCTAGGCTGAAAAGTATCTTGCTTTCTTGCTCTCCAAATCGTATATTCTGTGGAACCATCCTGCCTTCTAAAGGCAGTATAGTTCTATGAAATATAAAAGCATTATCAGTGTACTGTGGTGGAAATTAACCCCTGAGATAAGAATCTATAATGCATCAACAAGAGTGAAAATGTCAAAAAGTTATCAGCTAGATGCTATGAATGGTATTAGTCCATTTGATTATCTGACTTTCAATTCCCGTAACAAGATCATATGACTATAATCTTACTGCAGTTAGTCACTTGTAAACCTCCTTTCTGTATTCAAATCTAAGCAAATACAAAACCGTTCCTTGATATGCATAGATGAGCCTGTAGGGTTTTATGTAAATGGTTCTCTCATCTTTCAGATTATATCTTAACGGTTTTCCTAACTCTGGAGAATCTATTATGTTTTGTATCGGTTTTTGCAGTTTTTCTTTTAATTTGTTATCTTTGATTTTTGTAACTTCTTTTCTGAATTTGTCAGGCCATACTATTTGCGAGATTACCATTTGGCAAATTCTGTAAGGAATTTGGAGGTCTTGGCTTTTCCACCATTGCCACTTTCTATTTCTTTCCAGGCATCATGGATTGACTTTAGTGTTTTAATATCATTTTGATTTAGTTGTTGGTTTATCTTTTTTAAAACAATCAAACCTTTTTTTTCAGTTATCGCAAATACATTTCCATCTTTTATGTCAAGCTTTTTTCTTACCATATTTGGTATCACTATCTGTCCTTTGCTGCTTATTTTGGTGAAAATAGTTTCATTTGACATAATGTAAGATTTGGGATTATTAGAATTTAAAATCAAGGATGGTGTAGGTTACGATCTTGCAAATTTTGGCGTTGTAAATGAAATGATAACAAAAGCACAACTGGATAAAAATAATAAAGAAATTAGACAATCCAACAAAGCAGAACCGCATTTGTTTGGATTGGGTAAAAGTTTTATTGAAAAAGATAAATATTAAAGATAAGAGTTTTGATATTCATTATTAGTATCAACAGAATATGTTCCTTTAATTACAGCTTATTTATTTTTCATTGTGGTTTTTTGTGAATCATTAATCTTTTTTGTTTTATATTTTACACAATATGTCTCGAATTTGGAATGATTGTAAATTATTCCATTTATTGTTATGTGATTTTCAGTTAATTACCTTTGTCTAGATAACATTTGAAGAAAAATCGTTGGCAGTTGAATCATAATTAACATATATCAGATGTTAATTTTTAGAATGTAGTGAGAGTTCTAGTTACGGGTGGAGCTGGTTTTATTGGCAAATATCTTGTAAAATCTCTCATAGAGAATGGAAGTGTGGTTACAATTTTTGATAATTTTTCTAATTCATCAAAAAAATCCATAACACATCTTATCGATATTGGTGCCAAAGTAATAGAAGGTGATATTACAAAACTGAATGTGATATCAAATGCAGTAAAAGATCAGGAGATTGTAATCCATCTGGCTGCCAAAATTTCAGTACAAGAGTCAATTAGAAATCCTTCTGAAACATTTCAAGTCAATGTAGACGGAACTAAAAATGTCCTTGTTGCTTGTGAGAAAAATTGTGTAAAAAAATTAATTGTTGCCTCATCAGCAGCAGTTTATGGGGAAAGTTTACCTGGTATCAAATTAACAGAAGAATCAAAAACAAATCCTATTTCACCATATGGTCAAAGCAAAGTCAAAATGGAGCAAATCATCAAAAACTTTGTCCCAGAACACAATATTAATTGTATTATTTTGAGATTTTTCAATATTTACGGAGTAGGACAATCAGATGAATATGCAGGAGTCATAACTAAATTCATAAAAAGAGTTACTCAAAATAAACCACTAGAAATATTTGGAGACGGTCTGCAAACAAGAGACTTTGTTTCAGTGTATGATGTAATTAATTCAATTCAGAATACCATATCAAATGATAAGAGTGGAACATACAATATCGCCAGTGGAAAAGCAGTTACAATAAAGGAACTAGCAGAGATGATTATTTCCATATCTGGAAAGAAACTGGAGATAAAATATACTGCTCCAAAAAAAGGGGATATTATGTTTAGTCAGGCAGACATATCATTGGCAAAAAATAATCTGGGGTATCATCCAAAATTTGAACTAAGAGAAGGAATAGGACAATTACTAAAGTTTTGACATTTATTTGATTTATTATATAATCAAGTATACTTTGATCATTATGATTTAGATAGATATTTTATTGCAGGTATTAAATTCAGAATGTTGGATCTTTCTACTATAGAAAAATATGACTTACAAAAAATGTATAAGATTTATGATAGTTGGCCAAATATTGCTAAATTACATTATGAAAAAAATCTTGAAAAGGTAAATTTTACAGGTATTGATCATATTATTTTTGCAGGAATGGGAGGATCTGGTGCATTAGGAGATATTTTTTCAGCAATTTTATCAAAAACAGATATTCATGTTTGTGTTGTAAAGGGATATAATTTACCAAATACTGTTAATTCAAATACATTGGTAGTTGCAATTAGTATTTCAGGAAATACTGATGAGACAATTAGTATTTTAGAATCAGCAGATAAACAAGATTGTAAATTAATTGCATTTACATCAGGTGGAAAAATGGAACAAATTTGTTTAGAGAAAAATATAGAGTTTAGAAAAATTGAAGAATTTCATTCACCAAGAGCATCTTTTCCATCTTTTTTATATTCAATTTTGAATATTTTATCACCAATTATTCCAATTAAGAAAGAAGAGGTATTAGAATCGATAAGAAAATTACAGTGTTTACAAAGAGAAATTTCTTCAGAGAACCTTTCTGAAAATAATCCAGCATTATCTTTAGCAGAGTGGATAACAGATACACCATTAATCTATTATCCTTTTGGGTTACAGTCAGCTGCTATCAGATTTAAAAATTCCCTTCAAGAAAATTCAAAGATTCATGTTATAATGGAAGATATTATAGAATCATGTCATAATGGAATTGTTGCATGGGAAAAAAAATCTAATGTTCAACCTATTTTGATAAAGGGGATAGATGATCACATTAAAACTAAAGAAAAATACCAAATTATGATAGAATATTTTCAGCAGAATAAAATTAAATATAGAGAAATAATTTCAATTGAAGGTAATATTTTATCAAAAATAATAAATCTGATTTATCTTTTGGATTATTCAACAATATACAAAGCCATATTAGATAAAATAGACCCATCACCTGTTAAATCAATTGATTACATGAAGAAAAAAATATCGACAAAATAATAAATGCTATTGATAAATTTGATGATTGTAATTTTACTAAATATAATTTTATTTTTTCAATTTCTCAAATATTTTTATTCATAACAAATAATTGATTTGTATCAATAGATGTGGATGCATCTAGATTTTTAATTGTAAAAGTTTAAGATGTTTTTCTATAAAAATCATATTCTTACATTTAAACTCCTAAATTAACCAATAGTTTGGTATATTTCACAATTTATCACATATGATTGAAGACGCATAACAAAAGATTGGCCATACAAAATAGGTTTATCTATTCTAAGTTTATTGATTAAAGATAAGCAATTGAAGATCTTGGAAAGAGACGTCATAAATGAATTCAAAGGAAAAAAAATTCTCATAACTGGAGGTACTGGCTCAATTGGTATGGGACTTGTTAAACAATTGATCAAGTGTAAACCAAAGGCCATCAGAGTATTTACAAACGATGAGAATTCTATCTTTGAAGCTAGAAGAAAGATCGGAGAAAACCCAGTTTGTACTTTTTTTGTAGGAGATGTCAGAGATAGAGAAAGGTTAGACTTGGCAATAAGAGATGTAGATATCGTATTTCATGCTGCGGCAATGAAACATGTTGACATTTGTGAGCAAAATCCATTTGATGCAGTTAAAACAAATGTAATAGGAACAAGCAATATACTTGAAGCATCACTTATTGAAAATGTTTCAAAATTCATTTTGATTAGTACCGATAAGGCTACTCACCCAACAAGTACTCTTGGAGCTAGTAAACTGTTAGCAGAGAGATTGACACTTAATGCAAGTTCATATAGAGGCACAGGAAAAACAATTTTTTCAATCGTACGTTTTGGTAATGTTATCGGTTCAAGAGGATCAGTTTTTCAGATATTTCTTGAACAAATAAAGAAAGGAGTTCATCTTACAGTAACAGATCGTGATATGACTCGCTTTATCATGTCCATTTCTGATGCTGCATCTATGATCTTAAAAGTCACTCATATTACTAAAGATAAAGAGATATTCATATTAAAAATGCCATCAGTTAGAATAGAAGATTTGGCAAAAAGTATGATACATACATATGCCAAGAAATTTCCAGAGATGAAAAATATTCCATCTATAAAAATCTCAAAGTCAAGGGAGAGAGAAAGATTGAGTGAATTTTTAATTACTTCTGATGAACTGCCTTACTGCCACGACATTGGTGCTATGTATAAAATTTCAATAAAGAAGACTACAAAGAAAAACAGTTTCATTAATTTTAGTTCTCAAACAGCAACAAAAATTTCTCAGGAAAAAATTAATCAAGTAATCAATGAATTATTAGATGAGTACATATCATATTAGTTCAAATCTAATAGATTAGTTTGATTTTGAAACATGTGCAAATGTAATCTCTAGTCCTTTTTTGATATCAGTTTGTGGTTTAAACTTGAGAATTTTTCTAGCTCTTGAATAATCCGCCCAAATACATCTCTCATCTGGTATTGCAGAATTAAGATTAATTTTCATTTTTTTATTGCTAATTCTTTCAATCATTCTAACCAGATCTTTGGTGGAATGCCTTGTTCCAGAGGATATGTTAAATATGGTAAATCCTTTTTTGTGCAATTTTACTGCTTGTGCAATTCCATCCAAAGCATCATCAATATATAGAAAATCTCTTAATTGTTTACCATTATTAAATAAAGTGTAACTTTTGTTTTTATTTACAGAATTTAACAAATCAGAAATTATTCCTACTTTCTTGTCTGGTCCATAAATATGAGATAACCTCAATATCGTAACATCAAGTCCAAAAATCTTAGAATAGCGTTCATAAATTTTCTCAGTAATAAGTTTGATCATACCATAGAGATCTTCTGTTACAGGCGTATCAATCTCTTTTGATGGATACACCATATTTTCTCCATATACATTTATGGTAGAAATTAGGATCACTTGACTTACCTTCTTTCTAACACATGAATTTAACATATTCAGACCTCCTACAATATTTAGGTTGCTAAAATTAGAGACATCCCCAGAATATTGTCCCACTAGATTGATCACTACATCTCCTTTTGATATCTCAGAATCAATGAAAGATTGTGATAAAACATTTCCTCTGAATTTTTCTGTTTTGATTTCAACATCATCGGTATGAATCATTGTCTTTACTTGAAAGTTTTCTTTTTTCAATCTGCTAAGAAGAGATTTTCCAAGAAAACCAGAACCACCAAGGATTATAATTTTATTCATATCAATAAGTCATTTTTTTCTGGATTGGAATCTTTTTGAGGTTTATATGTTCAAGTATCCTAATAATTTTGTCAGAGGCATGTCCATTGCCATATAAGCTTTTTGATTTTTTAACTTTACTTAAAAAATTTTTATCCCAAATTGTTTTTATGATAGCATTTTTGATTCGTTTCTTATCATATTCAACATCTATTACGCTATTAGCACGTAAACGACCTTGTTGTCTTGTACCAATATTAATAGAAGGTACATGTAAAAATTGAGCCTCTATTATTCCACTACTTGAATTGCCAACTAAAGCAGATGAATGTTTTAAGAGATTTATAAATTCATTAAATGGTACTGTTGGATATTGTTTTATTTTTGAATTTTTGATTACATCAAATATCTTTCTTGAACCTGCATCTGCATTACCATGAATTATTATTGCTTGCACATCTAGCTCTTTGATAGCTTGAATAGTTTTTAAAACATGTACATTAATCTCGTTTATTTCTGAAGTAACAGTATGTTGTAACATTATAACAAATGGTTTTTTAAAATCTAGATTGTATTTTTTCTCTAAAATTTCTTCTGGGATATTTTTTACCTCAAGAATGGCATCAAGTGATGGATTACCTACTGTAAAAACATACCTTGGGTTTTCCCCCATTTTTAAAAGTCGTCGGGTAGCTTGAGAATTTGAAGTAAAATGAAGATGTGCAAACTTGGTCGTGGCATGGCGGATTGATTCATCAATTGTTCCTGTAACTTCACCTCCTTCTACATGAGCCACTGGTATATTCATATGTGAACCGATTATGGCAGAAGCAAAATTAGC
The DNA here is from genome assembly GCA_964475825.1 of uncultured Nitrosopumilaceae archaeon. Taxonomy (GTDB): domain Archaea; phylum Thermoproteota; class Nitrososphaeria; order Nitrososphaerales; family Nitrosopumilaceae; genus Nitrosarchaeum. Next base: position 106,626 of record CAYYXT010000001.1, on the reverse strand, counting down.
ACCAATATCAAAGCCTGCCAGAATAACATCAGGTTTAATTTTTTCTATTTGAGTAGTCAGGTTATTTATTGCACGTCCAAATGCACGTACCATTTCAGAACCTGTATCTGGGCTATTTTTTTTATACATTGGAAAAACTGCAGTTATTTTAAAACCATCTTTCTTGATTTCTTTTATAGTATTACCATATTCTTTAAGTAAATGAGTACCTGTAACAATCAGAAAATAATCTAATTTTTTTGATTGAGAAATTTTTTTTAATATAGGCCTAAATTTGGAATAATCTGCACGTCTCTCTGTAACGATCAGTATTTTTTTTCTCATTAAACATCAACTTTATTGTTTATACATTTAACAATGTATCTTCAGTTTTAGTGTATTTATCAAATTATAATCAAGTTTTTTATGGTATTAGCCTATAAAATATTTTGTAAATTCAAAAAACACTAAAATGTACGTATAAAAGTTTCATATTAATGAAAGATAAGTGTTTAGCTTGTCATCAAAAGAACTGTCTAATTTATTTCAGAAAGGCAGAACAAATTCTATCATGTAATCAATGTGATGCAATTTTTATGGAAAATGAAGAGGAATCTAAATCTAAAGAAATTTTTTATCATGAAGATCATAAGGAGCCAACTTTGTTAGAAAAGATCATCATCAACATACGAGGATATAATTTAACACGTAATTCTGAAGCATATGTGAAATATCTGAAATCAAAGACAGACATGAAATTTAAAAATGCGTTGGATATTGGTACAAATTACGGCAAATTGGTTAAGTATTTTAATAAAATCGGTATAGATGCATACGGAATTGAGTCAGACCAACGTCTTGTCAAATTAGCTGAGTCTAAAAAAATCAAATGGGCCTATTTTGACAAAGACTATCAAACAGATACCAAGTATGATTTGATTTGTCTAACTCAGATGCTATATTATCAACGTGATAGCTATGGCATACTAGAAAATGTGAAAAAAATGCTTTCTTCAGATGGGTTAGTTTTTATCGCTACAATGAACCCACAATCATCCATTATAAAAAATGAATTAACAAAAATTCCCACGTATGGTGCAAACATGGTTCTAAGTAAAAAGAATTTTGAGTCTTTAGAAGACAAAATAGGATTAAAAATGTTAGATTATTCAACATACAGATCAAATCTAAGCTATGACTATCATAGTGGTAAAAATAAGATATTGGTATTTTTAAAATATTATTTAAAATTAAAAGATGCGATTATCCAGAATCCTGATGGAAATTATGCCTTTGTTTTACTTAAATCAGTTAAATAACTTAAAAAGGATATTTTTCTAAAGTTTTCCTAACATACATCTTTCCAAGATAGCTGCTTATCAGGAGAAATTCTTCGTTTTGCGGTCTTTCCAATTAATCCATAATACTCTTTGGCAGGTATATAACCAGTACCAGGTCTTTTTGTAGATATATTTTCATCGGTGAATTTTTCGTTTTTTTGTATTTCTTTTATGGAAACTACAGATTCTCTTGCAAATTTCAAGATAGGTTTTTCCCCAGATAGAATTGCCTTTGTGTCTCCAAGTGCTAGTTTTACAGCACTGCATCCCTTTACTAATTCTACCAATTCATTTGGTTCAAGAGATAATTTTTGATCTGGGCCTGGCATGTTTTTATCTAACGTAAAATGTTTTTCTACTATACATGCACCCTTTGCGACTGCCCCTAATGCAGTATAAATCCCAATTGAGTGATCAGAAATTCCTATCGGCAATTTGAAAAATTTTTGTAGTTTTTCTATAGCCCCTAATTTTACATCTTTATAGTCAGTAGGATAAATTGAAGTTGTTTGAAGAAGTGCTAATGGAGTATTATATTTCTTGAATACCTTTACTGCTTCTCTGATTTCATTTATCGTCGACATCCCTGTAGATAGTATTACAGGTTTGTTTGTTTTTGCAACATGATATAAAAATGGAATATTTGTTAATTCTCCTGAACCAATTTTATATGCAGGTATATTGATTTTTTCTAATCGATCTACTGCATCTTTAGAAAATGGAGTTGATAAAAATAAAATTTTTTTATTTTTGCAGTATTGCTGAATTTTTTCTTCTTCAGCTTCAGTTAATTCGCAGCTTTTAATTATATTCCAAAGGGTTTTTTTAGAAATATTTCCAGGTGTTATGTTTGATCTTATCATTTCTTTATCAGTCATGTGGGTTTGAAATTTTACACAGTGTGCACCTGCATTTTTTGCAATATCTACCATTTTTTTTGCAATTTTAAACGAACCATTATGATTTATTCCTGCTTCAGCAATAATAAAAACAGGGTTATTTTTTCCTATTACAAAATTTGTGATTCTAATATTGTTCATTTCCTAGAATTCTGAATTGATTTTGATATAAGATAGTTTCTATAAAATAAAATTTAAAAAATCAATTAATAGACCTTTTCGTTCTAGATTAGAAAATATCAATAGTAAGATTTAACTTTATTTCATAGACATTTTATCATTGGGGAAAATCATTAGTATCATATCTTTTTAATAAAAAGGCATTTTTTGCATCTAATACCGCATCACCTACGTCAGTAGTCAAACCTGCTTTGTATCCTTGTGCAACAAGTTTTTCTATTAAGTTATTATTATAATTTCCATACGGGTAACACATTATCATGCTATCGTTGTTCTTATTTATTCTAAAATAGAATTCTAATGTTTTATTAAGTTCCAAATTAAGATCTGTATCATTCAGATAAGTTAACCATTCATGAGAATATCCATGAGAACCAAAATACATTCCAGAATCTTGCATGTGTTTAATATCATCGTAAGATAAGTAAAGTTCTTCTGAAAATGATCTTTCATCTTTAGTTACAAATTCTTTAAATAAATAATCAACAATCTGTGCTCTAAATTGATGTGGTAATTCTCTTTGCAGAATTCTTTTTATGAATATGACTTCTTTGGTATCGAATCTGTTTGGAACTGCCAAGACTTTGAAATAAGATTCAGGAGAACCTAGATTATATTCGTCTTTATTTTGTTTTATTAAAGTAAAAATTTCATCAATTATTTTATTTTTGTTTTTATTCATTGCAAGAATAAAATGTATTTTATGTACATCTATTACTTTCTTTGATTCAATTGTTTCTGCGGTTGGAAAGAATAATCCTTGGACATTAAATTTTTGTAAGATAGGAAATACATGTAAATAATGATCTTTTAATCCATCATCAAAAGTCAAAAGTATAGAATTTTCAGGAATTGGTTCTCCATCATATATACATGATAGAAGTTGTTTAGTAGTTATGAAAGTAAAATTTTTTTTGAAAAATTCCATCTGTCTAATAAAACCCTCAAGTTCCAGTCCTTTAATCTGGGGATATCTACTGTTTTTAATAGGTCTAACATAATGGTACATTACTATTTTACAGGAGTTTCTCATTTTTTCCTCGCACAAATCATAAATGAAGAACCTTGAGGTAACAATTTCAACAAAATATCTTCCTGTTCTTGTAAATGATAAGCCAAATAGGTTTGAATTTTGGGTTTAATTTCTTTTGCACCAGTCGATATCGCATGAATATGGTATGGCATTAAATCAATTATTTCAAATCCATATTTTCGTAACATAGCTATTAATTCAAAGGGAGTATATTGATATCTTTTATCTATCATAATATTTGTAAATTCATTACCAGTGTATTCATGTTGTTGCAGATTTTCAGATATCTTAGAAGTGAAATTTTGATTTAGTAATTCTTTTAGGTTTTTAGCAGTATTGAAAAGTATGCATTCTTCTAATAAATGATTAATTTGTTTTATTCTAATTTCAGCTTGGGTATACTTGTTAAATGAAAAAACATTAAATAATCTATTCCTGGATTCAATAACAAGTATTCCATTTTTTTCTAAGAGTTGGTATGATCTATTGATAAAATTAATTAATTGATCTTGAGAAATATATTCGATAAAACCATTTGCAGAGATTAAATCAAATTTAGTTTTTGGGTCAAATTCAAAGACTGAACTTATAAAAAATCTATCTGTTGATAAATTTAATTTTTTTGCATCAGATTTTGCTTGTTTAATCATTGCAGATGTAAGGTCTACTCCAAAAGCATCATAGTTCTTTTTTAGTAGAGATATTACTAAATCTCCCACTCCACAAGCTACATCAAGTGTTTTTGCCTTTTTCTTAAGAAGCTTTGAGCATATTTTTTCAACATATTGGTTCCTCATTTTAACAACATTAACAGAGTTCGAAGATTTTGATGTAGCATGTTTATGCCAAATTTTAGCATGTTCTTCAAAAAATTCTTTTGTCTGTTTTTGTTGTTTATCTTTCATAAAAGAAAAAATTCTAAGTTAGATATTAAATCTTCCCAGATTATAAATCGAAAAATTCTTAGTAAAGAAATAGATGGTAAGTTTGAGGATACGTATAAAAATATCTTTTAAAAATATACCAAAAAATTAATGCATATGATCATCACAATATGATTGGTTTCTATATATCACTTAAGTCGATCAAACTAGAAATGACTCAGTTATAATATTCAAAGTGATCGGTTGAAAATACAAGTTTTTGTAGTCTATATTATCTTAAATTAAGCAGGACAACATGGTAAAAAAATACAATGCCGTGGTGATTGGTTTAGGAAGGGTAGGAATGTTATATGGATTAGATCCAAAAAGAACACAACCTGCTAGTCATATATCTGCAATAATTAAAAATAAAAATTTACAATTATCAGCCGTTTGTGATGGTAATAAAAGTAGTCGAAAATTATTTATAAAAAAATATGGTAACACTGTAAAGATATATGATAATTATCCAAAACTTATTCAAGATTTGAATAAAAAATTAATCAGATATGATATAATAGTGATTGCTACTCCAGATTCAACCCATAGTAAAATACTAGAATATATAATTAAAAATTTGAAAACTCCAAAAAAACAGATAATTATTTTTTGTGAGAAACCTATTGCTCTCAATTCTAGGATTGCTAAGAAATTAAAAACATTTTCAAGGAATTCAAAATTCAACATAGTAGTTAATCATAGTAGAAGATGGAGTAAAATTTGGCAAGAGGCTAATAAATTATCAAGGCATATAGGTGAAATAAAAAATGCATCTTTTTATTTTTCAACCTCTCCAGAAAATAAAGAAATTTCACAAATTAGAGATGGAATACATATTGCTGATTTGATGGCATGGTTTAATATAAAAAAGAAAACTAGGATCAACAGATTACAACTACCATATTTCATTTATGATTTTTATTTATGGGGAGATAAAGGTAAAATTGAAGTATTGAATTGGGGAGGAATCCTAAATTTTTTTAAAATGGAGGAATCATTACGTTTTCAAGGATTCAAAGAATTAAAACTGATTTCCTCAAAAAAAGAGAAAGAATCAATGATGGTAAATACGTATGAAGAGTTTGTTGAATTTTTAGACGGTAGAAAAAAATCCCTATCCACAAATTTTAATGATGCTATAGATGCAGTAGAAACTTTTGAAAAATATGTATTTGATAAGAAACTATCTATAAATAATATACAAACTCAGAATTCTCAATGAAGCGGTTTGATAATAAAGAAGTTGATGCTGTTAGAAATGTCATAGAAAACGGCAAATATCTTTCTGGTTTTACAACAAAATACCTAGGTGGTGAAGAAGTACAGAAATTTGAAGAAGAATTTGCAAAATATATAGGAGTAAAACATGCACTTAGCATAAATTCAGGGACAATGGCTCTTTTTATTATTTTTAAAACAGCTATAGAATATGGTAAAAAAATTAAAAACAAAAAATTACAAAAGCCAGACATACATATACCTGCATATACTTTTACGGCTGATCCTAGCGCAGCATTACTAGCAGGAGGAAAAATAATTTTTGAAGATATTGATAAAAAGACATACTGTATGCTCCCACCCAAGAACCATTCGACAATTGTGGTTCCCACTCATCTTTTGGGTAATGCAATGTCAAAAATGAACTTTGATGAAACAGATTTTTCTGTAGAGGATTGTTGCCACTCACTCGGAACAACGATTGATGGGAAAATGGTTGGGGGATTTGGAACAATGAGTATTTTTAGTTTTCAAGAAACAAAGCACATTACTACCTTAGGAGAAGGTGGTATGATTTGTTCTAATAATGAAGAATTAATCAAGATTGCTGCAGCTATTAGAAATCATGCTGAATATTATCAAGAAAATGACTTTTTAGGATATAATTTTCGTATGACAGAGGCACAAGCCGCATTTGGAAGAGTTCAACTTAAAAAATTAAAAACCATTCTCAAATCATTTAGAAATAATGCAAAATACATAATCAATCATCTACCAGATGGAATTTTACCTCCATTCATACCATCAAATGTAGAACACTCATTTTTGATGATTGGTTGTTTATATGATGAAAAAACTGTTGGGGTGAATAAAAAAATATTCTTAGAAAAACTTACTGAAAATAGAAAACACATTTTGCAAGGAGATGAAAAATCAGACATAAAGGGTATAAACATGAAATCTGGAAAAATAATAGGAAGCGGATATTCAAAACCTCTTTATGAAATTCCTATATATAGAAAATTCAAACCAAAGAATGGATGTCCTAACGTAGAAGAGACAATCAAAAAAGCAGTGTGGATGGACATACATAGATTTAGAGAAAGAGAAGAAATTTCAGAGGAATTAGATATTTTATCTGACACTGTAAGAGAATTTCAGAAATGACAGTAGCTATTATTACAGCCAGATCTGGTTCAAAATCTTTACCCCACAAAAATATACGAGAATTGGGAGGTATGCCACTTCTCGCTTGGACAATAAAGGCTCTAAGTAAATCTAAATTAGTAAATAATACAATATTATCAACTGATTCTGATGACTATTTCAGAATAGGATCTAATTTTAACAGTAAACTGATTTACCATAAAAGGACACTACCTTTAGCAGAAGACGTACCATCAGAATTTGTGATACTTGACGTAATGAACACATTAAAACAATATTTTGATAATGAGTCGCTAATAGCATTAATACAACCAACAACACCTTTTCTTACTCACACCGATATTGACAATTGCATTAACAAAATGATAAAAAATCCAAATGTGAATAGTTGTGTTACAGTAAAATCTGTTTCTGAATATCCCGAGTGGCAATTCACAAACAAAGAAGGCTTTACAGATATTTGTATATCTGGAAATCTATCTGGTGAAATTTCAGTTAGGCAAAACTTAAAGAAAAGATGGATACCAAATGGTGGTGCATACATCATAAGAAAAATATTTCTTGAAAAAACAGGAAAGATTATTGATGAAGAAGGAACATTAATTCATGAAATGTCGAAATTGCGAAGTATTGACATTAATGATCTCGAAGATTTCAATCTTTGTGAAGCATTGATCAATTCTGGTTTTATAAGCTACGAATAGACTATAAATTGTAATTAGTAGAACTAGATTTCGATAATTTTTTTCAATTCTAAAAAATATTATTGTTCTATTAGGTACAAGCAATACAAAATTCTCTAGTATAATTTTTTGATGTATAGATACTGAAATTCATGTAGTAACATTAAATTAGCTAATTAGACACAATTTTTTAAATGAAAAAAAATCTGTTGAAAGGAAATTACGTCCCAAAAGCGAATCCAAAGATGGAAGCAAAGAATTCAACCGATGCAACCAATGAATTTGAAAGAAAAACAATTGAAAGGCTTGGTGGAAGTATATCTTTTGTAAGGGGCGGGAAGTTATACGACGAAAATAACTGATGATGAATTACTGGATTTAATTAGTGAAAGTACCACAAGATTAAGAGGTCCAATGTGGTTAGAGAACATAAGATCTAATGAGCAACATTATGGATTTAAAGAAACAATCAAGGCTTTCAATCACTACAACGATAAAAAATCACTTGTTTTAGCAGCTGGTCCAAGTTTCAAGAAATTCATGCATGAAAGCATGGAAAAAATTATGAGTAGAAGAAACGATGTAACGATTATTGCTTGTGATGGAGCGCTTCCAGTTTTATCCCAATTTGATTGTGTTCCAGATTATGTCGTGACAGTTGATGGACTTCAGATAGTTTCAGATTTTTACAAAAAATCTAGAAATATTCTAAAAGGCATAACCGCCATACTTTCAACCACTGCTCATCCAGATGTAGTAAATGAATGTGTTAAAGCAAATCTCAACATAAAATGGATTCAACCTTTTTTCAATGATGTGAATAGTATTGATTTTTTTAGACCTGGAATAACTTCTTTAAAGATGGGTGGCAATGTAGGAACTACAGCATATCTACTTTCAACGCTATTATTGAAAAGCAAATACTCCGGATTAATGGGGATTGAATTTTCTTGGAGTGATGAAACACCATATCATGATACTCAATATTACAAAAATTTGCTTAATGCATTAGATAATAATCATGAAAAAGCAGTAAAGCATTATGTGCGTATACAAAACCCTCGAGATGGTAAAATCTATTTAGCAGATCCAGTTTATTATGCATATTTTCTCATGTTTAGGGAAATATGGAATGAATTACCACAAAGTGTAAGAGAAAATACATTTAATTTGACATTTCAGGGAATTCTCAATATTCCTGACTTAAAGTATATTAGTACTGATGAATACTTACAACTGAATTAATGAAGCTTTTATTCATAAATCCAGTTGTAAGATATTTTGATCATCCAAGACATGTTCCACTAGGAATACTTCAGATCATTTCAGTATTAGAGAGAGACCATAAATGGGTAAACTTTCAACTCTATGATGCCAATGCACATAGAATAGATGATGTAAATCATGGAACAACAGAAGGTCTTGATGAAGTTCTAAAGTCCGAGGATTTTGATGTTGTTGCCATTGGAGGATTAATTACAGCTTATAATTATATAAAACGAGTTGTTCAACGTGTAAAAGAGATCCAACCCCATGTGAAAATTATTGCAGGCGGCGGATTTTACACACCAATACCATATGAAATGATGGAATTTCTACCAGAGATTGATTATGGGGTAGTAGGCGAAGCATATCTTACATTTCCAGAATTACTAAGAGCCATAAATAATAATGAAGATGTCTCAGATGTAAAGGGAATTTTTTATCGTAAAGACAATAGCATAAAATTCACTTACCCACAAGAGTTGATTCCCGACATGGATTGGTTGCCATTCCCTTCTTACAAGTATGCCCCATTAGACATTTACTTCAAGCATTCTGGAATCATTCTTAGTGAAACAGCTATGAATTCAAAAAAAAGACTTGATGCATGTTTTAGTCTCTCTTGTCCATTTCTTTGCAGATTTTGTTGGGATCTTGGAATAACCTCAAATTATAAGATGAATGAGGTTGATGGAAAACTTCAATTTCCGGGTGGAAGACCTGGTAAAAACAGCATCATAAGACATCATTCACCTCAATACATAGCAAAATACATCGAGCATTTACGCAATGATTATCTTGATATTACTTCAGACGATGAAGGTGGCGGTATAGGACATCCGATTGATTTCGTATCATGGTTAGATGAAAACATAGTAGCTCATGATGCACAAACACGTTTCACGTGGCTTGAAGAGATAAGAGAGGAATTATGGAAAAAAGATCTCATTCCAGAATGTGTAAAAAAAGGTGTTCCTCATGATCCAAGTTTCTGCAATGGTCCTCATCATGGTGGTACAAGTCATGCAGGAGTAGTTAATCAAAAACAATTGAAGATATTGAAAGATATAGGATTTACATACTTGGATTATGGACTAGAACACTGGGATAGTAAAATTTTAAGGAGTATAGGAAAAGGAAGCACTGCAGATTCAAATAAAAGAGCTATAAAATGGACACTTGAGATGGGAATAAGACCCATACCTAATCAGATAATTATGTTTCCAGATGAAACTTGGGAAACTCTGAATACCATGTTGGATGCATGGAAAGAGACTGGTATTGTTAATAGACCGTTTATTTGTACACCATATCCAGGATCAGAGTGGTTTACAACGTATAGAGATTACATTATAGAGCAATATGGCGGAAACTTGGAAAAATTCATTTCTGAGTTAGAGGATGCTACAAAAGTTACCGCGTTATTAACTAGAAGATTTACTCCTGCAGAAGCTGTAGGAATACAAAACATAATGGCCGAAGCTGCCATTACAGGAGATTTTGACAATGCAAAAAGACTTTTGGCACTTTCAAAGAAAATGAAAGAAGAGCAATACGTCCCAGATCAATTGTCTAGTTAGTCCACAAGAACATTTCAAAATCTTTGTTTTATGTCAATCGCTGTTAACTAAACGTATACACTGAGAGATTCAATTCCTCATTTGTTTTTATTTATTCTTCACTATTTTCATTATACTATCACAGATTCTCTCTGATGCAAGTCCATCTGGTTTATAGAAAAAATTTTTGATGTAATCATCACGTTTTTGGTCATATAAAATATTATCAGATAATGATTTATGGATAATTTCAATAAGCGAATTTGGATCTTTACATTCTAATGCTAGACCTTGTTGTAGAAACTCATCTCCTTTAGTATTGAAAAAATTACAGACAATAACAGGTTTCTTTGATATTAATGCATATACTTCAAAAGCAGTATATCCAAATGTTATTACTACATCTGCATCATATAACAGATCAAGAATGTCACCCTCTTGAAGAATTTGTATAGATATATCAATTTGATGAATGATTGATTTGTATTCATCCATATTTGCTGAAGCTGGATGAATTTTTATTAAAAGAGACATTTTATTCTTATATTCTAAAATTTTTGTTACAGTTTCTTTAATTGCAATGTCTCGTTGTACACGAGTCCACATTCCATGTTCATATAAAGTAGAAGGAGCAAACAATACACGTATTTTATCCTCTTTTCTATCTACAGACGTCCAATTCTGGATTTTTTTGAATGCCATATCATAAATTGGATTTCCAGTAACAACAAGACTTGATCTTTCAAATCCGGAGTCAACTAGAGGCTTAATCAAAGTTTCAGACTGTAACCAATGAATTGAATTAGAGAATTGAGAATCATAAAGTTGCTTATAATCAGTAAGGATTGCATTCAAAATAACAATAAAAGATTTTATGGTTTGTATTACGTTTGGATTTATTGCAAATTGAGTTTTTAAACAAAAAAGATATTTGTAAATAAAAAATCTTCCTCTTTTCATAAATTGTTTTTTACTCTTAACAGTATCAGTAGGTATTGAACTCTCAAAAAATCTTTTCACATTAGATGTAATTTTTTGCGTAACAGTTTCGGCAACAGCAAACTCATTCATAAATTGACTTGCTACAGGAATGTTAAGAGATTTACCAGCAGAAGAAAGAGCAAAATCTATCAAATCCCAAGATGCACGTGCAAAGATTAGATCAGGTTTTTCTTGTTGCAAAATATCCATAGCATTTTTATAGTTATGAATATCTAGTATTTTGATATTTTCATTATTCTCACATAACGATAAATTTAGTTTTTCTGGTGTATAGACTAACCATATTATTTGTACTTGAGTTTGTTTTTTCAGAATAGGTAACAAATTTTCAAAAAATAAAGGAATTAGAGATTTAGATTCAGGCATAGTATAAAGACTGGTTAAAATTTTTAGGGTGGTCATTGAATGAAATCTTAACAATTTTTTGTTCATAAAAATGTTGATCATATTTTTACCTAAACCATTTAATCACATGATATAATTTTTATAAAAAATATTTGAAACTTGTGTATTTGTATAATAAAAGATGTTTATGATTTCAACTTCATCAAAATGAATGTAAAATTACCCTTTTCTTTTTTCGTTATTGCTTTTTTTATTCCTATTTTGAAGGTAGTCATTCTTAACATGGCCATAATCTTACCATTATTGAATGCAGTTCCAATATTGGATTGAACTTCTGTATAATCAATTATTTCAAAACCTAATTTTGATGCCATATCATAATACTGTTCTTTTGTGTATAGTTTATGGTTTTGATATTTTGAAATGTGATCTTTGGAGTGAGATGAGCTTGTGACGATAAAGACGGTGCCATTTGGATTTAACATTGATTTTATTTTTTTCAAAACCTCCAATATATCACCTAAAAAGTAAATCACTTGTGGAAGTGTTATCAAGTCATATTTTTTGTCAACAGAATATTCTTTGTTAAAAGTTCCACATGTTATTTTCGGTGTTACCGCATTTGTTACTTTTTTCTGTTCTTGTTCTATTCCTTCAGCATCGATACCCATTTTATTTAATTCATTGACCAAAGTACCCAAATCAGCACCTATATCAAAACAAGATTTAACATTCAATACTTGTTTTTCTTTAAGATATTCTATGTAATAATCCGTGTATGTTTGTGATACAATAAGATGTATTTTTTCAGCAAACCTAATCTTCTGCAAATACTATGCTACCCGTTTGTTTCTGGATTTTAACATATATTATGATTTGGAACCATTAAGTTATGTATGCTCATACACCTGAGTCAGCATACAAATAAAAAATAAGAAAAAATTAAATCTTGATCTCATCATAATCGTATTCAATAATCAATTTTGAGCATAGTTTTTAAAACATAAATTTCAGATAGTAAAAAAATACAAATAATGCTTAAAGCAATTACAAACTTAGGTTTATGTGGAACAAAATTTGCAGGACAACTAAAGTGATGATAAAACTATGTTAGAAGGTAAAAAAATACTCATTACTGGCGGAACTGGTTCTTTAGGTCAGGCTTTGACAAAACGTCTTCTTCACATGAAAGTGGATACAGTTAGAATTTTTAGCAGAAATGAAGCTCATCAAGTTCGAATGGAGTCTGAACTCAAAGATGATCGTCTTCGTTTTTTGTTAGGGGATGTTAGAGATTATACACGACTAGTTAGAGCTTTTGAAGATATCGATATTGTTTTCCATGCAGCGGCATTAAAGCATGTACCGCTAATTGAATACAACCCATTTGAAGCGATAAAGACCAACGTCATAGGGACGCAAAACGTTATTGATGCTTGTTTACATGAGAATGTAGAGATTGCCGTTGGAGTTGGAACAGACAAAGCAGTGTCGCCATTGAATACTTATGGGGCAACAAAGCTATTAATGGAAAAGCTATTTGTCAGTGCGGACAATTATCTGAGTACAGAACGACATAAGACAAAATTCATTGCACTTCGCTATGGAAATGTTCTTGGAAGTAGTGGTTCGGTGATACCTAAATTTATTCAGCAAATAAAAAACAAAGAGACGATAACACTAACTGATCCCAACATGACTCGATTTAGCATAACAATGGATGATGCATTAGATTTCATTTTAGAATCTACCGAGATTGGAAGCGGTTCAGAAATTTTTGTACCAAAACTTCGAGCATATTCAATTATCGACATAAAAAACGCATTAATAGAGTTATTAGGAAAGACAAAAGAGGAATATGTCGGAATACGGGCCGGGGAAAAGCTACATGAGACCCTCATAAATCAAGATGAAATGCGTTATGTTTATGACATTGATGACAAATATGTAATAATTAATCCATTTAATACGAAAACAGTAAAAAGAAAGTATGCAAAAAAGATGAAAAAAATTGATTCGAATAGTTCTTACTCATCAAACAGTGTAAAGAAGATTCCAAAAGATGAGTTAAAAAAGATAATTATGAAATCAGATTTGCTCAAGTAATGTTAGTAAAATCACCAGTTATGGGGTAACAATAAATGGAAAAAAAGCAAGAATTCAAACTTGATTCATCAGATCATACCTTTGTCATAGCAGAGGCAGGTTCTAATTGGAAATGCGGTACATTTGAAGAAGATTTTAAACAAGCTAAAAATTTAATCACCACAGCTGCAGATGCTGGAGCTGATGCTGTAAAGTTTCAAACATATAGACCAGAAACAGTTTATGCACCAAATGCGGGAAAAAGTGAATATCTTTCAAAAAATGGTATAACCGAAGATATTCATTCAATTTTTGAACGTCATGCTATGCCATATGAAATGATTCCTAAATTGGCAGAATTTTGTAAAGAAAAAAATATTCTATTTATGTCATCACCTTTTTCCATACAGGATGCAAAGGAATTGGATCCATTTGTTAAAATTCATAAAGTTGCTTCTTTTGAGATAAACCACATCCGTCTTCTGGAGTTTCTTTTTAAGACCCAAAAACCAATTATAATTTCAACAGGTGCAAGTACTTATGATGAGATTGATTTTCTAATAAATCTCGCAAAAAAAAATAAAAACGAATCAATATCTTTGCTACAATGTACATCAAAGTATCCGTCACCATTAAGTGCTCTAAATCTATCCGTTATATCAAAAATAAAATCAAGATATAAAATACCTGTTGGATTTTCTGATCATTCTATAAATCCTATAATTGGTCCAATTTTAGCAGTTGGATTTGGTGCAACAATTATAGAAAAACACTTTACTTTGGATAAATCTTTACCAGGGCCAGATCATAGTTTTGCCTTAAACCCTGATGAGCTAAAAGTAATGATTCATAGTATTCGGGAAGCTGATAAAGCAAAAGGTAATGGTGAAAAAAAAATTATGGATGAAGAAAAAGAATTACGACGTTTTGCTACAAGGTCTATTCAGGCCATAAAACCGATTTACAAAGGAGATGTGTTACATGAGGGTCAAAATTTTGAAGTACTGCGACCTGGTAATCGAATTCGTGGTATAGAGCCTAGGTTCCTTGACATGGTTGAAGGCAAAAGATCGCTAAAAACAATAGATTCTGGAGATGGTGTTCTTGATTATGAATAACTAGAATTTTGCATATTTGTTTACTAGTTTAACAATTTTGGTTAAATTATCCTGTGTAAGATTTGGGTGAATTGGAATCGTAATGATGCTAGAACCAGCATTTTCAGTAACAGGTAATTTAGTTTTATTGTTATATAATTTCATTGTGTGGATTGGTTTGTAGTGTATTCCAAGTTCAACATTTTTTTCATTCATTTTTTTCAAAAGATAGTCTCTGTTTTTTACCAGAATCCAATAAAGATGATATGAACAACCCAAATTAAGAGGAATCTTTCTATCCGTGTTTATTTCTTTGTCATAGAATTTGGCTATTTGTTTCCTTCTGTCATTCATTTTATCCAATTTTTTTAATTGCTCTATTCCAATGGCTGCAGAAAATTCATTCATGTAATAATTCCAACCAAGATATAATACATCGTATTTCGGGCCTTTCCTATTTGTAATTCCACACCATCTCTTTGATCTTAGTATTTCTACATATTGCTTTGTTTTAATTCCATTTAATGTGATTGCTCCTCCGCTTGGCATTGCCAAATTTTTTACTGGGTGAAAACTAAAGCAAGTAACATCTCCAATTTCGCCAATTTTCTCATTATTGTAAGAAGCGCCAGCTGCATGAGCTGCATCTTCAACTAAATTGATCTTATTTTCTTTTTTAATATCTAGAAATTGTTTCATATCACAAGGAAAACCGGCAAAATGTACTGGAAGAATAATTTTTGTTTTTTTAGTGATTTTTTTACGTACACTTTCTGGATCAAGACATAACGTATCTTCTCTTATATCTGCAAATATTGGAATTCCACCATTATACAAAACTGCATGGGCAGTAGATACAAATGAAAGTGATGGAAGAATTACTTCTTTACCCTTTATGTCAAACAATGATAATGCAAGATGCAGTGCAGCAGTTCCACTATTTACTGCAATACAACTTGATGCTTTTGTATATCTTCTAAATTTTTCTTCAAATTCTAAAACTTTACCAGTTCCAGCACCTGATGCCCAAAATTTTGAATATAATGTATTTATTATTGCTTTTTCTTCTTCTCCCCCCACATGAGGATCAAACAATTTAATTTTCTTCATTTTCTTTACCATCTATTAAAAACTCATATGTGTTCTGAACAAGATTAAATCCATTTTTCTTAAAGAAATTTATAGATTTAGTGTTTTTCGGACTGATATTTGCAAGATATATTTTTCTAGGATTTTCTGTCATCAAAAGTTTGAGAACAATTCCTTTTATCTGATTTTTGTCAAATTCTTTTTCAAGCGATATGCCAATTTCATTAATATTAGTAAGATATACTGAACCTATTTTTTTATTATTGCTAAGAACGATATACCATTTTGAATAGGGTTTTGATTTTACAAAATTTACATGTTTTTTGTAACTTGGCATTGTTTTATGTGAAATACTTACTCTGGGAGAACGTTTTAAAAGTAATTTATAAAGAAAAGATGCATCTGCATTTTTTACTTTTCTGATTTTTAAGTTAGTTTTCTCCATTCATTCATCTCTTTTTTCTTATGTGATTAATTGATTTTGTTACAAACTAATAGTATTAATTAACTTGCTATGGTGATATACCGTGAAAACTGTAGTGGGCTTTCTATCGCGATCACATGGATTTAATGTATTACAATATCTGATTAACTCAAAAGAATACAAATTGATTAAACTTTATACTCACTCATTAAATCCTAAATCACAAGATCCCCAAAGACAAAAACGAAATGATTTTGAATTATTTGAAAATATATGTAATAAAAATAAAATACCTATGGAAATAATTGATAATAAAACTGATGTTATTGTAGATGTTCCAGAATGTGATTTCATTGTAGAGGTGTCATGGAGATATCTTATTTCAGAAACAATCACAAAAAAAGCAAGGATTGGATCTTTTGGAATTCATCGTGGAAAATTACCTGATTACGCAGGTGTCGAACCAATAAAACAGGCTATTAACAAAGGTGACAAAGAAATTGTTCTTTCTTCCCATTATTTAGATCAAATTATAGACGCTGGGAATGTCATATGTACAAAATTACATACAATTAATTATAATTTAAATCAGAGTTTGGAGGAAAATATCCAAAGATTACGAGATGAGATAACTCCATTTTTCTCTGAACTTGTTTTTAAAACTTTGAAAATTTTAGAAGAAAAGTAAAAATCACACTAATTTCTTTCAATCAATTTATTTTCTAAGAATTTATTGATGTAATTTAAGACATCGTAAAAATCCATATCAAGCTGTTCGACGATGTCAAAGACGCTTTTATCACCATCTAACATTAACATAATTTGCTCTAAATTCTCATTTAACTTCTTATTAGTTCTATAATCAACCCATAAGCCATATTCTGATAGAAATATCGGTCCTTTGAATTTTCTTTTTGGTATAAAATTTTGATCAATAATTTTTAAAATTTCCAAAATTATCTTTTTTGATTCGTTAAGATTTTTTTCCGAAATTACAGATGGATTATCATCACTAGTGTGATATTCAGGATATGGGAATCTGCTTATAGAAATCATTGGAATATTTATTCCAGGACCATTGAAAACCATTTCATCATTAGATATGATTTTTCGGAATTTATCTTCTCTAAAGGAACAATTTTTTTTCAGTACGTATCTTGCTATTCTATCTATCATAGTATGTCCCTGTCTAGATAGTTGTAAAGCATGTATGTTGTTATTTCCTAACATTTCTAAGAATATACCAAATTTCATATTTGGAATCTGATCTTCATTTTGACTTAGATATGCAATCGAGCCAATGGTTTCTGGGACTAACAATATTTTGTAAGTATAATAATTATTCTGTTTTTTTAGCTCTTTTGCAATTTCTATCAAGACAGCAACTCCTGTGAGATCATCATTAACCATCGCAGGATGATCAAGATGAGCAACTAGTAAGATCATTTCATTAGATTTTCCAGTGATAGTGTAATCACCTATTTTCATCGAACCGGATGAGAAAGTAGATTTGATTAAAATTTTATACTTGTCACTTGTAAAATTTTTTAGTTTATTAAATTCAATGCAAAATCCCCAATCTCTCTCATAATATTTGAACTCGAATGGTATTGAATTAGGCCTATCTTGTTTTGTATGTAAATGGTTCATCAATTCATCTTTAGTTACTGTTTTATCAGCAGACAACGAATAAGATATCACATGTAAAGGATGATCTTTTAAATCGAGTAAACGGTTTCCGTTCAGATCCTCTATCCAAGCTTCGGTTACTTCCCATTTTTCAGGAACTGTCCATGTCCAACATTTGGTTCCTGTCTTTATCTCATGAATGGTAATTGGAATAATTTTTGATATATATTCCAGAGATTCATCATAACCATCAGAAACAAGATTTCTGGTTTTATACCAGAGATCATTAATTAGTTTAAGCATTTTTACTCACTTCTACTACAAAAGCAGAAGCCATAAGATAGCCTCTCTTATCATTTGGATTTTCAAGCTTTAGACTAAGCTTATGAAATGTTGATGGGTATTTTTTTTCAAATATTGGTGGTAAAGCGTGATAATGGTAGAAATGAAGATTTTTAACGTAGAGTCCATGGGGTTGGAAAAGATCTTCGTTAATGGTCAGCGGATTATGGAATTTTGCTAAGATATCAGTGAAAATGATTTTTCCGGATTTATCAATCCTTGGTTCTTCTATTTTAAGCCGTTCCGAGTAGAACCTAACTAAATCTTTGAATATTTTTTTGGGAAGAGATTTTGTATTAATTAATCTATTTAAAAAAAGGTCAAAAGAATACTTGTTAAGCGAAAATGTTGCAAAAAGATCATTTCTAAATTCAATAAACATTTCACCATTATCATTAAGTAGTTTTTTCATATTCAACAATGCTTTTTTCTCATTTACTAAATGTGGAAATACACCAAATGCGATAATCGCATCAAATTTTTCAGTAATTGAGATTTTTTTTTCTATATCAGTATGAAAAATTAAATTACCACTAAACCCGGCTTTTGTTAATTCCTTTTTTCCTTCCTCAACCATTTCTTTGGAGAAATCGAATCCTTTTACCACAAAACCTTCATTTAATAATCTAATCATTGGTCCAGCTGAACCACATCCAACATCAAGAATTTTTTTTAAATTTTTTTGTTTTAACAGTTTTATAGTAAAATTTAATCGTATTAGATTTGCTGGATATTCATCATATCCAGTTTTGTACATACTGATGTAGTTTTTTGCTTCTTGATCATAATATTTTCTAGCTCTTTTTTTTCCGATTATATCCTTCATTAATTATAGCCCACTAACATTAGAGAAAATATTCACAGTTATTATGCATTACTTGATTAATAAACGATAGATAATGGCATACTGAATTTTAATTATTAATTGATATACAACATGTGAAGTTACAAATCTTGAAAAAATATCACATATTGATACCAATGTACCAAATTATTATCACATCCAAAAACGAGCCCTCTAATTTCTTTATTGATTTTCATTTCAGTCAGATTGGAAATTTTAATACCGGTTTCATTTGTTTCCCACGTAGAAATTTGGCAGGGTTATCAGAATTGATGGATTTTTTTAGAATTTCTCCAGCATCTGCAAATACATCAACTGTTTTCTTTGTATCATCAGAATTGTGAGAAAAAGTGTGTAAAATGGAGCCAGGCCCAAATATTACTCCTCGTTCTATGCATTCTTGGTAGAGAATGCTCTTTAGAAGTAAGTCTGTTCTTGAGTTGTCTTTTATAAGTAAGCCAAGTCTGTGTGGCAAACCAATTACTTCTATCGGTAAATCCATCTGTTGAATAATTTTTTGAAATGCAGTCTTTAATTCTGTTCCTTTGTTCCACAGATAAGAGTTTACATTTTTTTCTTTTATTGTCGAAATGGTTGCTTTTCCTGCTGCCAGAGAAGGTATCTCACCTGCATATGTTGTAGAATAGAAAATATCATAAAAAATTTTCATGTATTCTTTTTTGCCAGCAATTGCTCCAAGTGGCATTCCGTTTCCCATTGCCTTACCAAAACACGACAAGTCGGGCTTTATTCCAAAATACTGTTGTGCGCCACCAAGAGACATCCTAAATCCTGTTACGACCTCGTCGAAAATCAAAATCGCACCATTTTCATGGGCAAGATTTTGAACGTCGTTTAGGAATGTTTTAGTTGGCTGTTCATAGACAATTGGCTCTATGCAAACGGCTGCGATCTGCTCTTTGTTTTGCTCAAAAATTTGTTGGAGCGTCTCAATTTTATTGTATTGAAAAATTTTTATCAATTCCTGATTGAATTTTGGAACGCCGAGATTACGAGATGTTGAGATAATGAACCAGTCGTGCCACACACCCCCACTACCACAGTACGCTATTTTGTCTCGTCCGGTTATTGCTCTTGCTGCACGAACTGCCGCGGTTACTGCATCAGAACCAGTTTTGGTGAATTTTACCATTTCCGCAGATGGTACTACTGAACATAATAGTTCAGCTAATTCTATTTCAAGATAGTGAGGCATTGAAAATGTTATTCCTTCTTTTAATGCATTTGTTATTGCCTCATTAACTGCAGTATAGCTGTAACCAAGAATTATTGGTCCAAGTCCAAGAACGTAATCAATGAATTCATTTCCATCTACATCTGTTACATGAGAACCGTTTCCAGATTTCATATATGACGGATAAACACCGTCTACGTAGCTATATGGTGCTTTGCTAAATGTGTGAGCTAGTCCTGGAATAAGATCTTGTGCTTTTTGTTTTAATTTTTCTGAATTATTTAGTTCCAACAATTCAGATTTGAGTATCAAAATCTAATATAATGGTTTATTGGACTTATAAGCTAAAAGATCAATATGAATTCCAAAAACGTATCTGTGATGATTCAAGCTAGAGTTGGCTCAAAACGATTTCCACAGAAGGTTTTAGCTAAAATAGAAAACAAGCCAATGATATGGCATGTTATTAATAGAATAAAATCTATAAAAACAGTTCATCAGACAATTCTTCTCACCACTAAAAGAACTGAAGATAAAATTCTGCTTAAGATAGCAAATGATTCTGGTGCAATTGGGTTTGCCGGTCATACACATGATGTTTTGAAACGTTACTACGAATGCGCAAAAAAACACGACGTAGATATGATTGTTAGAATAACTGGCGACTGCCCTCTAATAGATCCAGATCTAGTGAGAAGGATGATGATGTTTTATTCTAGGAATAACTTAGATTATCTTAGTAATATTCTAATCCCAACTTTTCCAGACGGTCTCGATACGGAGATTTTTTCTTTCAAAACATTGGAGATTATGAATAAAAATGCAAAACTTCCTTCTGAACGAGAACATGTAACAGCATACATACGAAATAACATAAACAAATTCAAGACATTTAATTTGGAAAACTCGAAAAATTTATCAGATTTGAGATGGACAGTAGATGAACCATGTGACCTTCAATTTGTCAGAAGAATTTATTCTCAAATGAGACCAGAATTAATATTTTCGATGAAGGATGTTCTAAGTATAATCTCAAAGAATCCTAAAATCGCAGATATTAATCAAGGAATTATACGTAATGAAGGCTATCTAATTTCATTAGAAAAAGATAAGAAAAAAGCAAAACATTAGAGCATTACAGGTTTGTTGCTTTTTGCGGAATCTAGTGCGGCATATCCAACTTTTAAAGTCTTTAAACCATCCCAGCCATCAACGACAGGTTTTCTGTCATGAATAATCGAATCAATAAAGCTTTTTGCTTCATCTACATACATTTCATTTGCTTTTAAGACAAAGTTTTTTGTTAATTTTTTTCCATTTAGCAAATTGAGTGTTACTGTGACATTTGCTTTTGAGTCATATTTTTTCCAACTTTGATTCTGCGGTGTATATTCCCATCTAAGATCACCTTTTTCACCTATTATATGACATGTCCTTTCATATCGAGGTCGAACGTAATCAAGGACGAGGTTTGCAATAGTTCCTTTTTTGAAAGTCATTATAATTGTGGCAATACTTTCTGTTTCTGTTTTTACGTTCGTAATTTTTTTTGTCTTACAATAGACTGATTTTATTTCATCATCAAGCAGCCATCTAACATAGTCATATTCATGAGATGCGTCTAAGATAATGCCGCCACCTTTTTTTAGTACATAATGATTTGTGTAGCTCAATCCTGGTCTCCAGTGTTTTATGTTGTTACCGAATTCTGCAGAAATTGTAAGGGGTTTTGAGATGGTTGATCTTTTTACATACTCTTTTAGAATAATTAACCCCCTATGGAATCTCATGTTGTATCCAACTGCTACTTGTAATTTTTTTGATTCTGCTTGTTTTAGCATTCTTTCTACTCCATTTAGTTCTGACGCCAAAGGTTTTTCAATAAATAGATGTGAGTTTGCATTTAGACATTGATTGGCTATCTTTAGGTGTGAGTTAGGATATGTGCAAATAAATGTAAAGTTCGGTTCAAATGAAAGTGCAGAATTAATATCAATTGACTTTTTCACACCATACTTTTTTGATAGTTGATTGACTCTAGGTTCGTCTTTGTCACAAATCATAATGTTTTTGATTCCAATAGATTGTAAATTATGTAAGTGCCTTTCTCCTATCGAACCACAGCCGATAATTAATCCTTTTAAATTCTGATTTTGTTTAATCATCATAGAACTATAGATTATTTTAAAAATTGATCTGATTTTAACCTTCATTTATGTTAATATAAAAACATGCTAACAGAAAACTCGATTTTTGAGTTATGTGAGTGATTTTAACTAGAAATATAGAAGAGTGATATTTCAAATTTGATCTAGCATTTCAATAAATTTCTCCGATGACAAGTTTTGGAAGGAGACATAATTAGACAGATACTCGCTACCTGCTACAGTTAATTTTTTTTTAAGATCTGAACTAATCAATAATTGATTGAAAATATTTTCAAAAGTATTTAAATTAGCTTTAACACATGAGTCAGAATTAAAAATTGTAGCGTTTCCAAAATTATAGTTCTTAGCTGTTACTGAAATTATTGGTTTTCCAAAAATCTGTGCTTCTAGCATTGTAGTAGAAATATCAATAGTAATAAAAACTTCGCATGATTTTATAAGATTGATTATATTTCCATATTTTATTATCTTAGCTCGTGGATAGATTTCCTTTACTATATTTGTGATGTCAGTTTCTTCCGAAGACGGATGAAGTTTTATAACAAAATCTCTCTTTGATTTAGAAACAGTTTCACAGATTTTTTTTATTGAATTCAAATAATATTCCTGAGTTTTTATACTCAAGTCACTTACAATATCCTTTGTTGGAGATGATGTTGCAAGTAAAATAAATTTATTATCAGTTACAGAATCTCTCTTAATTTCATAAATACTATCATATGAAGGACTACCTACAATTCTAATTTTTTCTGGTGAAAATCCCCATCTTAGAAGTGATGATCTAAACGATTCGCCCCAGCATGCAATAATATCAGAATTAAATGGTAAAACTCCATAAAATTTATTGAACTTTAATGATTCATCAGAATCATAATACAATCCATGTTGTAGCAATATTATAGGAATCTTAGATTTTTTTGCATGGTGAATGATAATTTGCTCATTAAATCCACTTTCTGACCAAACTATAATGGCATGGAATTTATTTTTAGATATGATTTCTTTGGAAATCTCAATTTCAAGTATTGCATCGTGAAATCGTCTTTTACATATATTTGTAAAAAATGGCCTCAGCGCATTCCAGAAAGAAATACCTCGAACAGAAAAAAAATCATTAAAGAATTTTACATCAGTAAATAATTTATCAAGTTTTTTATTCCATTCCATACGTATACTTTCTAAGTTTTTTTCAAAGTTTTTGTTTGTTACATCATTAGATGTTACGATTTTGACCTTTGATTTGTTAATAATATTAAATGATTTTAAATTGTAGATTGTAGGTCTCCTTCTATTAAATAAATAGAAATTATACTTTGGTTTACAATTATTTAGAAGTTTTTGATATTTTATTGGATCAAATTCTACAAATAGAAATGATTTTTTATTTTTCTCTTTTTTAGTATTGATTAAAATGCTTAATATTTTTTCAGAGTTGTTTTTTAATTTTAGATAATTATTACGTGATAAATTTATTGTATATGAATTAGTTAATCTTATCTTGATATTATCATACAGAGAATCAAGTACTGAATCAATTTTTCCAAATTTGGTTACTCCTGATGTTTTCATGCAACATAAAAGATCATACATGTAAGGTGACGCTATAAATCTAGCCTTTTCAAACATATGAAAAACATATTGTAATTCAAAAAATTTTTTTATTAATTGTACAAGAAAATAATGTAATTCCATATAGAATAGACTACCTAAATTGAGTTCATTATGAGTGATTTTTTCTGCTATTGAGGTATGTTCATACCACCTAGATAGATCATAGGAGAGTTTTTCTATTTCATCAAAATTCTTTTCTTTAAGATAATCTTCAGATATTTCATGTGCTATTCTGTTATCTGATAGTAATTTATGAGATTCATAATCAAAAGTAATAATTTTTTGATTTTTTAAAATTGATTTTATATCTTGTAGTGTTGCTGAGGAATCAAAAAGTATTAACTCTTGATAACCATCAGATTGGATTGAAGAGTTTATTTCCATTTTGACCAGTTGTAATCATCGAAGGAAATATTTTGCATTTCATTATCGTTAGGTTTCCACGCCAAGTTTGTAAGGGTAAGAATAGTGGCTATTTTATCAGTTACGTTGATGTGTGCAGAAGGATGATTCTTTGGAATTTGTACTAAAATTGGGTTTTCTTCACTTGATTCTATCTCATAATATTTTCCATCAAGATCTTTTGCAATAAAAACAACCTTTCCTCTTATACAAACAAAATAGCTATCTCTCTTGGTGTGAAGGTGCGGTCCTTTTATTTCTCCAGGATTTACTGATGAGATATAAACCATCTTTGGTTCCACATCCAATATTTTGTCCCAATCTCTCCAAATTACAATCAGTGAGCCGTTGATATGTCCATCTTTGATATCCTTTGTCTCATGTTTTTCCAGGTTTATGGATCTAATTGTATCATTTTTCATTTAATTTATGAAAAAGATTGTAATTATTAAACTCATTATTGTAGGTGCTTTAGAGTACAAAATAGATCATCTAATAGTAAAAGCCAAATTGTTCAAGAGGAAAGCTATGGATATGAGACTTTTAGTAACTGGTGGATTAGGCTTTATCGGGAGTAATTTTATTTTACGTGTTCTTGAGAAATACCCAGACATTAAAATTACAAATATAGATGCGTGTTTATCTGGCTCAAACCCAAGGAATATTCCAAGGTTAAAGAGTCAAAACTATTCCTATGTAAAGGGCAACATCACAGACAAAAAGCTTGTAGACAAGCTGATTTCAAAATCAGATATTGTAATTAATTTTGCGGCAGAGTCTCATGTTGATAGAAGTATTTCTGATCCAAGACCGTTCATAGATTCTAATATCATAGGAGCATACACAATTCTTGAAGCAATAAGAAAACATAAAAAAAGACTGATTCAGATTTCCACCGATGAAGTTTTTGGAAGTCTCAAGTCAGGTAGTGCGCATGAGGAATTTCCATTTAATCCTTCCAGTCCTTATGCAGCATCAAAGGCATCAGCAGAGATGCTGGTTAAATCCTATGTAACTACATACGACTGTGATGTAATAATATCAAGATGTACTAACAATTATGGACCTCGTCAATCACCAGAAAAGTTAATTCCAAAAGTCATACTACTTGCAGAAAAAAACCAAAAGATCCCAATATATGGCACTGGCAAAAACATTAGAGACTGGATATTTGTATTGGATCATTGTGATGCAATCTTGAAAATATTATTCAAAGGAAAAAAAGGGGAATCATACAATATTGCAGGTAAAAATGAAGTCAACAATATTATCATAGTAAAAAAAATTCTGCAAATTTTGGGAAAACCAAAGGAATTGATGCATTTTATAAAAGATAGACCTGGTCATGATTTTCGTTACAGCTTGAATTCAGAAAAAATATACAGTGAATTACACTGGAAGTCAGCATATAGTTTTGAAAAAGGATTAGAACACACGATAGATTGGTACATTGAAAATAAAGAATTGTATAAGAATGTCTCATCAAAAGACATGACGACAGTTTCTTGGAAAACTAGATAAGCTAATCAAGAGAATGATTGATTAATTGAAGGGAATAATTTTACACGGAGGTCATGGTACAAGACTAAGACCCTTAACACATACAGGACCAAAACAACTACTCCCCATTGCAAACAAACCCATGTCACAGTATTGTATAGAATCACTAAGAGACGCAGGAATCACAGATATTGCCATCATAGTAGGGGGGACTGGATCCAGTAAAGTTCAAGAATATTATGGGACTGGAGAAAGATTTGGGGTAAAATTTACCTACATTCATCAGGACTATCCACTTGGAATTGCACATGCCATATCACTTTGTCATCAATTTGTAGGAGAAGAAAAATTCATAGTGTTTTTGGGAGATAACATTCTTGAAAAAAGTATTTCAGAGTATAAAGCAGAATTTGAGATATCCGATGCTGATGCATCCATTTTACTCTGTGAAGTAGACAATCCAACCAGATTTGGGATTGCAGATGTAAAAAATGGAGTAATAACAAAAATCATGGAAAAGCCCAAGAATCCGCCAACCAATCTTGCCGTGACAGGAATTTATTTTCTAACTCCGATTATTTTTGACATAATATCAAGATTAAAGCCATCATGGAGAAATGAATTAGAAATTACTGAAGCTCTTCAGATGTTATTGGAAGAAAGATACAAAATTACCTATAACACAGTCACGGATTATTGGAAGGACACTGGAACTTCAGATGACATAATCCACGCAAACAAGTTCATACTAGAGCATTCTGAACCTTATTTTCATGGTAAAAAAGAAGAGGATGTAACTCTAGTTGGTAATGTCATGGTTGGAGAAAACTCTCTTATCAAAAGTGGTGCTAAAATAATAGGACCTGTCATTATAGGTAAAAATTGTATCATTCACTCTGATACTAAAATTGGACCCAATACAAGCATAGGTGATGATTCAGTGATAGCAAAATGTGATATTGAGGATTCGATTATTATGTCTGGTTGCAATATTGATGGAGATTTTAAGATAAGAAACAGCATAATTGCATTTAATTGTATTTTAACATCTAAGAAAATGGAATACCAGGCATTTCTCCTTGGAGAGGGAACAAAGATTTCTCTTTAACTAATAATTTTTTACTCATGATTTTAAACCTTGAATTAAAGTATGAATTTTAAGTTGACAGATAAACAATTAGACAATCTAGTAAGCATAATAATTCTCAATTATAATGCAGGACAGTTATTATCAGATTGCATCGAATCTATTTTCAAGACAAAATATGATAACTATGAGGTAATTTTAGTCGATAATGCGTCAACTGATAAAAGCTACAAAAAATGCAAAGAAAAATTTAACAAAATTCATTTGATTGAAAATGAAAAAAATCTAGGATATTGTGAGGGGAATAATGTTGGCATACGAGAAGCAAAAGGTGAGTATGTGGCAATCCTCAATCCCGATACCAAAGTGGAGCCAAATTGGTTAAATGAACTTGTATTTGCCTATAGAAAGTATGGGGATGCATTGTATCAACCAAAAATACTGGCATTTGAGAATAGAATCTTTGAGAGTGCTGGAAATATGCTACAGATATTTGGTTTTGGTTACCCAAAGGGAAGAGGTGAGAGAGATGAGGGACAATATGATAAGCCAGAAAAAATTGGATATGCCTCAGGAGCATGTTTGTTTACATCTATGAAAGTTTTAAACAAGATAGGTTATTTCGATCCATTCTTATTTTTGTATCACGATGATCTAGAGCTTGGATGGAGAGCAGCACAACGAGATATAAAATCATCATACGTACCTTCTGCTACAATTTACCATTTTGCAAGTTATAATCTAAAATGGAGTGCACAAAAGTTTTTTTGGTTAGAGAGAAACAGACATTATTGTTTACTTACACATTACTCAAGAAAGACATTTTACAAAATGTTACCGGCGCTTATAATTGTAGAAATAATGGTACTTTTTTTTTATTTTGTAAAAGGATTTGGCAGAGCAAAATTACGCGCCTATTGGGACATTATAAAAAATATGAAACAGATATCAGAAAGATATACAGAACTAGAATCCAAGAAAATAGTCGCAGATAAAAAACTGGCAAGAGATTTTCCTGATCATGTGATAGTACCCAATTTTCTTTTGATTTCATTTACAAATCATATTTTTAATACAATAATGTCAAATTTGAGTAAAATAGTAAAAAAAGTACTGTGATTTGTCTAACATATGTTTAGAAAACATCATAATCCCCAAATGAAAAAAACCAATTATCATATTTTTTTAATTGTTCAAGATCGTCTCTATTTGGATCTGAACTAATTAGTATAAAGTGGGCCGACTGTGGTTTTAGGAATTTTGGAGCAATTTTAAAACCAACATGACAAAGTAATTGATATTCAAATGTTAAAGATCCAGACACGGTAATAGTTACTGAAACACCAGAATTCCAGAAGTCATCAAGTGCAATTTGTATCAAGTCTCGGATTTGTTTGGGATTTGTATCTGAATCTACCAAAAAATCAACAATGACTCCTACAGATTTTCCATTTACATTGGTTTTTCTTGTAATTATATATCCCCCAAGTATGGAATTTTCCTTCAAGACAAAGGTCTTGTATTTCCTTGTAGGATGATTTTTGTATCTCCAGTTAAGAAATTCTTTTGTTCTTTGTTTAATAATTGGAATTCTTTGACTTGCTTTTTTGGCAAGTATCTCAAAAGATTCATCAAAATAGTCGCTAAATTGAATAACATTTGGATTAACATTTTTTTTTATTTTCCAGATATTATCAAAAAGACGTAAAATGGTATCAAGAGGAAATAAAAAATAATTAGACAATCGCAGTGGTCTAAATAAAATAGGCAGGTTTGAAATCTCATAAGATCCTTTTTTTACAAATGAATTAAATGAATTATCGTTTGAAACTCCATAGATACATAAAATATCTTTTTTCATAGATTCTTCTTGTACCATAGAAATCAATTTCGAAAAAATTCCTTTTTTTCTGTAATCTGGATGAACATATGAATTACATGATAGTGATGCCTTTACAATTTTTTGATCTATTATGATATTCATTGGTAAAATAGATTCAACGCCAACTATTGAATTTTTTTCGTCATCATCTCTTGCAGTTATTACAATGGCTTCACCTTCCGGATTACGCAGATATTGCCAATCAAAGAAATCAGGTTTCGATATTTCGGCATCTCCAAAAATTTTTCTTGTAAGGTCAAGAATTTGATCTTTATCGGCTTTTAACTGATTAGACTTTGAGAATATCATACAACTTATTTTTTATTTATGCAAAATAAGAGTATTTATCAGTTCTATCAAAGGATATAAACTTGGCAAGAGCTGAAAGAATATTAATTGAATCTACTAGGAATAGATTTTGAAGATTGGTTCCATCCAGAATTGATCCAGCAGCACATAACTGGAATGGATAAGACACCCAAAGTAGTAAATGGGATAGACAAGATACTGGATTGGCTAAGAAAGAATGAAACTTTTGCAACTTTTTTTGTGGTGGGAGAGCTGCTCGAGGCAAAGCCGGAATTATTGGACAAAATAATCAATGGTGGACATGAGATTGCATTTCATACTATGCACCATTCACGAATTGACTCTCCAAATTTCAGAGAAAAGTTTACAGAAGAAATCAAACTGTTTGACAAGATGACTTCGAAGAGATCTAAAGGTTTTCGAGCACCATCTTTTTCACTAAATCACTCTAGTTCTTGGCTCATAGATGTACTATCAGATAATAACTATCAATACGATAGTAGTGTAATGCCTGCAAAGACAAAATTATATGGTATTCCAAACGCAGATGTCAAGCCATATAGAATAAGCAGTTCGTCGTTAGAACAAGATGATCCTTCTGGAAAGATAATTGAATTTCCTTTATTGACTACACGATTATTGGGATACAACATTCCTGCATGTGGTGGATTTTATCTTAGATTTTTGCCACTAAAGATCATTGAGAGAGCAATCAAAAACAACATGAAAAAAGGTATTCCATCAACATTTTTCATTCATTCGTGGGAACTCACACCAGAATTTATGCCAAGGATAGACTTGCCTTTCTCGGACAGTTTCATAACATATCACAATATTGGTAAAGCGCTATCAAGAATGGATATTCTGATTAAGAAATTTAAATTCACTTCTTTTGAACGATTTATTTCGGAAAACGCGATGTATTAATTATTAAGAATTATTTCATCATTCTCAATTAGTTACTATGTTAAAGATCACTTTTTTGTTTCTTAAAGAATTGGATTGTTTTTTCTATTCCATCTCTTACTGGAATATCAACTTTCCATCCTAAAGAACTTAGTTTTGTATTATTGACTAGAAAGTTTCCTACATCAACTTTTTCAGTGTATTGTGGGGGATCTATGTACTTGATTTTTGCACCTGTTAATTCCTCTAACCAATTACCTATTTCATAAAACCAAGTTTTCTTGTATGATGAAATCCAATACAAATTTCCAGATTTTCCTTTATACATTAAAGTTTTAAGAGCTGATACGACATCAGAAATGTAAATTACATCTCTAAAGAATTGTCCTTTGTTGTAAATTGTGACTTCCTCACCTTTGTATGCTTGATGTATCAAGAAATTCAAGGCATTCTTTATCGGAGTTTCTGACTGTTCTCGGGGTCCAAAAGAATTTGTTATACGAAATATAACAGTATCCAAACCATATACATTATGATATATTTTTGAAAAGTGTTCACTTGATAGCCTGTTAATTCCGTAAATAGTTGTAGGATTACAAGGGGTTTCTTCGGTAACTGGAAGTTGAGTAGGTCTTCCTACTACAATAAATGTACTGCCCAGAATAAATTTACATTGTGGATTTATTTTCCTAATTTTTTCTAAAATGCAAATAGTAGATTTTGAATTTACTTCTACATCATAAAGCGGATTATCAAATGATTTTTTATGGGATGTCTCACCAGCCAGATGAAATATGATTTCGGGATTATTGTTTTCTATACTTTTTTCAAGTTGTGCAAAATTTGTGACATCAACATATTCTAGTCGTATCTTATCTAGATTTTGTATAACGTTTTGTCTTTTGTTATCGTTTCTTGCCAAAAGTGTTACTTCATGTCCATCTTTTAATAATTCATCACAAAGATGGCTTCCAATAAATCCTGTCCCACCAGTAATTAACACTCTCATTTACTATACCCTGAATTTATCAAAGATCATCACATATAGCAATTAAGAGTTTGGATTTAATATTATCTCATAACATGAATTGATTGTATTTGAAAAAATAGATAGTAATTGAAGAATAATATAGAGTAAGCAAGAAAAATAAAGATATTGAAAAATGTAGTTCTTAAAACTCGATTCAAAGGCGCCATACTACATGGATTATACAATGAAATGATCAAAAACCCTCCTACTGGTTATAAAATCACAGTGCCACACAACATAGAAAAAAGTCCACTTACGAAGGTTACATTCCAAGTAGATAGTAATTTGTATAAAAGATTCTTGTATCAGTTTGGTGCATTTCCATATCTTGGTACACAGATGGTAGGGGGGAAAATTGATTATGACAATTGTGATTTAATATTTGCAGCTCAGCATCTTGTCAAAACAGAAAGACCATGGATTGTTGATCTTGAATTTGTAAATGCTCTTGCAGGTTATTGCAATATTTATTGGGTAAAAAATTTAATTTCTAAAAAATTAAGATCAAATGAATGCAAATCTATTCTCCCATGGAGTAATTGGGGTGCAAATACTGTACTGAATTCCATAGATTGTACTGGATTCAAGGATAAAATTAAAGTTGTAAGATATACGGTATCTCCAAAAAATATTGAGAAAGACCCTAAAAAATCTGGAATACGTATGCTTTTTGTTGGCAGCATAAACCAGTGTGGAAGAATGAGAGAGATGTACAAGGGACTATATGAAAATGTAGAAGCATTCATTCATCTACAGGATAAATATGACAATCTTGAGCTTGTGATTCGTTCAAGTGTCACTCCAGAAGTCAGAGCGAGAGTTAGCAAATATCCAAATATTAAGATAATAGACTCACTGTTATCGCCCTCACAGTTAGAGGAACTTTATCTTTCTGCAGACATATTTCCACATGTTGGATATGAAGCACTAAATTTATCAACTCTGGAGGCTATGAGTTATGGAATTCCAGTGATAGTAACTAATCTCTATAACATACCAGAAGCTATAACGCATATGAAAAATGGAATGTTAATTGATTTGCCAGATCCTAAATTATTATACACTAAGAATGGGTGTCCAAATGAATATGCTAATCCTCCAATACAGGTCATGAAGAAATTCAGATCTATCATCATAGAAAAGACCAAAGAGTGTATGAAGATGTTAATAGAAGATTCATCCTTACGGCATAGCATGGAAAGAGAAGCATCTCAAACTATTAAGAGTGGAGAATTCTCAATTCAACATAGAAATTCCTTACTAAAAGAAATTTTTGATGAAGCTACAAAATAGATGTACAAACAAATGATTCTAATATTAGTTGTGCAAGAGTTTTTCCATTGACCAAGAACAGCAAGCTTAGAAATAAACGAGTACTGGTTACTGGTGGAGCAGGTTTCATAGGTTCTGAAGTTGTAAGGCAACTCCATAGTTTGGGAGCAAAGATAATAGTATTTGACAACTATTCTTCTGGAAGAAGGAGATACATAGATAAAATTCCAAATGTTTCCCAAGTTAGAGGCTCTGTCACAAACCCCTCAAAAGTAAATGATGTTGTAAACAAATCAGATTATGTGATAAATTTGACAGCATTGCCCTTTATACCAGATTCTTTTTATTATCCTGGAGAATTTTTCAAGGTAAATGCCGAGGGCACAATTAATGTTGCAATGGCAGCAATCAGATCCAAACGAATTAAAGGATTCGTTCACATTTCTACTAGCGAAGTTTACGGTAGTGCTAAAACTGTTCCAATGTCAGAAGATCATCCAACTTTACCACAATCAACATACGCAGCAAGCAAACTTGCAGGCGAGAGAGCAATTTTCACATTACATAAAGAACATGGATTACCAGCAGTTATTATAAGACCGTTCAATAGCTATGGACCAAGAATAACTCAACCTTACATAATTCCAGAGATAATAAGTCAGATTTTCCATAACAAAAATTTTGTAAAATTAGGAAACGTCGAATCATCTAGGGATTTTACATTTGTTTCAGATACAGCAGGGGGAATAATATCTAGTCTTACAGAGGATAAAGCTATAGGTGAAACTATCAATGTGGGAAGTAACACAAGCTACAAAATAAAAGATATAGTAATGCAAATAGCAAAAATTCTTGGACAGAAGGTAAAAATAATAATTGACAGAGAACGTTTTAGGCCATATGACGTTCAGAAACTTGTTTGTGATTACCGAAAAGCTAGAAAGTTATTAGATTGGACACCCAAGGTGTCTATTGATGAGGGACTGACAAAAACAATCGAGTGGATGAAAACCAATTCGCCAGATTTCGCTACTCCTTTTGAAGGATGGGCAAAGATATACAGAATGAATTTAAGTCATAAGTGAGATAATGACTTCGGTACATCCTACAATTGTTAAATTAATAAAAAAAAAATTTGAAAAACAACATGAATTTATTCCTGGAAAAACTAGAATTCCATTAATCAGACCTGCTTTCGGTCCAGACGAAATAATAGAGTCACTTGATTCATTACTTACAACAAATGTTACAATGGGTACTAAAGTTAAAAGATTTGAAGATCTTTTTTCAAAATACCTAAAGTCTAATTTTGCATCAATGGTAAATTCTGGTTCTTCGGCTAATTTAGTTGCATTATCAGCATTAACTAATCCTTGGTTCTCACGAAGATTAAAAAAGAATAGCGAAGTAATTACACCAGCAGTCACATGGGCTACAACTGTATATCCCATAAATAATCTTAATCTAAAACCAAAGTTTGTTGATATTAATTTAGAAAACTTTTGTATGAAAACTGATGATTTAGAGGAAGCTACGTCAGCAAATACCTCATTACTATTACCAGTGCATTTACTTGGTAATGTTTGTGACATGTCAATCATAAAAGAAGTAGCTACAAAGAAAGATCTTCTCGTCATGGAGGATTGTTGTGAAGCTCATGGAGCTGAATTTAAAGGGAAAAAGGTTGGCACCATAGGAGACATAGGAACTTTTAGCTTCTTTCTCTCTCACCATATCACCACTATAGAGGGAGGAATGATAGTAACAAACAATGAATCCTTACATGAATTATCAAAAGCTCTTAGAGCATTTGGATGGATAAGAGACCTTAAACGCAAAGATCAATTCATGAAAAAATATCCAGAAATAGATCCAAGATACATGTTCGTAAACATGGGCTATAATTTGAGACCGACAGAAATTCAAGGAGCTTTCGGAATTCACCAAATAAAAAAGCTAGAAAATTTCATAAAAATAAGAAATGAAAATACAAGATACTGGAGTAAGAAATTTTTACAATATGAGGATTATTTCATTCTTACCAAGCAGGATCCCAGAACAAGATCCGTTGATTTTTGTTACCCACTTACAATTAGAAAGAATTCTCCTTTTAATAGGAAATCCTTGTTAGAATATTTAGAAAAGAAAAAAATTGAAACTCGTCCAATAATGTCTGGTAACTTTTTAGAACAGCCAGCGATAAAATTCATTTCTCATCTCAAACATGGCAAATTAGATAATTCAAAATTAGCTATGAGTAATTCATTTTTCTTTGGAAATCACCATGAAATAGGTAAGCAGGAACGTGAATACGTGGTAGATGTTATAGCACAATTCATAGAGCGTAAACTATGGAAGAAATAAAGACATGTAATTATTCAAGAAATATTATTTGGCATGATATTGGAGGTTATAGATAAATGGAATTAACAGGTAAAAAAATTCTAGTTACAGGAGGTTCTGGATTTCTGGGTTCAAGAATAGTAAAACTTTTGAAAGAAAAAGGAATAGAGGATATCATAATACCACGCTCAGATTCTTGTGATTTGAGAATAGCTGAAAATTGTGCAAGAATTACAAAAGATGTAGATATTGTGTTTCATACCGCCGGCAATGTTGGGGGAATTGGATATAATAAGGATCATCCTGCTTCAGTATTTTTTGACAACATAATGATGGATACCTTAATGATGGAAGAAAGTAGAAAAAATGGAGTAAAAAAATTCATTGCAATAGGAACTGTTTGTAGTTATCCCAAGTTTGCACCAGTTCCTTTTTTAGAAGAACAGATCTGGAATGGATATCCTGAAGAAACAAATGCCTCATATGGGTTATCAAAAAAAATGATGTTGGTACAATCAGATGCATATAGGCAAGAATACAATTTCAAATCCATAGTATTAATACAAACAAATCTTTATGGTCCAGAAGATAATTTTGATCCCAATACATCTCATGTCATTCCTGCATTAATTAAAAAAATTTATGATGTAAAAGTATCAAGACAGTCGGAAATTGAATTGTGGGGAGATGGAAGCCCATCAAGAGACTTTCTGTATGTAGATGATGCAGCCAGAGCGGCCATACTTGCTGCCGAAAGATACGAAAAAAGTGATCCCATTAACATAGGTAGTGGCAAAGAAATAACAATAAAAGAATTAGCAGAATTGATAAAAAAATTAATGAGCGCTGAGAATATTACTATAAAATGGAATATTGAGAAACCAGGTGGACAACCACGTCGTTGCCTGAACATAGAGAAAGCTAAGAAAGAGATCGGTTTCATCCCTATTGTCAATATAGAAGAAGGATTGAGACGAACCATAGAATGGTATAAGAGTAAACAAGAGACTTTATTGTGACTTATTTTTACATAAAATTCAGACAAATATAGTATGATTAGTATGCTTATATCTGCCAAGTATTCAAAAGACAGTAATTTTGTTAGTAATAGGAATACCGGCATATAATGAAGAAAGAAACATAGCTAAGATGATAATAAAATTACAAAAAGTTACAGATAAAATAATAGTGTGTAATGATGGCTCATCGGATTTAACTGGTAATATAGCTGAGAAGATGGGAGCTATTGTCATAAATCATCCCACAAATTTGGGTTATGGAGCTGCTATTAGAAGTATATTTCTAAAGGCATCAGAATTAAATTATGACATTCTCGTAACATTTGATGCGGATGGACAACACAGAGTGGAAGATATCAAAAGCGTAATAGAACCAATTATCAAAGGAGATGCAGATCTAGTAATTGGTTCTAGATTTCTAAACAAGGAAGATGAAAAAGACATTCCAAAATATAGAAAATTGGGAATAAAAGTAATCACCGCATTAGCAACTACATCTATGGATGAAAAACTTACAGACTCACAAAGTGGATTTAGAGGGTATAACAAGAAAGTACTTCAAGATATAATACCGTCTGAACATGGAATGGGAGTTTCTACAGAACTTCTTATCAAGGCTAATAAAAAAGGGTATAAGATTAAAGAAGTTCCTATAACTGTTTTATACGAAGGAGATACCTCAACTCATCATCCAGTGTCACATGGAGTATCAGTAATTCTTAGTACAATGAAGTTTATCTCAATTGAACGTCCGCTAAAATTTTATGGAATACCAGGTTCTTTGTTTTTAGCTATAGGACTATTCTTTATTGTTTGGACACTTCAACTTTTTGCGGAAACTAGACAAATAGTCACTAATATCTCACTAATTGCTGTTGGGACAATTATTTTTGGAACAATTTTGATAATGACCGCGATTATATTATATTCAGTAGTGAGTGTAATTAGAGAGAAAAGGTAATTTTGAAATATCCATATTATGGCTATTAATAGAAATTTTTTCAAGAGAATTTATTTAAGATTTAAAGATCTTACGATCTTAAGTCTAGCTAATTTAAGCTCTACAGGAATTGGAATAATTTTTTGGTTTTATATGACATCATTATTAGGTCCAGAAAAGTATGGGGAACTAAGTTATTTCATAGCAATTGCATCAATTGCTTCTGTAATAGCATCGATTGGTTCTGGAAATATGTTAATTGTTTATACATCTAAGGGAATAAAATTACAATCATCAGTTTTTCTGATAACTGGGATTTCAGGCATAGTTTCATCTATTGTCTTATTTGTAATTTTTCACAATATTGGTGTTAGTGCATATACATTAGGATACATCATTTTTGGATTAACATCAGCGGAAATTCTTGGATTGAAGATGTACAAAACATATGCCAAATTTCTCATTTTACAAAAAGTTTTAATGGTATGCTTGTCTGTAAGTCTTTATTTTTTGTGGGGTCCAGATGGAGTGTTATTAGGATTAGGTCTTTCGTTCTTTCCGTTTGTAATAAAAATAGTAGGTACATTAAGGAAAATTCCAATGAATTTTTCATTAGTTAAGGAACGAATACATTTTATGTTAAATGGCTACATGTTGGATTTATCAAGGGTGTTTAGTGGACAGATTGATAAGATTGTAATTTATCCACTTTTTGGATCAATCTTATTAGGAAATTATCAGTTGGGGTTACAGGTTTTTTCAGTATCAGTGATTATTCCCAGTATTGTTTACCAATATATCTTACCTCAGGATGCAAGTGGAGTAAGAAACATCAAATTAAAGAAAGTGACAGTATTATTTTCCATTATCACTTCAGTGGTAGGAATTATTCTTGCACCATTTGTTATTCCCATGATATTTCCAGAGTATATTGAATCTGTGTTCATTACACAGATAATATTATTGGCAACAGTGCCATCATCAATAAACATGATATATATTTCAAAGTTCTTAGGATCTGAGAAAAGCAGAATAGTATTGATTGGTTCTGGTATTTATTTAGTTGGTGAAATTTCAGCGATTTTAACATTAGGAAAAATATACGGTGTAATCGGTGTAGCAGCAGCGCTGGTATTAGCGACTACCTTAGAGGCAATTTATTTAATTTTAATAGATAGATTTACTAGAAATAAGAGTAACTGATGAGATTAATCATTTGATGGAGAAAAGTAGATGTTAATTGAGAATAGAGAAAATAAGATTTTTACAAAACATATTGTAATTGCACTAGTTCTCATTACAATTACAGGTTTTGTTCTTAGACTAGTTTTTTTTAATTCAAATATTCCGTTATCATTAGATGCTCTGAGTTATTTTTGGTACGCTAATGACATGAGCATATTAAAAAATTTCCCAAAATCAGAAGTTGCAAATACTGGTTGGCCTGCATTTCTTTCAATTTTCTTTACAGCTTTTCATTCAGATAATTTTCTAGATTATATGAATTTGCAGCGTTTAGTTACAATAATAATTTCCGTATCGACAATTATTCCAGTATATCTTCTATGTACAAGGTTTTTCGATAGAACTGTGTCATTAGTTGGGGCAATGTTATTTGTTTTTGAACCACGTATAGTTCAAAATTCTTTATTTGGAATCACTGAACCTTTGTATATTTTCCTTGTAGCGATATCATTGTTTTTAGTTCTTTCAAGAAAAAAGTGGCACATTTATCTTGCATTTTCTGTATCGGCATTAGCCTCGTTTGTGCGCGTTGAGGGATTTTTCTTGTTTATTGTACTTTCACTGATATTTTTCATTACACAAAGGAAAAAGGAAAAAGTTTGGTTTCATTATTTTATAGCAGTAGTTTTTTTTATTTTATTGCTTGTTCCTATGACAGGTATAAAATTACAAACACAGGGCAATGATTCCTTAACAGGGAGAATTATTGGTGAAACTACCGATATAGTTAGTCTTGAACCAGAATTTAATACGGGTTGGGCTGATGAGCAATTAAATATTTTTAAATTCATAGGTTGGGCGTTTATTCCAATTTATATTTTTTTTATTCCTTTGGGATTTTTCATGATTATAAAAAAGCGAAATCAGATAACGTGGATAATTTTGATTTCAATATTAGTATTATTAATTCCTGCATTTGATGCAATAGTTATTTCAGAAGCTCATGATACACGATATTTGTTTCCATCATATCCCTTATTTTGTGTTCTTGCTTTATTTCCGATTAAATTTTTGTTTGATAGAATT
This sequence comes from uncultured Nitrosopumilaceae archaeon, assembly GCA_964475825.1. Classification (GTDB taxonomy): domain Archaea; phylum Thermoproteota; class Nitrososphaeria; order Nitrososphaerales; family Nitrosopumilaceae; genus Nitrosarchaeum. The sequence goes on along the minus strand of CAYYXT010000001.1, from coordinate 67,590 downwards.
AAAAAGCAAAAAAGATTTTTAGTGCTTTTATCTTTTGGAATACTTGTATCATCAGTAATTTTTTTAAGTATTAAGATTGCAAACCCAGAACATGAAAGAGAAGCATTTGAGCTTGCTTATTATGTAAACAATTCAACAGATGTGATTAATCAGTATTATCCAGAAGCTGGATATTTGTCTGTGATTGGACTTACTACAATAGAAAATTTTCCAGTATTGAGTAGTGAAATTCCTTCTGGACCAGAGCGTATATCATATGTGGGCTTTACTTCAATATCAGAATATATTCAAAGTGCAAAACAGAATGATTTAACTCATTTAGTTCTAGACGGAAAGAAAAATCGCCCTGAATTTTTAAATGATGTATTCAATCATGAAAAAAATTATCCTTATTTGAAAAAAACTTTTGATTCTCATGATTATGGTTATAAATATCATCTCAAAATTTTTGAGGTTGATTACAAGAAGTTTAATGAATCAGAATGAGAAAATGAATAGTCTCAGTTTTAATTACAGTTTAGAATGTTTTAAAAAATAAATAAATTTAAGAATTAAAAGTATTTTTTGGTTCTGTTTGCTTGATGGAACATTTTCTCTGTGTTTTGTGTCGGGACATATGGAGTAGATAAAGAATGAGTGGAGAGTTGATTTTACTTTTTGATATTTATTGTGTTTGATAATATGTCCAGTTCTTCTTTGATTTCTGTCATTGTTCTCCAGCGATGAATGTCTAAGAATACACTATTTTTCACAAACTCCTCGCCAATGTTGCATCTCTTCTTTGGTGCATATTTTTTGTAAAGAGGTATTTTGTATTGTACGGAATTGTATCCCCCACTGATTATTTTTCCAGGGCGAAAATTGATTCCCTTGATGTCTGACTGGGATTCATTTTCAAGAAACTTGTAACGATTCTTTGTCAAGTTTTTCAAAAATTCATCTCTTGTTACTTTTGCTTTTTTTGAATCAAACTTGCATCCAAGAATCATAAAAGAATGCCTTACATGTTTTGAAATTGTTGGCGGAATTATTTCTTCAGGGAGTCTTTGTAAGATAAAATCAACGTTTTCCCTAAACTGCTTGATTAGTTTTGGCAGTTTTTTGAATTGAACTCTTCCAAATGCTGCTTGTACTTCAGTCATTCTAAAATTGTATCCTACTCTTGTATCGTTCTTATAATATTCTCCATGATTACGAATTCTCCTACACTTTTCTGCAAATTCTTCATTATTGGTCACTATTATGCCGCCTTCTCCTAGCGTTGTAATGTGCTTTGTTTCCTGAAAGCTGAATATACCACAGTCACCCATAGAGCCCACCATTCTATCTTGGTATTTTGCACCCATAGATTGTGCGCAATCCTCAATTACAAACATCCCAGTCTCTTTCATCTTCTTTATCATTTCATAATTGCACGGATGTCCCAGAAGATGAACGGGTATGGCAAACTTAATGGAACGATCAGAAAAATCAAAATTCATACAATATGAGTCTTGGTCAATATCAACAAAGACAGGTCTTGCATTGTTTGCAATAACTTGTGATGTTGTAGCTGTAAATGTTAGACAAGGAACTGCTACTTTTGCATTTTTTTTGATTCCAGCTGCATCAAGTGCTACAAATAGGGCTGATGTGCCAGAGTTTACGCTTATCCCATACTTGCAGCTATGATATCGTGAAAACTCTTCTTCAAATTTTTGAATTTCCTGACCTCCTAGATACTTGTTTGAAAATCCAGAAAGATATGATGCCTTTTTGATACAATTACTTACTGCAGAAATTTCTTCTTTGCCAAAGCGTTGAATCATTAATTAGTTGTTTATAATTTAGTTTTTATGGATTGTTATTACGACATTGCACCCATTATAGAGTCAAGTGTTTGAGAGCCACCCATTCCCAATTTTTGTTTCTTTCTAATTATTGGAGCTAGTTTATCAGAGTATTTTTCTATTAGTCTTGATTGCTCTGTGCGTAATTCTTTGTTAGAAAGATTATTTGAGCTCCAATACGTATTGGAAAACTCGTCAATCTGTGACCAATCCAGTTCATCATATTCAGGTTTCCAATATGCAGTGCCAGGGTATGGTGCAAGAATAGAAAACCCTATAATTTCTGGTTCTACTTCATCAATTAATTTTTCAGTTTCTTTTATTGTTTGATATGATTCCAAAGGAGTGCCCAATAATGCATATGTTCTCCTCTTTATTCCAAATTTTTTTGATACTGCAAAGGCTTTCCTTATCATATCAACTGTTGTTCCTTTGTTGATATCACGGTGAATTTCAGGAGAGCCTGATTCTAAACCCATCCAAAATTCCTCACATCTAGCTTTTACTGCCCATTGACACATTTCTTCATCTACTTTATCACATCTCATGTTACAGCCCCAGGGAGTATCCAGACCTTGTCTTACCATTTCTTTGCATATGTTGATAAAATGTGCACGTGATGGATTGGTTTCAGCATCATTCATTTTAAAAAATGTAATGTTAAATCGATCCCGGACTTCAATCATTTCTTCTACAACTAGCTTTGGGTTTCTTCCACGTACACGAACAGCTCTTTCGTATTCAAGATTATCATTTTTAAGATCTGCTTTTCTCCATATAGTGCCAAATTGCCCTTCTGCACAAAATGTACAACCAAATGCACAACCTCTTTCACTCATGATTGAAGTTACTCTTCTTCCTTCATCTTTTTCTGCAATTGAGATGTATCTGTTCAAGTCAATTGAATCTCTATCAGGATTGGGAATTGTATCAACGTCTGCAATCGGTATGTTACTAACTAGTTTCTGAGTAGTATTGCCATTTATAATATCTAACATGGATTGTTCTCCTTCGCCTACTACGAGATAGTCAATTGTAGAGTCATTGATAAATTTGAGTGGCTGAAGTGATGGACCGTAACCGCCAGCTATTGTTTTAACAGAAGGATATTCCTTTTTGACTAGCTTACTTAGTTTTTGCATATGTGGAACTTGAGGCGTAGTACCACTAAAACCAACAAAGTCTGAATCAGATACTTGATCCAGTATTTGTTCATCAGAATCAAAGAATCCATCTAAAATCTTTACTTCAAGATTTCCATGATATCTATCTTTAATGAAAGAAGAAACATACATCAAATTTGTAGGCTCCCAAATACTAGGGTATCGAGCTCTAACTAGACTTACTTTCAATGTTTTCATCTATTAGATTTCAAATTTGGTATAAAAACATATGAGTGGTAAAAAACTAGGCTAAAACTTTTTGATAGATATTGATGAATTTCTGTATAATGTGTTCCCAATCATAATTTTTTACAATTTCAAATGCATTATTTGAGAGCATTTTTCCTTTATCGGTATTTGAGAACAAGTATACAATTGCGTCAATTATTTCAGAAGGATTGTTAGGTTTTACAATATAGGCAGTTTTCATATGAATTAGAGTATCTTTGTTACCTCCAACTGATGTTGAAATTATTGGTGTTTTACAAGCCATAGCTTCAAGAAGTGTTGAACTTGTTCCGCCTTCCATAATAGAAGGTTGAATTAGGATGTCAGAACCACGAATTAGTTTAATGGTGTTTTCCTTAGACTGGTATCCCAAGTAATGAATATTAGAATATTTTTTAACCATATCCTGAACTTTGGGTTCTTCAGGACCAGAACCTACAATTATTAGATGTATATCTTTTGGTAACTTATCTGAAATTGCTAATAAATCCAAAATTCCTTTTTCTTCAGATAGTCTACCTGCATAGATAATTTGTTTGTCATATCTTCTATCTTCTTTCTCTGGAAATGATGAGATATCTATGGCATTTGGAACATGGAAAACTTTGTATCCTTTTTTTGTATATTCTTCATACATTTCCTTTGAAGGAACAGTAATGGCATCTGCCCATTTTAAGGCATTTTTTTCTAATTTTTGGGATAATCTCCCCAGAATATTTCCATGCAATAATGAAATTTGTTTAGAATATTGTCCCTGTAATGATAGAATTTTCTTTGCTTTTACATTTTTCATGGCTAAAGCAGATATTGGATTTTGTGCATGTACAATATCAAAATTTTTTTTGAATTTTGATTTTAGAAATGATGAAATCATAAAGCTTGGATTCTTTAGTCCTTTAATTGGAATGGTTAACGTGTTTTCAGATGAAATAACATCAACATCATGTCCTTGTTTTTTCAGAAATTTAATTTGGTTTTGAACAACTCCTGCAATTCCTCCAATTCCTGACCGAGTTGGAGAAATAATGAGAATTTTCACAAAATAAAATTAGTTGTAGATAATTTAAGGTCTTGTAGGTTTTACTATTTTACATTGTTGCCTGAGCAGCATCATGGAACATCTGACTCTTTGCACAACCAGCTGCAAGCTCATCTCCGGCTCCACGTCTCATTAGACCACGATAAAGACCATCTTCCAGTTTGACTCCTTCTCTTTGCTCCCATTCCTCTACAGTAATGGAGTATTTCTTTTGAATTCTGTCTCTGTACCATTCTGGAATTACATTAAATGCGCAAAATGGAACGATTCTAAGGTCTGGAGTCAAATAGTGAATATCACATCTTTGTAATCTTTCTAAATCTTCATTGTATTTGTCCTGGAAGTGCATCATACCAAGGAACAATCCTTTGACATGCCATGAACCAATTGATTCAAATGATCTCTTCATGAGTATATTGCCAAACATCTTTGCCAAGTCTAATCCGGCTGGTTGTTTCTTTGTATCAACAAAGCCCTTTAGTTTTCTAACAACTTCTAGCATTGTAAAGTACTTGTTTTTACCAGAACGAATCTCTTCTGCTTTGTCCTCAAATAGTTCGAGCATTCCTTGAATGTCACAGAATTTAGTTAATGGAACAAATTTCTTTGTTTCTGCATCTTCAAAGATGTATGTTCCTGCGCCACAAGCAAAGTGGATTGATAGTTCATACTTTGGTTTGCTAGAGAATGCTTCAATAACATTAGTTAATGGCATGCAACTTGGTACTGGGAACCAGTCATCAACAGTTACCTCACCGTTTGTTTGCTCTTCAATTCTTTGAATACAATCTGGAACTGTAATTCGGTATTTTTCACGTTCTCCTTTGCCCATTCTTCCAGTTAGTGATACTGGTTGAAAGTTAACAGCGTGAACTACATCCATGTTCTTTTGTGCATATCGAATAATTCCACCTAGTTCGTGGTCGTTAATTGATTTGATTACAGTTGGGACAAATACTACAGTTGTTCCGGTCTTTCTGCAGCTGTCAAGTGCATATGGAATTTCCCAGTGATTCTTTGGGTTTGTTCTTGCAGTTACACCGTCAAAACTAAGATACAAATTGTTACATCCAGCTAGTCTTACCTCTCTTGCAGCTTCTGGATCCATTGCATGTCTGATACCATTGGTATTCATCTGGACATGGTCAACGCCTTCTTCTTTCATTATTTTAATAACATCAGCAATGTCTTCTCTGAGCATTGGCTCACCGCCAGTAATCTGAATAGAGTTGCCTGGAATTGGTCTTTCAGCCTTTAGAGTCTTCATCATTGCTCTTACTTGGGTATGGTCTGGCTCGTACATGTAAGCGCCTTCAAGACCTTTCTTTACATAAAAGAAGCAATACCAGCATGTCAAATCACATCTGTTAGTTACAATCATGTTTGCTAGTCCACTATGGGACAGGTGATTTGAGCATAATCCACAGTTATTTGGACATGAACACTTGTCAATCATTACGTTTGGAGAATGAGCACCTTTTCCATCCACCCAGTATGTACTGAATTTCTTGTACATTTGATAAGAACCAAAGTATAATTCCTCACATTCACCATGAGTTGGACAAATCTTTGACATGTAGACTTTATCGTCTCTCTCAAATACTTCAGCATCTAAAATCATGTTACAGTCAGGACAGATGCTTTGAGTGAATCTAATGGTGGATTTCTTTCCTAGACTTTTACTTGATTGATTGGAAATCTGAATTAATGCCATGACTATATTGTGAATTTTTCCGAAATGGTATATAATACATTTCACACTTGCCCCCGTGTGGAATTTAGGAATCAGGCATAGATACTGTGTAATCTAGGTATAACTGGTTTAAATATCAAAACTGAACGACTAGATCGCATGAACATATCTGATAAGACAAGAAAGGCTCTAGAAAAAATTGGTCTTACCAGTTATGAGATTAGGACATTTTCCTCGTTACTCAAGACGGGGGAATTAACAGCCTCTGATCTTAGTCAAAAATCAGGTGTTCCTTATTCAAAAATTTATGAGGTATTAGGAACATTAGAAGAAAAAGGATGGATTGGCTCTGATGATTCCAGACCAACAAAATACTTTGCAAAATCTCCCTCTACAGGATTGGAGACGACAAAACAGAAAATGGAAAACGATTTTTCACAAAATCAAAGCATCATTCTAAATGAACTAGTACCATTGTATGAAAAAAGTGGAACAAGTGAGAGGCCAGATATATGGGTATTATCAGGTGCAGTAAACATCGCTTCAAAAATTTTGGAGATGGTTGAATCTTGCAGAAATGAAGTAATGATTGCATTGCCTGAAGCAGGACAGGAATTAGTCAGACAGGCATTACCAAAATTAAGATCACTGCATGATAAAGGTGTAGACATTACAATACTAACTTCAGATAAAATGGACAAAGAGTCCCTCAAGGCAATAAGCAGAGTTGCAACTGTAAAAATCAAAAAAGGGCTATTTGGAGGAGGAATAATTTCAGATAAACGATATGTCGTAATTTTACTTGGCCCAGAAATGGGAGAGATGAATACGTCTGACCTAGTTGCAATTTGGGCAGATCATGCAGGATTAGCTGGATTTGCACGACAATACTTTGAATATTTATTAAAAGATTCGAAGGGGGTATGACATGGATACAATAAATGATGAAAATGATGAGACTCTTTTTGTAGGAACCGCTGAAGCTGAGCATGTTGAAATGTATCTAAAGGCAATTTGGCACATTAAAGAAAGGGGAGAAGCTGTCAAAATCAGTACAATTGCAAAAATGCTCAATGTCAGACAACCAAGTGTTGTACAAATGCTCAAAAAATTAAATGGTAAAAATCTTGTAAACTATAACAAAGCAGGTGTAACTCTCACTCAAGATGGAGAAAGAGTTGGCTCCAGTATGATGAGAAATAGCAGATTGTTAGAAGTTTTGATGGATAGTGCATTAAAAGTTGCAATTGATGAAGAGATGGTATGTGGAATTGAACATCATATGAATAAACAATTTACCGATGCTCTTTGTACCATGTTAAAGCATCCAAGAAAATGTCCTCATGATCATGAGATACCAATGGGCGAATGTTGTAAATTAACTTAGAAACAAATTTCTCTAATTCAATTAATGAACCCAAAGGATATATCGTATTGAAAATTATACTAGACATGACATGCTTTTGTGGCTGTGAAAGTTGGCAAAAAAATGATGATGGGTTCAGAGTAGCATGTGTAAAATGCGGTCATGGACCTCAAAATCATGATGATGAATTCAGAGCTTCTGCAAGAAAGAATGAATCACAAAGTCAGAAACGTGATGTAGATTTTGGATAAATCATTCACCAATAATTTTAACTAAAACTCTTTTTGGTCTTTGTCCGTCAAATTCTCCATAGAAAATTTGTTCCCATGGACCAAAATCTAATTTGCCACTAGTAATAGCAACAACAACTTCTCTTCCCATTATTTGTCGTTTTAGATGGGCATCAGCATTGTCTTCACCTGTTTTGTTGTGTTCATATTGATCAATTGGTTCATGTGGTGCAAGTGCTTCTAACCATTTTTCATAATCTTGATGTAATCCACTTTCATTATCATTAATGAAAACACTTGCTGTGATATGCATTGCATTTACAAGACAAAGTCCTTCTTGCACTTTACTTTTAAGAACTAATTTTCTTATGTCAGGAGTAATATTGACAAAAGCTCTACGTGTTTTTACATTATAAATAAGATATTCGGTTAAGGATTTCATGATATGAAATTATCATGTCTGTCATAAAAATTCTAAGAGCAGGCTCAGAACTCAAGATCCTCATCATCAATCAAAGGGATAGGGTCATCACTGCCCGCAAGGCATGATTCAGGCAGATGCCTATTGAGTCTTTCAAGAAGATTGATAAATGACGAATTGTTGATTCATTCAAAATGGTTGCAATTGATACTCCGGCATCATTGGAAAGTTTTAGAAGATTCGTAATTGGTAGCACATGCCGTTCTTATGCTCCAAGAAGTTACTTGGAAGATCCAGAGGTATTTGCAGAACGAGAAGACAGTCTGGGTTCAATCTATGTAGAAGCAGCCGACAAGGTAACTTTGAAAAAAGTAAGAGACATTACATTTGTTAATGCAAGAGATATTCTTGGAATTATCTATAATTCAAAGAGTGGAAATACAGCACTAAAGTGGCGTCAACTAAGAAAAAATAATGGAAAGGTTGTAGGTGAAGCCTCTGCAAATTCTCTAACAAATCTATCTGAATCAGGTGTTCTTACCTTGGATTGGGTTGAAAATTACCTCAAGAAAAAAACTGAAGAGGCAAAAACTAGCGAAGTTACAAGCTAAACTCTTTTGTTTCTGTTAATTAGAACAACATCATGATTACAAAAACAATTGATGAAAATTCCATTTCTGTAATGCCAGAAGATTCTGACGATTTATTGAATTTGCGCCGTATAATCAAAGAAGGAGACAGAATAGTAGGTGACACTACCAGAGTAATCAAATTAGAAAAAGATTATGCAAGACCTGACAAAGGAGAAAGAATCAGAGTAAGAATTGCACTTAATGTAGAAAAAATATCACTAGATGATGTTTTAGACAGATTAAGAATTGGGGGCACCATATTAGAATCAAGTAATGAATCTGTGCCGCATGGTTCACACCATTCATTTATTCTTAAAGTAAATGATGGTATTACAATTACAAAAAAAAATTGGTTGCCAATTGAGAAAAATCTAATTGAATCAAACAATAAGCAAATGGGTTTCATGTTAGTTGCAATTGATACTGGAGACTGTGGTATTGCAAGACTAAAAGGAACACATTTGGAATTTATTCCAAATATTTATTCAGGCTCAGGAGGAAAGAGATACAAAACAAATTTCAATATTGAAAAATTCTTTGAACAGGTTCAACAAGCAGTATTTTCGATAGTTAAAGAAACAGATTCTATTATTATTTTTGGTCCAGGAGAAACAAAGAAAAGATTTTCTAATTTTCTGCAAAAATCCCAAAATGCTCAAAAATATAAAATTCAGGTTGCAGAGGGAATTGATTCAGGTGGAGAAGATGGGATCTACACCTTTACGAAATCTCAAACTATGAAGGAAATAATGTCAGAGAGTAAACTAGCCAAAGTATCTTCAATTATTGATGAGATTATGCTAAGAGCAAACAAAAAAAGCAGAAAATTCACTATGGGATTTGAGGAAACCCTCAAAGCAAACCAATTTGGTGCTGTTGAATTACTTGTTTTTTCAGATAAAGCAATTCAAACAAATGACGAAAAAAAAGTCATAGAACTTCTTAATGCTGCAGAAAGTAAAGGTGTGAAAACTTACAGTGTAGATTCATCAACGGATATTGGTCTTAGAGTGACTGGATTGGGAGGAATGGTTTCTTTGCTGCGTTATGCCATAGAATCCTAAGTTGTTGATTCCACTAGCCATTTAAGATAAGATTTGTTTATTGATGTAATGTTAATTTCAGCAATTTCAGGTACATCATAAGGATGAGTTGCTTTGATTTTTTCTTTGAGAGATTTTTTGTTTTTTTGTGTGGTTTTAAATATTGCAAGATATTCTGATGTTTTTTCAATCTTTCCTTGCCAAGAATAAATTGATGAAATTTTAGTAATATTAACACACGCAGCAATCTTGTTTTTGACTAACTCATTTGCAATTTTTGTAATTGATTTTTTGTTGGGATAAGTTGAGATAATCATGATTGGTTTCATAATACCTATAAATGACCGTAGTTTAAAAAATTAACAATTAGTTTGGACCTTGATTTTATTACTCAAAATTCGATCATCTATGTGCTAATAGCGTGGGTAATAATTTTAGGAATTGCCAAGGGATTAAAATTAGAAAAGTATGGCTTTGAGCTAAAAATATACAGTCTAGTATACAAAAATCAGCAAGTACAATCTATTCTAACAAAAATTCTAGGACGAACCAGACGTGGAATCAAAGTTTTTGCTAATGTTAGTGTAGTTGCTGGTTTTCTTATGATGGGCTTTGCATTTTGGTTTTTGATATCAAATGTTTCTAAATTCTTTGTAGCCCCAACTGAATTCTCACAATTAACAGTATTAATTCCCGGTGTGACTTTGACATCCGGACCAGCAATTCTATACTTTTTACTTTCAATACCAATCGTTTTGATTGTTCATGAAGGTGCTCATGGCATTGTTGCAACACTAGAAAAAATTAAGATCAAAACAGGCGGATTTGCAATATTTATTGCAATGTTTGCAGGATTTGTAGAACCAGATGAAGAGGAATTTAACAAGGCAAAAAAGATTTCAAAATTAAGAGTTATTGGTGCAGGAGCTACTTCAAACGTGATTTTTGCATTAGTATTAGGAGTAATACTATTGACAAATCCTTTCTTTGCAATGGTCGTACCTGAACCATTACTAAGTACATTTTATGATTTACCAGATGGAGTATTGGTGCTTTCAATAATTGAAAATTCAGGAGCAGAAAGAGCAGGATTACTAGCAAACGATATCATTACTTCAATTAATGGAATCCAGATACTGAGTCCATTAGATTTTCAAAAGGCAGATCTAAAGCCTGGTGAAATTGCCAAAGTTTCCATACTTAGAGACGGACAGACATTACAATTTCCTATTGAAGTGATACCCTCACCTGAAGATCCTGAGAAGGGATTAATTGGAATTATAAGAGATAATTCATTTGCATACAAACCTGTTTTGAATTTTATTGAATGGAAGGATCCAGGAGTTTCAATGTTCTTGTTATGGTTATGGATGATTTCATTTTTTATTGGAGTAATCAATATGCTGCCACTACCAATTTTAGACGGAGGAAAATTCATTCATACTATTATCGATAAAAAAATCTCAGATAAGGCAGTAAATATAACAATGTGGGGAATTTACGCATTCACATTTGCATTATTTGGCTTGAATATTGCATTATCGTACATCAAATCAGGCTGGTTTACCATCTAAAAAATACCTAAAGAATCATTAATGAAAAAAAATTGTAAAATTTAATGAAATGCGATAGATGTGAAAATCAGGCAGCATATACTCGTAAATATTCTGGAGAAAAATTATGTTCCAAGTGTTTTTCAAATTCTATCCTAAGAAAAACTGCAAAAACTATTTCAAAATATAATATGATTCAGAATAATGAATTAGTAGCTGTTGCAGTATCTGGCGGTAAAGATTCACTTGCTTTGCTCAACATTATTAATCAAATGGCTGCCACACATAATTTTAGAATTAAGGCAATAACAATTGATGAGGGGATTCCGGGTTATAGAAATGAGGCATTAGAAATTGTTCAAACGTTTTGTGCTAAATTAAATGTAGAACACAAAGTTTTTTCTTACAAAGAATTATTTGATTTAACATTAGATGAAGCATTGGATTTGAGAGGAAATGAAAAAATATCGTCATGTTCTATATGTGGAACTTTAAGAAGACGTGCAATTGATCATGCAGCAAAAGATATTGGTGCAGATGTAATTGCAACGGGACATAATTTAGATGACACATTACAGACATTTGTAATAAACATGTTATCTGGAGATACTACCAAGATCGGTTGGATGGATCCTGATACTTCTAGCAATACATTGAGAAAAATAAAACCATTTTGTGAGATTTATGAATCAGAAATTGTATTTTATGCGTTTACAAACGATATTCCATTTCAAACAGAGCCTTGTCCACACATGAATGAGGGGATAAGAACAGAGATTCGTGAATTCCTAAATTCCTTAGAAGGTAAGCACAGTGGAATTAAAAATAATCTTTATCAATCAATAGTCAAAGTATCTCAAATTGTAAAGGATACTAACTACAAACAAAAGACAATTTGTGTAAAATGTGGCAATGAATGCACTGGAAAGATCTGCTCTGTTTGCAATATGCTTTTAAAACTAAAAGAAAATCAAACCTAATGCAAATATAACATATCATCTTAGAAAAAACGGTAGTAGGTAGGATTAGGGTGCCAGCCGTGCCCTGTTCTGAAACCGGCTATATGCAGAGATCAGCAACTGTTGGGTAAATCTCTAGATAGGTAATTCCCGCTTGGTGTGCGGAAATGAAATCACGCCGAGGCGGGTGGTTGCAGGACTAGAATTATCCGAAGGGATAACGTCTTAGTCCGAACCATCGAAATGGATGAGGTCCGGGAGGGAGCAATCGTAAGGTGGAGCATCCACGCTTCCTCGTCTACGTGGCGGATCTTGTATGCCTTGAGATGGGGTTATCTGTCTAGACTGGAACCAACAGATCTACTACCTTTATAATTAAAATTAAATTTTCATTGTCATGGAAGGAATAGTTTCTTTTGGAAGCAAGAGAAATTATGATGATTTTAAAAAACAGATTCCAAGTACAGTTCAACCACTTTTTGATTCAGTAAGAGAATTTTGTCTTTCATTAGGAGAAAATGTGGTTGAAGATATCAGAATGCACAGAGTTGTTTTTGGAAAGTCTATGACGTTTAGATGGTTTGCAGATGTTGAACCAGAAAGAGAAGGCATTATAATTAAAATTCAAAAAAGCAGGAAAGAAGATCCTCAAATTTTACAAATCAAAATAGGACAAGAGATCACAGAACTCAAAGACATCATAAAAAATGCTTTTGAAACAATTAATTAATACAACACATCAAATTTGGAAAACTCTCCAATAAATTTCTCATTTCGAATTTCTACATCTTCTACTCGTGCATTGGCTGGCCCTCCGTGAGACCATTCAACTAGCCTACTTACTTTTTCTTCATCGCCTTCAAGTACGGCTTCAACTCTACCGTCTTTTAGATTTTTTACCCAACCAAAAACATCATTTTTTTTAGCCATTACCTTGAGAGCTTGACGAAAAAACACACCTTGTACTTTTCCTGTTACAAAAATTCTGATTCTTTGCTTTGACATGCAAAAGATTGTTTCAATAAGGTATTAATCAATTTTAGCTGACATACACCCATTCGTTAAAATATTGTAGGTTTTACGGTTACCATCATTTTTGATATTTGCCGTTTGTGGGGTATCAGTGCTCCCCTTGCACAAATCCCTTTCTTTGTGCAACTGACTCATGCTTTGTACTCGAGGTACAAGAGTACAATGCGATACAGGTCTTCCGATATTAAATGACGCATTGACATCTGCATGGTCGGCGTGTCCACATTGGACACATTGAAATTTTTTCTTGTCTCGATTTCCCAAAGACCCACATCTACTACAAGTCTGGCTTGTGTATGCGGGTGCGACGTAGGATATCTCTATTCCCTGCTTTTTGGCCTTGTATTCTGTCATCTTTTGGATTTGGTAGTATGACCAAGAGTTCAGAGAATATCTAAAATTTTTGAAATGTTTTTTATTCTTTCTGATTCCTTTGAGGTTTTCAAATCTTATTCCACATTTTTCTGAAGATGCAATCTCTACTATCTTTTTTGATATGTGGTGGTTGATGTTTTTTATAATATTATATTCCTTGTTTTTGATTTTTTTGAGTAGTGAAAATTTTCCTTTTTTCTGTAGTTTCCTTCTAATTTGTTTGTATTTTGTGTGAGTATGGATTGCAGTTTTTCCAAGCTTGTGAATCTTACCGGTGTGAGGTACTGCAACTATTGCTGCATGACCTGTCGTATTACAGTCTATTCCAATGAATTTGGCATATTGTTTTGTTTCTGGTTCATGTATGTTCACTGAGATATGTGCATATGTCTTTCCAATCTCCATTTGTCTTATATTTTGAAATTCTGGAAGGTATCTGCAATCAAGATCAAGATTCACACATGGAATTTTAGCAATCTTGGTTGCTCTATCAAACTTTATGGATTGTCCTGGAATTGTCAATTTGACACTTGATATCTTTTTAATTCCATGTCTTCTGTATTTTCTCAGTATTTGGTTTGCAATTGCTGATTTCAATCCTAAATGCCTTACATCTTTACTAGAATTACTCTTTGTTCGGATTGCAAAATCAGCTACCTTTTTTGCAAAGAATAACTCCCTTGAAAAATCCCTGTTATGCTTGATGTTGTATGTCAGGATCATTATTGTTGTAGTTCCATATTATTTTTGATACTTGAATGTTTCAGGTGATTCACTCCAACTCTAAAGGGTGTATGCTTTCTCGCCTTGACATTGTAAGAAAAATTAGATTATTACGTTCTCTCTTTGATTCTAGCTCTACCAGTTTTTCTGGCAGCAATGCTACCTACTTTAGCTCCAGGTGGAGCGTTGCGAGAAACAGTAGAACTTTGTCCAACGTGTTGATGTCTTCCACCGCCGTGTGGGTGAACATAAGCTGCTTGTGCTACACCTCTGACAATAGGAAATTTCTTTCCTTTAGCTCTAAAACTACGCCATTTGTTACCTGCGCTCATAAAGAATCGTTCACTAGCTCCACCACCGGCAAGAGTTCCAATCATTGCTCTATTTTTTGGATTGAGTGTAGTGAATTTTCCAGATGGAAGTTTTAATGTGACACCTTCTTCACCGTGAGAGAAAACCGTTGCATTGGTGCCTGCTGATTTTACTATAGCACCACCGTCACCAAAGTGTTTTTCAACATTACACACTATGGTTCCGTCAGGAATATTTTGAACGCTAATTACATTACCTTTTTCAATTTTTGATTTTAGTCCAAATTGTAAGGTTTCGCCTACTTTAGTACCAAGAACTGCTGGCATAAAAGAGACTGAACCGTTTTCAAATCGTACTTTAGCAAGAGGGGCTTCTCTACCGCGCTCATGAACTAGATCTATGACTAGACCTGCATGTTGCTCAGATAATGAAAAACGCGGATATTTTGCTTTACTGCCTACTTTACCAGTAGAAGTAGATCTAAATTGAAATCCTCCACGGCCACGTCTTCTTACTAATGGTCTCTTACCCAAGTAGATCGTGTCCTGTTCATTAAGAATTTTAAGCTTGTGATTTTACCTGTGTAATTTGATAAAATTATCACAAAGATATAAAAATTAGACCAGAAGAGTTTGTTATATGAGCCAGAATGCACTTTCTCTAAAAGTTCTAGAAGCATATACCAGAGATGTGGGACGTGGAGTTGCAAGAATTGATTATGATTCTATGGATACACTAAATGCCTCTACTGGCGATGTAATTGAGATTAAGGGTAAAAGAAGAACCGTTGCAAAATGTCTTCCACTTTATCCATCAGATGAAGGAAAAGGAATAATCAGAATTGATGGATTAGGTCGTAATAATTCAGGTATTGCAATAGGCGATACCATTACTGTAAGAAAAATCAAAGCAGTTGCAGCTGAAAAAGTTGTAGTAGCACCACTTGAAGCAATTCCTCCAATTGATGAACGCTATCTTGCAGATGCTCTAGAAAGTGTTCCTTTGATTAAAGGAGATAATGTAATGGTTCCATACTTTGGTGGTCGTTTAACATTTCAAGTAATTGGAGTAACACCAGCAGCAGATGCAGTGTTAGTTACTCAAAAAACTGTTTTCCATATTGCAGAAAAAGGTGAAACATTACGAGGAGTGCCTCAAGTAACTTACGAGGACATTGGTGGTTTAACTAATGAAATAAAGAAAGTAAGAGAAATGATAGAGTTACCATTAAGACATCCAGAAATTTTTGAGAAATTAGGAATTGAAGCTCCAAAAGGTGTGTTGTTGTATGGTCCACCTGGAACCGGAAAGACACTACTTGCAAAAGCAGTTGCAAATGAAAGTCAAGCTCATTTCATTAGTATTTCTGGTCCAGAAATTATGAGCAAGTTTTATGGAGAAAGTGAAGCTAGATTAAGAGAAATTTTCAAAGAGGCTAGAGAAAAATCACCATCAATTATCTTTGTAGATGAAATTGATTCAATTGCTCCAAAGAGAGAAGAAGTAACTGGAGAAGTTGAAAGGAGAGTAGTATCACAAATGTTATCATTAATGGATGGATTAGAAGCGAGAGGAAAGGTTATCGTCATTGCAGCTACAAATAGACCAAATGCAATAGATCCTGCACTTAGAAGACCGGGAAGATTCGATAGAGAAATTGAGATTAAAGTTCCAGATAAAAAGGGAAGAAAAGACATTCTTGCTATTCATAGCAGAAACATGCCACTATCTGATGATGTTAATATTGAGAAAATATCCAGTGTTAGCCATGGATATGTTGGAGCAGATTTGGAATATCTCTGTAAAGAAGCTGCAATGAAATGTTTGAGAAGATTACTTCCTGAACTTAACATGGAGGAAGAAAAACTCCCTCCAGAGACTTTGGATAAACTAATTGTGAATATGGAGGATTTCCAAAAGGCATTGATTGAAGTCACTCCATCTGGAATGAGAGAAGTTTTCATTGAAAGTCCAGATGTTAAATGGGAAGATGTTGGTGGTTTGGAGGATGTCAAACGTGAGCTTCAAGAAGCAGTAGAGTGGCCAATGAAATATCCTGGACTATATGAAAAATTAGGACATAAGATGCCAAGAGGAATTTTACTTCACGGTCCAAGTGGTACTGGTAAAACGCTATTAGCTAAAGCAGTTGCAACCCAAAGTGAAGCAAATTTTGTTTCTGTTAGAGGTCCTGAATTACTATCAAAATGGGTTGGAGAATCAGAAAGAGGAATAAGAGAGATCTTTAGAAGAGCAAAACAAGCTTCACCATGTGTAATATTCTTTGATGAAATTGATTCAATTGCACCAATTAGAGGAGCAGGGGGAGAAACAGCTGTTACAGAAAGAGTAGTCAGTCAGTTACTTACTGAGTTGGATGGTATGGAAAATATGCACGGTGTTGTTGTTTTAGCAGCTACTAACAGACCAGATATGATTGATCCAGCGTTATTAAGACCAGGAAGATTTGATAAAATCGTACAGATTCCTCTACCAGATAAAGAAAGCAGAAAATCAATACTTGACATAAACATCAGAGACGCATCAATAGCATACAAATGCCTAAAGTGTGGATTTGAATACAAATATGATCAGATATCAGAACTAATTCCAGAAATAACCATAAAGGCAATTAGCAATGCTCAAAGTCCAAAAGCATTGTTAAGTCCAGGATTAAAACATGAAGATATTATTAAAGAGTTCAAGATGGAAAAGGAAAAACTTTCCACCGATGAAGATCAATTAATCAAGGCTTATGAAACACTAGGATGTTTTCCATACGAGAGTGATCAAAAAATCAAAGAAAATTATCACAAGTTAGTGCAGAAGTGGAATGCAAATAATCCACAAGATAGTGATGAAGTAAAAAAGATAAAAGAGAAAGAATGGAAAGAGATTAATCTTGCTAAAGAAACCATCGACAACACATCAAAAAAACTAAAAGACAAATTATGGGGAAAAATGGTAGCAGGTGATGATGTAGAAAATCCAAAAGAAATTTTAATTTGTGATAAATCTTTAACCTCCGAAATGGCACAAAAGCTTCAAGTACCCATCGGTACAAAATGCGGAAATAAGAAATTTGCAGAAAGTTACAAGGTACCCATAGATAGCAGAGTAAATGTTGGCGGTCAGAAAAATCCAGATTATGTAGATTTGGATAAATTAGCTGATATGACTGATGGAATGAGTGGGGCCGATGTTTCATCGGTTGTAAATACTGCCGTCTCCATCGTCATTCATGAATATCTAGGTAAGAATCCATCAGCTGAAAAATTAGAGAAAGAAAGCGAAAATGCAAGAATTACGATGAAGCACTTTGAAGCAGCAGTAAAGAAAGTAAGAGAACAAAAAAACCTCAAGATAGGCGAAAAACTAGTGGCTTCCTATTACAGGTAGTTTTTATTAAATAGACAAACCAACTCTCGTAAATGTCTGAATTTAGAGGATATACTGGGAAATCATTAGAATTTTTAAAAACTAACAAAATCGGTGTTGGTGATTCAGTCAAGATTCTTGCAGATTTAACATATTCAGGAATAATTATGCCACGATATGAACACAGTGACGATAAACATCTGGTTCTCAAATTAAAGAGTGGGTACAATATTGGATTGGAAATAGAAAAGATTGAGAAAATAGAGAAAATATCCAGTGCTGAAAAAAGTATTGAAAAAAAAGAAGGTTTAGAAAAAAATCCTGCTTTGCCAAAAATTCTTCTACTATCAACAGGAGGAACAATTGCAAGCAAAGTAGATTATAGAACAGGTGCAGTAACTCCAGTTTTAACTGCCGAGGAACTTAATTCATCAGTTCCTGAACTTGCTAAAATTGCCAATGTAGATGCTGAGGTATTGTTTTCGGAATATTCAGAAAACATAATGCCAGAACATTGGTTAAAAATTGCTGAGAAATTAAAGGAGTATTCAACTTCAAATTATTCAGGGATAATTATTGCACATGGAACAGATACAATGCATTATACATCATCATTTCTTTCATTTGCACTAGCGGGATTTCCCATTCCAATTGCACTTGTAGGTTCGCAAAGATCTTCTGATCGTGCTTCATCAGATGCAGCCCTGAATTTAATAGGTGCAATAAAATTTCTTGTTGGCTGTAAAACAAATGGTGTGTACATCGTAATGCATCAAGATGAAAATGATGAAACAATTGCATGTCATTTAGGAACAAGAGTTAGAAAGAATCATACCAGTAAAAGAGGTGCATTTCAAACTATTGGAGGTAATCCAGCATTCATTATTGTAAATGATCAAATTCAGAGAAATATGAAAGATGAGTTTTTCAAAGTCAAAGAATTTCAGCCAAGGATTAATCTCAATACAAAAGTGGCATTAGTAAAATATCACCCAGGATATGATCCCAGTCTTTTAGGGAAAATTATTGAAATGAATTATAGTGGAATAATTTTTGAGGGGACTGGTTTAGGACATATTGGAAAAACAATGTATGATAATGTAAAAAAAGCAAATGAGAAAGGCATTTTCTTAGGTATGACTTCACAGTGTATTGATGGTAGAGTAAGAATGACAGTATATGAAAGCGGTCGGGATTTACTTAATTTAGGAATAATTTCTTTGGAGAATATGATTCCAGAAGTAGCATTAGTCAAAGCTATGTGGGCTCTGGGAAATTCAGAAACCCTTGAAGATGTCAAACGGATAATGCTTCAAAATATTGCTTCTGAAATATATGATTAAAAATGAGTGATATGAATGTCTGAATTTTTCATTGAAAATATTGGATTAAAGGTTGGTCTTGAGATACATCAGCAATTATCCACTAACAAAAAATTATTCTGTAGTTGTGTACCACTTGAATCAGATGAATATACTATAAAATTTCAAAGAAAATTAAGAGCAGTTAAAAGTGAATTGGGGGAATATGACCCAGCGGCTCTTTTTGAGAGTTCAAAATCTAAAACAATAATGTATTATGCCAATCCAGAAAATAGCTGTTTGGTAGAACAGGATGAAGAGCCTCCTCATAATTTAGATGACGATGCAAAAAATCTTGCACTGGTAATTTCATCTGCACTTGAATCGAATATTTTTAGTGAAATTTATCCTATGAGAAAGACAGTAATTGATGGCTCAAACACTACTGGTTTTCAGAGAACTATGTTAGTTTCTCAAGGAGGGCATATTGATGTTGATGGTGAAAAAATCGGCGTTCAGTCAATTTGTTTAGAAGAAGATGCTGCAAAACTGCTTGGTGATAAGGGGGACATAAGAGAATACAGTTTGGATCGTCTCGGTGTTCCTTTAATTGAAATTGCGTTAGAACCTGTTGAGGGAGATTCAAAAAAAATAAAAAAAATTGCATTATCCCTGGGTAGATTATTACGAAGTACAAAAAAGGTTACTCGTGGAATTGGTTCAATACGACAAGACGTCAATATCTCTGTTAAGGATGGTGGAGGAATAGTTGAAGTCAAAGGAGTACAGCAATTAGACCAATTAGAAAAAGTAGTAGAATTTGAGGCTAAAAGACAACACGGTCTTGTCAAGATAGCTGAAAAATTACAGAATTCTAATTTTGGAGAAATTTCAAAAAATAATGATGTTTTTGACATAACAAATGACTTTACAAATTGTGAATCAAAAATTATTCAAAAATCCTTAAGAGATAACTCAATTATCAAAGCAATTCGAATCAGGAATTTTACAGGCATGTTTGGTTATTCACCATATGAAGGAATAAGATTAGGAAAAGAAATCGGTCAGCTTGTAAAATTCTATGGGATTGGAGGAGTTTTCCATTCGGATGAATTACCAAATTACGGCATAGAAGAAAGCGATGTATCTATTGTGAAAAAAATATTAGAAATCAACGAGACGGATGCATTTTTAATAATTGCTGCACCTTTAGTAAAAATTGATTTTGCAATTGATTCTATAATTAAAAGAATAAGTCAAGCAAAGAAAGGAGTTCCTGCTGAAACCAGATTAGCTACTCAAACTGGTGAGACAATATTCCTCAGACCTCGACCAGGTGCATCAAGGATGTATCCCGAAACAGATATTCCTCCAATTATTATAACAAAAAAAGAATTAGAAGATGCAAAAAAGAACATCCCAAGATCATGGGATGAATCACTTAATGAGCTGCAAAAAAAATATGATTTGAATTTACAGTTAGCAGAGCAGATTTTTGATTCAGCATATTTAGAAATTTTTGAAAAAATTTGTGAAAAAACTTCAATAGTACCAACTTTCATAGCCTCAATTCTTTGTTCTACTATTACCAGTCTAGAAAGAAATGGTTTGAATTCTCAATTATTAAGAAATGAAGAAATTGCAAAAACTTTTGAATTTTTAGCAAAAGAAAAAATTGCTAAAGAATCAATTGAAATCATATTTGAAAATATTATGTCTGGAAAATCAAAAACAATTGAAGATGCAATAAAAAATACGTCTATTGAGACTGTTAGTAAAGAAGAATTTGAAAAAGTTATAGAGAATATTATTATAAATAACAAAGAAATTATTCAAAACCAAAAAGAGCGTTCAGTTAGTCCATTAATGGGGATTGCCATGAAGGAACTTAGGGGAAAAGTACCAGGTGAAATGGTAAATAGTCTTCTTTTGGAAAAGATAAAGAAGTTTTTGGAAAATAGTTAGTCATAATTGTATGCGGGAAGTGGGATTTGAACCCACGAACTCCTAGAAGATAAGGATCTGAACCTTACGCCTTTGACCAGGCTGGGCGATTCCCGCAATCTGAATTTTTGAAATCTAGAATAAGTTTCTTTATTATACTGTTGTAGTTAAAATACATCAGATTAACTAATTACATATAAAATGGAATTTAGAGAGATTTATTGTAGCAATTGTAAAAAGATTCTAGGGCGTTATAACATAAAATTTTACAGTGATGACAAAATTGGAGAAATATTGAATACTCATCACATATCTCACATACGAAGTGGCCATCACGTTACAATAAGAAAATTTGTCAAGAATATTAGATCATAATTTTAATTTTTCAATCGCTTCAGATAAAGTAGAAATCCTTTGAACGTTTTGATCAGAAATGTGTTGATTCCATGGTTGTGAATATAGAAAAACACTTTTTTTACGTTTTAAAAATTTAATTACATTTAGTGGAGAATCATCAATAAAAACATCATAATCTAAATCTGCTTTCATTGGACCGTCAATTACTGAAACATAATCTTGATAAGTTACATCATGTAGTTTAAGCCAATTTTTTACAAAAGAATCAGTTGAGAGTTCTCGAGCTGTAACAATGTCAACTTGTCCAAAATTTGAAAGATTTTGTGTGGTTATTGATAAATTATCTTCTGTTGGGAGAATAGAGTTCCAATTTTTCCAACATGAAGTTAGCTCTTCATAAAAGTCATATCTGTTAATTTTGAATTTTTTCCAAAAATCCCAATTTGTTATATCATCTTTAGAAATACTAGGTCTAATTTTATTACTATAAATTAGCCATGATTCAATTACATCAGCTAGTACACCATCAACATCTAAAGCAATTTTCAATTTTATTACCTTTATTCATTAGATCTTTGGAATTCATCTAAAAGACTTTTTTGATGTTTACTAAGTTTTTTTGGAATATTAACAACAATTCGTATGTAATAATCTCCTCTACTTTTTGAATGCATGTGTGGTACACCCCTACCTTTTAGTTTTATGATTGTATTTGGTTGACTACCAGATTCTACTTTAATTTTTTCAGTTCCATCCAAAGTTGGAACTATGATTTCACGACCCAAAGCAGCATCAATCATAGTTACATCTTGATCATAAAAAATGTCCATACCATCTCTCTTGAATTTTTGGTGAGATTGAACTCTAATTCTAACAATTAAATCTCCATTTATTCCTCCAGGCATTTCATTTCCTTCTTCTGGAACAGTATAGTCACCAGTATCTACACCTGGAGGAATATCAAATGATATTTTCTTGGTGCCTTTCTTCTTGCCGTTTCCTTTACATTCACTACATGGTGTTTGTATGATTGAGCCTTGTCCCTTACATATTGAACAGGGCTCTACTGTAACAAATGATGTAAATCCCATGCTTCTACTTCTACGTACCTGGCCTTGTCCCTTACATGTTGAACAGGTATTCTTCTTTGTACCAGGTTTACATCCAGAACCATTACAGATTTCACATAGTATTTCTTTGTGTAAATTGATTTCCATTTTTTTGCCATGAAGAACATCTTCAAGAGTTACTGAAGTTACATAAAGAATATCAGAACCTCTTTGTTGTCTATAACTAGATCCTCCTGTTCTACCAAAGATAGATTCAAAAATTGTATCAAATCCACCGCTTCTTCCAAATAAATCACTAAAGTCACCACGAGCACCTTGAAAAATATCATCATTGCTATATTTTTCATCTACACCAACATGACCATGTTGATCGTAAACTTTTCTTTTTTCAGGATCCGAAAGAACACCATATGCCTCAGAAATTTCTTTAAAGTGCTCTCCAGAATCAGCAGATTTGTTACGATCAGGATGAAATTTTAACGCTAATTTCCTATATTGTGCTTTGATTTCATCAGATGGAGATGTTTTTGAAACCCCTAAAACCTCATAATAATCACGTTTTGCAGCCATAAATCATCCTTTAATTGTAATTGATGTATAAATTGTTGAATTTGTTAGTTTTTAGTTTCATCGGTTGAAGATGATTCAGAATTTTGCTGAGCATTATTTTGTTCTTGTTGACTATCTGCTCCAGCATTTTGTTGGTCTGAACCAGATTGAGATGTAACATTTTTGTAAAGTTCGGTTGTAATTTCATTCACTAGTGATTTTAAAGTATCAAGTTTTGGTTTAAGTTCATCAACTTCCTTATCAAGTGATTCTTTAACTTCTTTTACAGCGTCAGTAACTTTAATTCCTTGTTCTTGTGAGATTTTATCTTTAAGATCATGATTGACGAGTTTTTTAACAGTGTAAATAAAACTTTCAGCTTCATTTTTTAGATCAATTTTTTCTTTTTTCTTTTTATCTTCATCAGAGAATTTTTCAGCATCTTCTTTTAGTTTTTCAATTTCTTCTTTTGATAATTTTGAATTAGATGAAATGGTAATTTTTGCTTCCCTTTTTGTGCCAAGATCTTTTGCAGCTACATTGATTATTCCATTTGCATCAATGTCAAATTTTACCTCAATTTGAGGAATACCTCTTGGAGCAGGTGGCAAGTCTGTAAGATTAAAACTTCCCAAAGAAACATTATCAGTTGCCATAGGTCTTTCTCCTTGGACTACATGGATTGTTACTGCTGTTTGGTTATCTGCTGCAGTAGTGAAAACTTTACTTTTTGATGTAGGTATTGTTGTGTTTCTTTCAATTAATGGTTCTCTTACTCCACCCAAAGTCTCAATTCCTAATGTTAATGGAGTTACATCAAGTAATACAATATCGCTAGTTACATCACCAGCAATAATTCCTGCCTGAATTGCTGCACCCATAGCCACTGCTTCCATTGGGTCTATACCAGATTCAGGTTCTTTTCCGAGTATTTCACCAACAAATTTTTTCACTGATGGCATTCTTGTTGGTCCTCCAACCATTACAATTTTGTTAATATCAGATTTTGGTAGTTTAGCATCTTCAAGTGCTTTTTCTATAGAAGGTTTACATCGTTGAATGATAGGTCGAATTAATTCATCAAGTTTTGCTCTTGTTATTCTTAGTTCAAGATTCTTTGAACCTAATGAAGGATCATGAGAAATGAAAGGAAGGTTAATGTCAGTTTCCATAACTGTGGAAAGTTCAATCTTTGCTTTTTCTGCAGCCTCTCTAATTCTAGCCATTGCAGTAGTATCTTTAGAGAGATCAACTCCCTCTTTTTTCTTAAATTCATCAAGAACATAATCAATTACAACTTTATCCATATCTGTTCCACCTAATTGTGTATCACCAGAGGTACTCATTACTTCAAAGACACCACCACCCATTTCCATTATTGTGACATCTAGTGTTCCTCCACCAAAGTCAAATACAAGAATTTTCATGTCTTCTTTTGTTTTATCTAATCCAAATGCCAAAGATGCAGCTGTTGGTTCGTTTATTATTCTTACAACATCAAGACCAGCAATAGTTCCTGCATCTTTAGTTGCTTGACGTTGGTTATCATTAAAATATGCTGGAACAGTGATTACAGCTTTCTCAACTGGTTCGCCTATGAAGGCTTCAGCATCTTTTTTTATTTTTTGAAGAATAAATGCTGAAATTTGTTGAGGTTTGTAATTTTTACCTTGGATTTTAAAAATATAATCAGAACCCATCTTTCTTTTTGCTGCAGCAATAGTACTGTCAGGATTGGTTACAGCTTGTCTTCTGGCAGGTTCACCTACCAAAAGTTCACCGGTTTTAGTAAATGCTACAACTGAAGGAAATGCCTTACCACCTACCGTAGCACCCTCTGCTGCGGGAATAATAGTTGGTTTTCCACCCATTATTACTGCAGCCGCAGAATTGCTTGTTCCTAAATCTATTCCTATTATTTTAGTCATTTGATTTCATCCTCATTTTTTTGATATTTCTACCAGTGTAGGTCTAATAACTCTCTTATGAGAAATATATCCTTTCCTAAGTTCTTTTGTAATTGTATTATCATCTAACTCAGAATCAGTAATAATGGATATTGCTTCATGAAAATTTGGATCAAATATTTCACCTAATGCATCTATAGGAGTCACATTATATTTTACTAACAAAGAATCCATATTTTTCAAAATAGAGTTTAATCCTTCTGTATTGATCTTACTTTCTGTAAATACTTGTTTAGCTCGTATAAAATCATCATAAATTTTTAAAAAATCTAACATGAATTCATCAATTTTTGTATTTACACCTTTTTCAATATCAGATTGTGTTTTTCTATTTAGATTTTGATAATCTGCTAATACATGTTTGATTTTTTCCTCACAATCTTGTACTTTTTGTTTTTCTTTTTCCAAAAGATTTTCTAATTGATCGACAATTAGATTTTCAGCAACAGATTGTGTTAAATCATCACATGAATCATTGATTTGATTCTTAGAAATTACATTAACTGGAATTTCATCGGGATTATTTTCATCTGACAATTCAAACATAATGATCGATTAGCTAATTTATACTATTATTGAATAATTTCACATAAGGGATTAGCTTTAATTACAATAATATTGGTATCCTGTTTATTTTTTTCTATATTTTCAAAATCTATTTTTGAGCATGCGACAATAATGGTAGTTTTGTCACTATGAAATAAATCAGAATTTGGATGTTCATAAGCTTCAACATCACCAATGTAATCACGTAATCTTGAAGTTAGATTCTGTAACATTTCAATTTTATCTCCACGCATTTCATGTTGGTCAAGTGTCCACGATAACGCAATTTTTGTTCTGCTGGCTTTTAGATCATTTTTCTTTAATGTAGAACGGATTTCATCAATTAGTTTCTTAATATAACCATCAATTCCCTTAACACTTCCATTGATTAGATACATGAGTGTATTTGCACTTTCAAATGAGGAACCTAGTGATTTAAGGTCAAATAGTCCACTAACCATATTGTCTAAGAAAATTTCTTGAAAATCGTCTGAAGAGAGATCATTTTTTGTAACGTCATCTTGTACGTATCTGCAAACTTCTAGAATGCTACTAAGGCTAGAAAATCTAGACAATACATTAATTGCATGAAGATGTTCAGAAGAAGAAATGGCTACAAATTTTTTTTCTTTTTTTCCAGTTGTCAAAAGATCGGCCAAGATTAAATCCTCTTTTCCATTAAAAGAACCAATGATCTTTGGTTGTTGATTAAGATCTTCCAAAGGATAGTAGAAGTAGGAAATTTGCTTTCCTACTTCAAGGCCGGTTACATGTTCAAGTAGTGAGATGTTTTCATTATTACCACCAAAACCAGTTGGTAGAGTGTAAATTACAGAGCTGTTTTTTTTTAGAGAAGTTGTAGCGTCTTTGAATTTTGAATGAATTTCAGTTTTGATGTCTTGTCCTGTTTTTCTAATTCTTGGCGTAAAGAAGAGATATTGAGCTTTTGAAATAGCTACATCGATTGGCTCCATGGCCAATAAGGGTTCATCTTCTTTTAGAGAAGATACATTTGGGTAAGTTTTAGCTATTTCTGCTTTTAGAGAAATTGCTGATGGTGTTGATTCATCGATAATGTATACATCCGCTCCCTTTATTGCCATCTGACATGCAATGGCATAACCTTCGGTACTAAGTCCATAAACAACAACTTTTGCTCCCCCCATTACACATAAGGCTAGTAATAGACTAAGAAAAACTTATTGAACTTACCATAATAATGGAAAATACTTGAAAATATGGATTGATATTCTAACTCCTAAGCAATTATTGTTTTCTGAACCAATGATTGAAAAATTAAGGAAAAAACATAATGTTTTGTGTACCTCACGATCATATGATGAAGTCTCAAAACTTGCAAAAATTCGAAACTTTGACCTAGTTTGTGTTGGAAAACATGGGGGAAGAGAAAAATATGGCAAACTTGAAGCCAGTATTAACCGTATAAAGAAACTGTCTTTGTTAATTGATAAGTTTTCTCCAGAGTTGGCAATTAGTTTCTGTTCTCCTGAAGCAGCAAGAGTATCATTTGGCATGGGAATTAAACACATTGCATTTTGTGATTCACCACATGCTAATGCAGTAATGAAGTTGACATTACCTTTAATTCAAAAATTATTAATACCATGGATTATTCCCAAGAAAGAATTTTCAAAATACGGAATAGACACAAAAGATATTATTCCATACAGGGCAATTGATGCATTTGTTACAATAAAAAGAAGTGTAAACCAGAAAGATTCTTTACCATTTAAAAACAATCATAAGAAGAATATTCTGATTAGAGTAGAAGAAGAACAAGCGTCATATACACAAAAATCAAGAATGATAATTCCAATAATAAAAGAAATTGTAAATGAATTTGATGGAGAAAATATTGTCATTCTTGGAAGATATTCTGAGCAAATTAAAAATCTAAGAAAATTATTTGGTAAAAAAGCAAAAATTCTGAAGATGTCATTTGATGGAAAATATTTGTTAAATAATACTGATGTTTTTCTAGGATCAGGAGGTACTATGACAGCAGAGTCGGCTTTACTTGGAGTTCCAACTATTTCCTATAATGCAGTACCAAATATTGTTGAGAGATATTTAGTAAAAAATAATCTTGTAAAAAGAGAAACAAATCCCAAAAAAATTAATAAAATTATCAAAAAATTCCTTGAATCATCTGATGGTAATTATAGAAAAAGGGCAAGAAAAATTTTAAACAGTATGGAAGATCCCATTCAAAAATTAATTCAAGTTATTAGGGAATAATTATGAATTGATTTTAGGTCAGAAATAAACGTAAATAAAAAGTTCATTAAGGGAATTAGAGTGCTCGTTTTAGCAGCCCGGTAGTGTAGCGGTCAAGCATAGGGGCCTTTGAAGCCCTTGACCCCAGTTCGAGTCTGGGCCGGGCTACTATATTTAAAAAAACAAACATCTACTGTAACACGAATATAATACCATGAATTTTCAGATGGTAACAAATGACTGATATCATTTTAGGAATGGGAGAAGTAGGTTCTACTCTGTTTGAATTACTTGTTCAACGTGGTTTTAATTGTGTGGGAATAGACAGTGATAAATCAAAATGTAAAAACTATTCTGAAAATATTCCCATAAAGAATCCAGAATATCTACACGTTTGTCTTCCAGGAGAATTAAATGAATTTATAGAAATTACGACAAATTGGATTAACAAAATTAACGACTTGCAAGTTGTTGTTATTCATTCTACTGTAAGGCCAGGTACTACAAAAAATCTTCAAGATAAATTTGATTTGCCTATTTTATTTTCGCCAGTACGTGGAGTACATAGAAGATTTTTAGACGATATAAAAAAATATACAAAATTCATCTCTTCAGATAAGGCTGAAATTAGTCCTAAAATTAAATTAGAATTAGAGAAAAGATTCCAAAAAATACAATGGATGTCTACTACTAAAACTGCTGAATTGGCAAAAATTTTAGTAGATACAACGTATTATGGATGGTTAATTAACTATGCTCAGATTACAAAAATGATTTGCGATAAAGAAAAAATAGATTTTGACGAGATATGGAAATTTGCAGATGAAATTCATGAAAATTTAGGAAATAGACCAAAGATGTATCCTGGAATAATAGGAGGTCATTGCGTCATACCAAATCTAAGTTTAGCAAAATATGATAATTTAGATATAATTAAAAAAATAAATGATCTGTACAAGAGTTTTAGTGATGTTAAAAATCCTAATAATTAAAAGTCTAATTTTGTAAGTAATTTTGTTGCAATTATGAAAAGTAAAGATGCAATAGCAACTAAAACACCCATTTCCATAATTACAAATTCTGTAATATTATCAAAAATACCAGCACGTATCACATCAACCAAGTAAGTAAGGGGATTTAGGTAAAAAGCTGTTCTAAGAGGTTCTGGTGAACCCGAAGCTGGATAAAATGCCGTACTAACAAATGCAAGGAATAGAAAAACAGTGTTAATTATTACGTTAAATCCTTCACTAGAACGCAATCGGGTAGAAATTATCGATGCAATTGAACCAAACAAAACAGAACCAACGATTGCAGCAAAAATAATCATAGGAATGGTAATCGCAGTAAATTCAATTGATTCAAAAAATACAGGATATCCAACAAGTGCAATCAAAGATGCGCTTAGTAATCCCACAATTCCAATAGTGCAAATATTACTCAAAATATAATCAGTTCGTGTAAACGGGCCTGACATTATTTGCTCAAACATTCCATGTCTCCTATCATTCCAAATTATTATTCCTGAGATAAGAGTACTATTCATGATGTTAAATCCAATCATGCCAGATGCCAAAAATGTAGGATAATCAATACTTTTGTTACCAAAAGGTACTTCATCAATTAATGATGTGTAAGCATAACCAGCAACAAAAATGTAGATTAAAGGGAATATTACTTGCCAGATCAAAAATCCAGGGTTAATTGATATCGTTAAATTTCTATTAACAAGTCTAATTATTGGATGCATTATCACTCACCATTTTTAAAAAGATCTCCTCAAGATTTGTAGGAACTGCCGAAAGATCCTCTATCTCAATTTGATTATCATTTAGAATTCGTAAAACTTGTAATAATACCAATTCAGATTGTTCTGAACGAATTACAATATTGGTTCCATTATCAAAATCAATTTTGCAATCAATAATACCTGAAAGAAAAGTTGTTATTTCATTTTGTTTTTCTAGTAAATGAATTTTTATTGTTTTTTCTTTCCCAAATCTATTTTTTAAAGCCTCAGGTGTATCTACAGTAAGAATTTTCCCTTTATCTATAATAGCTATTTCATCACAAAGATATTCAGCTTCGCTTAGAATATGTGTAGTATAAAATATTGTCAAACCTGTTTTTACTTTATTTTTTAAATAATCTAATAATTTTCTTCGAGCACTAGGATCTAATCCTACAGTTGGTTCGTCTAGGAATAAAAGATCCATATCATGCATGAATTCACGAGCTACCTGTACTCTTCTTCTCTGACCAATGGATAGATCTTCGTTTCTTTTCTTACGAATATCTACCAGATCAAAATCTTTTAGGAGTTCTTCCATTCTTTTTTTGCGTTCAATTTTAGGAACATTCCACATCATGCCATATTTATCAAGAGATTTTTCAACAGTTAATGTTGGTTCATAGCTAGGCTGTTGTAGGACTACACCAATTTTATGACGAATTTGTAGAGAATTTTCAATTGCATTTATTCCTAAAATGGTCAGAGAGCCACTTGAGGGTGGAATTAGTGTTGTTAGAAGTTTGATAGTAGTTGACTTTCCCGCACCGTTAGGACCTAAAAATCCAAAAACTTGGCCAGATTTTACCGATAAAACAATATCATCAACTGCTTTTACAGATCCATATAATTTTGATAAATGTTCAACATTAATGCAGGACATGAAAAGAGTGCGATCTTCTTACTAATTTAGTTAATGAGATAAATCACCATAGTCATGGTAAGAATTATTTGAATAAACAAAAAAGCCATAATTTAGCGATCATCTAGAGATTATATATGCTACAAAATGGTAATGAAATTTTTATTAATAGAACTAGTTTACAGACAATGAATTGTCTGAATTTGATATTCTTATAGATAAATTACTTGAGCAAAAACCAGAATTAACTAGAGATGATATTGAAGAGCAAATTAAACATAAAAAAGAGAAAATCGGGGCAGGTTATCTAACAGATCAAGGAGCTCTATTTTTGATTGCGTCTGATTTTGGAATTTCTTTATCAGGACCATTAAAAGTTGAAATGGGTTTAAAGGATCTCTATGCAGGAGCAAAAGAAATCTCTTTAGAAACTAGAGTTCTCAACGTATCTCCTGCAAAACAATTTTCTCGCAAAGATGGTTCGCCTTTTTATCTTAGGACCATGACCGTATACGATACAAATTCAACTGCCAGTGTAAAATTATGGGATGATAAAGCAAATCTGCCTGGAATTGAAAATATTAAACCAGGAGATTTGATTAAAATTATTAAAGCATATGTAAAATCAGATCTTAATGGATCTCCAACTATCAATATTGGTTCAGGTTCCAATATCGAAATAACAGATAACAAAAGTGAAATTCCAACTATAGACAAGATTACAAAAGATATCAGTGAGTTGCAAGAAGGGCAAAAAGATCTTGTAATTATAGGAATGATAGATGGTGTTGTAAATAGTATGGAATTTACAAATTCGCGAGGTCAGCCTGGAAAAGCATTGAGAATGAGGCTAAAAGGAAAAGAGGGGAGTGCTATGAGGGTAGTTTTATGGGGAAAAGATGAATCGGATATTCCAAATATGATTTCTCAAGGTGCCAAAGTTAGATTACTTGGTGTCAATATAAAAAATGGGAATCAAGGACTAGAAATTCATGGTAATGATTCAACAATAATTGAAATTGAAGGTGGTAAAGAAGCAGAGCCTGTAATTGTAAGAATTCTTTCAATTGCAACAACAGAAAATGGAAAGAATATGATTTTGGGTATCGATAATAAAAAAAATATGTACAACATTACTGATTATTCAAATTCTACTAGTATTTGTAATGAAGGTGATGTTATTGAATGCATGCCATCAAAAGTATACGGAAACTCTGTTACATTAGATAATAATTCATTTGTAAGAAAATTAGAAAATGATAAATTGATTCCATCATTGTCACAGATAAGAACAAAGATTAATGAGGTCAAAGTAGATGGAAATTATTGTATTGAATCTATAATACTCAAAATTCCAGAAAGACGGGAAATTCAAACTAAATCGGGAGAATCAATTCTATTATCAGAGATGTTTGTTGAAGACGATACTGGTCAAATTTGGGTTAAAGGATGGAGAAATCAAGCTAGACTGATAGACAAATGTGGACTGGGAGAGATAATTTCAATAACAGGAGTAAATGCAAAAGCAGGTTTGGAGGGAAGAATTGAATTAACCCTTACAGCATTTTCTAAAATTACAAAGAAAAATTAAGAATCCCAAAATCCCCTAGTTACAACATATTGTCTTTCTGCTTCATAGATTTGCTTAAAGAGATGTTCTTCATCCACCATATTTCGCAATATTCGTGCAGCAGTGTCAGCGCCGACTCCATATCCAGACATGACAGTTATTGCAATTTTTCCAAAATTTTCTATTAAAGAAGAGACCTTCCAGGCTCGATCAAACTTGTGTTTTTCATCTAAAGAGAGTTTTTTTCCTTCATATTTTTTACGTATTATTTTTGGAAGATCATAATCTGAATAAAAAGTGGCAGTGATTTGTCTTGCTTTACAATAGGGACAAATCAGTATATTTTTGACCTCGTTTGTTTCCATTACTCGCTCCCATTTCCCACATCGTGCACAAATAAGACGGTGTTTTGTCTTTGCCAATCTTGCTTTTACAAGATCAATTATCCCCTTGTCAAGATTAGCAGGAGACGAATAATATTTTGCAGTATGATCTAAAATTGGCTCAGCTAATTTTGAGAATTTATCGATTTCTAACCATTTAATTATAATTTCACTATCTCTAATTTTTTTAAGGATTTTATCGGTATTTTCAAGATCATATTTATCATGAAATAATTCACGTAGTGCTTCTTTTACAAGAGATGTTTTAGCATATCTTTCATATAAAAATCGGGCTGATTTTTTTTCATAAATTGCTCCTCTTCCAACAACTCCAAATTTTTTTGCAACGCACCATGTTTTCCAGTTTACATTATGAGTTCCTACCAAAGAGGCAGTTACAATTGAATAAAGATCATAATCATCTGTTATAATTTCACGGAAAAGTTTTTCAGAAATTCGTGATCTAGAAGATAAAACTATCCTATAACCATCAGAACGTGAATCAACCATAGAACCTAACATTGAGGATATCATTGAAGAAAGTAAAGTAGATAATGTTGAATTGATTTTTGTTCCAAAACAAGAATGTATTACTATTGAACCTTGTGAACGACTAGACTCTATAACAATATTTTTTTCATCTGGAATTTCATTAAAACTTAATTCTTCAATAGTTTTATTGATTAATTTCAATGATCCATTTTTTACTTTGCTACGAAATGCTCCAACTTTTTTTGCAGTGTTATAATCGACAGGAATACTTTCTCCTTCCCAATAAGGAACAGTTATACCTCCTCCTCTAAATGGTTCAACATTCACTGAAAGTGATTTTTCATCCACATTAAGTATTCTCCATTGCGAACCCTTTAGAACAAAAATATTTCCAGAATCTCCAAAATCACCTACAAATCTTTGATCCAATGTTCCAATAATTTTTTTTCCAACACTGTCAAATACTTTGAATTTAAGAATATCAGGTATTGTAGAAAGATTTTCAAAGTAATATTTGAAGGAACGGCTTTTTTTCCAGAAAGTCATTTTTGTTCTATCAAAGAAGATCAAATAGGTAGAATCAAGCAAATCTAAAACACCTAACAAATCTTCTAGTTGTAAATTTCTAAATGGGTACGCGTTGTTTATTGTTTCTAATGCTAAATTCACATGAATTTCTCCGAGTTGCATTGTCATTCCAACAAGATGGTGTGCAAGTACGTCTAGAGAACCATCATGAATTTTTTGCTCTTCTATGGAACCTTCTTTAATACGATCTAGTATTGCTCTTGCTTCAAATTCATCATCAGAATTGTTTGTAATTATTAGCCCCTTAGCAGAAGCATCTCTGTTATGTCTGCTACGTCCTATTCTTTGAATTAGTTTTGATACTTGTCTAGGAGAACCATAATGAATTACCAACTCTATTGAACCTATATCCAATCCTAATTCAAGTGAGGAAGTACAAACTACAATTCCACGTTTTCCTTCTCTTAATGTAAGCTCAGTGTCCTCTCGCACTTCCTTTGATAACGATCCATGATGTAATTCTATATTGATAGTTGATTTTTCTTTTAGTATAGAAGCTAAGAATTCAGCCTCTCCTCGAGTATTGGTAAAGAGAAGTATAGGAGAATCTAAATTTAATTCTAAAACATGCTCAATTATTTTATCTGCAACATCTGAAATGGTTCCATCTACAAATTTGACTTCAACATCATATTTTCGAACAGAAGTATCTCTAATAATTTGGCATTTTCTTTTAGTTCCTACCACAAATTTTCCAGCTTCTTCAAAATTACCAATCGTGGCTGACAATCCAATTTTTGTAAGATAGTGTTTTGAATTAAGCTGTAATCGCTCTATACTTAATGATAGTTGAGAACCTCTTTCACTAGCAAGTAATTCATGTACCTCATCAATAACAATCCACTCAAGTTCAGATAATGCATCTAACATCTTTATCTGTGTGAGAAGAATAACTAGAGTTTCAGGAGTTGTTATTAGAACATCTGGAGGATTTTCAGTGATTTTTCTTCTTGCAGTCTGAGTTGTATCACCATGTCGGATTTCAATTGAAAGATCATTATATTGAGCATATTTGGTGATCCTTCTAAATACATCTCGATTTAGTGCTCGTAAGGGAGTTATGTAAAGAACTTTAATTTTTCCAAGTTTTTTTGATTTCTTTACTAGTGAAAAAATTGGAATTACAGAGCATTCTGTTTTACCCGAACCAGTTGGTGCAATTACTAGACAGTCTTTTTTTTGTAAAATTATAGGCGAAGCTTTTTTCTGAATTTCAGTAAGATTAGTAAATCCAAAATGAGCAAACAGGGAATCAAGTGTTGAATCAGGAAACTGATTCTTTTGTTGTATTTGATCGTGATCTTTCATAAACCATTACGCCAACTAGGCCAAGTGTAAATAAGGCTACAGTAATTATTGGAATTGAATCAAAAATTCCTGCCATTGCTAAACTTTATAATTGATGGTTAAATATCTTCAGTATAATCAGATAATCCTGCGGCATGTATTTTATAAGAAAAATTGGTTTGATGAAGAAGCCATCTTATTTCTGCATGAAATCTTGAGGAAATTTTTGTAAGTTTAATTTTAATGTGTGTGAATGGATCAATTGCAGTTCTCATATTTTCCATTTCTGTACCTTCTATGTTTCTAATCATATTAGTAATAACAATGGGGATTTTTTTATTAATTGCAACTAATGATAAATTATGAACATATTTGATAAATAAGGAATTCTTTTCAAATATTGTATCTTCTTTTGGATATTCATATGAAAATAAATCAGTAATGTTATCAATTACAATTAGAGAAAAGTTTGAGACATTCATAATATCAATTGATTTGATTTGTTCAGAAGTATTAGTAATTCGTGAAACCGTTATTTTTTCAAGAATGTCAAATGTTAAATTTTGTTGTTTTTGAATTTCAAGAATTCGTTCAGGTCTAAAACTACCTGTTGTATCTTGATATAGAACATTGCTTCCATTTTTTATTGCATTTATGCAGATTTGAAATAATAGTTGAGTTTTACCAGTTCCACTTCCACCATAAATGTCAGTAATTACACCATTAGGTATTCCACCAGATAAAAATTCGTCTAATTTTTGTAATCCTGTAGAGATCATTTGGGTAATTATCTAAAAATAATGAAAAAATTTAAGGAATTTCATAATTCACAAAAGAGGCAAGGCTTTTATTCAAGAGAACAACGTAAGCAAAACAAGTGAATAATTAGTGTCACAAACTAGTAGTGCAAAAAGACCATTAACAACTCTTCAAAAAAGCACCAAGAAGAAAGTTACTGTAAGACTGAAAAACGAAGTTGAATACAAAGGAAAAATGGATAATGTTGATTCATACATGAATTTAATCATGACTGACGCAGAAGAAGTCCATGATGGTAAAATAATTGCAAATTACGGTAGGGTAATTGTGAGAGGCAATAACGTATTATTTATCAAACTAGAAAACGAACTCTAGTGGTTCTTATGACTAACAATTTTCTGTTTACTTCAGAATCAGTTACTGAAGGTCATCCTGATAAGATATGTGATCAAATTTCAGACGCATTTTTAGATGAGTTTCTCAGGCAAGATCCAGACTCCAGAGTAGCAATTGAAACAATGGTTACTACAGATTTTGTGGCAGTTGCAGGAGAAGTAACATCAAAAGCTAATTTCGACAAGAAAGCTCAAGAGGAATTAGTTAGAAAAATAATTAGAGAAATCGGATATGATAACAAAGATTTGATGTTTGATACTGAGTCTTGTCAAGTTACACTAAGATTACATTCTCAAAGTCCAGATATTAGTCAAGGAGTAACTGCAACTAAAGAAAAGGAACAAGGAGCAGGAGATCAAGGATTAATGTTCGGTTATGCCTCAAATGAAACAAAAGAACTTATGCCAATGCCAATATTACTTGCACATAAACTAACACAAAAACTAGCAGAAGTTAGAAAAAACAAAGTTTTACCTTGGGTAAGACCTGATGGAAAATCGCAAGTTTCTGTTAGGTATGAAAATAACAAACCAACAAAAATTGAAACAATAGTTATTTCAACTCAACATGCACCTGAGATTTCACAAGAACAAATATCAAAAGAAATTATCGATAAGGTAATCAAACCAGTTTTAGGAAATCTTTGGAATGACCAAATTAAAATTCACATTAATCCTACAGGAAAATTTGTCATAGGAGGACCACATGGAGACTCTGGACTTACAGGAAGAAAAATAATTGTAGATAGTTATGGTGGATTTGGAAGGCATGGTGGGGGAGCTTTCTCAGGAAAAGATCCTTCAAAGGTCGATAGATCTGCATGTTACATGTGTAGATATATTGCCAAAAATATTGTGGCTGCGGGTTTGGCTGAAAGATGTGAAGTTCAATTAGCATATGCCATAGGAGTGGCTGAACCAATTTCACTTTATGTTAACACATTTGACTCTAGTAAGATTCCAGAAAAAGAAATTGAAGATCTAGTTAGAAAGAATTTTAACATGAAACCATCAGGAATTATTTCACAACTCGATTTGAAAAGACCAATTTACAGAAAAACAGCAGCATATGGGCATTTTGGCAGAAATGAGCCTGAATTCACTTGGGAAAAAACAGATAAAGCAGATGTATTAAAGAAGGCTGCCGGACTTTAGAAGTTTTCGTATAGAAGAAAATTTCATTTCAGAAATATTCTTTAATTTTTTGTAATCACCCTTAAAATCACCAATTAAGAGATTTAGATCATCTACTCCGAATTTACTATGAGGGTTAGAGATAGCTTCACGGTAAGCGGTTTCAAGACTAATTTTTTTGATTTTAGTATTTGTCCCACTAGAAAATTCTTTAACATATTTTTCAAAAGTAATTGATTCTGAACCTACAAGATCCAAAATCATTTTACTAAATTTATTTTGAGTTACAGCATTGAAAATAATTTGTGAAACATCATCTATGTAAATAGGTTGGATGGAATAATTACCTGAGCCAGGAATTTGAATTTGGCCTGTTTTGATTTGCTTTTTAAGATATTTTGTAAAAAGATCATCTTTACCAACAATATAAGATGGTCGAAAAATTGTATAATCTAATTTAGAATCAATTATCTGTCTTTCTGCTTTGTATTTTGAAATAAAATATCCAAGAGTAGTATTTTTTGAAACCCCCAATCCGCTTGTATAAACAATTTTTTTTATTTTTGATTTTTTACATAAATTAATTATTTTTTTTGTAAATTCAGTATTGACAAGATTGTAATCATTATCAATTGTTTGTTTTCCAATTCCAACTAAATGAATTAACGCATCAGAATTTTTTAATTTTGGTAAAATAGTTTTTTCATCATAGTTTTTTGTAATAATTTTTATTTCATTTTTAAATTTTTTAAAATCCTTTCTTGAAATTGATATTAACTTTATATTATTATCTGAGAGATATTTTCTAACATTTTTTGCTACAAAACCACTAGCACCAATCACAACAACTTGCATATCTTTTACCATCAACTATTGTAGTTTTTATTTTAAATATATTCTAAAGAAATAATGATAGATATGATTAGAATTTTAAGACATGTTTCTAGTCTCAAAAAGTCTCAATCCAAAAGAAATCAAAGAAGAGTTAATACGTCAAAATAGGCATGATTGGTGTGGAAGAGATAAAAAAAGAAAAGTTAAGGACTGGATATACTACGGGTACTTCTGCAACAGCAGCTGCCAAAGCAGCATTACTATCTATAATTAATCAAACAAAAATTGAAAATGTGGATGTTAAATTACCCAAAGGTAGTTTTATCAAAATTCCGATTCATTTATGCCAATTTGATGAAAACGGAGCTAGGTGTTCTGTAATTAAAGACGGTGGAGATGATCCAGATGTCACTCATGGTGCAGAGATAGTAGTAGAGTTATCATTTACAGATAAAATTAATGAAATTGAAATTGATGGTGGAGAAGGAGTAGGAATAGTCACCAAACCTGGATTAGGTCTTGAATTAAACAAAGCTGCAATCAATCCAGTTCCAAAAAAAATGATTAATGAGAATCTGAGAGAAATTACAAACAAATATCTTTTAAAAAAAGGAATCAAAGTCATAATTTCTGTTCCAAAAGGAAAAGAATTAGGTCCTAAAACAGACAATCCAAGAATAGGTATTTTAAATGGAATTTCAATTTTAGGAACGAGTGGTATTGTAATACCATTTTCAACTGCATCATATGCAGCTTCAATTAGACAAAATCTTGATGTAGCAATTGCAATGGGAAATGATACTGTTGTTCTTACGACTGGTGGAAGAAGTGAAGATTTTGCAAAAAAAATCGTAGATTTACCAGAACATTGTTTTGTACAGATGGGAGATTTTTCTGGGTATACAATACAACAATGTGCAAGAAAAGAGATCAAAAAGGCATATGTTGTAGGGTTTATTGGTAAATTGGCTAAAATGGCTGCAGGAGTAAAACAAACGCATGTCAAAGGTTCCAAGGTAGACATGAATTTCTTGGCAGAGTTAGCTAGGAAATGTAATGCAAATGAAAGAACAATTGAGAACATAAAGAAGGCAAATACTGCCAGACATGTATCTGAAATAATTATAGAAAATAATGTTAATGGATTCTTTGAGCAAATATGCAATGAGACATACAAACACATGAGAAAACATTCAGAAGAAAAAGTCCCATTAGATGTCATATTATTTGATTTTGATGGAAATATCTTGGCTAGAAAGTTCTAGTAGTAAGGTATTTTATTTAATTTGAGAGATTTTGACTGTGGAAAAAATTTCAGTTCTTGCAATTACCAAAAATGGAGTAAGTATAGGGTTAAGACTAAAAGAATATTTTCCAAAATGGGAAATTTTTGCACCATCTAAATTTTCAAATGACAGTAAGGAAATAGTTTGGTATTCAGAGTCTACATCTGAAAAAATTGTTGAACTTTTTAAAAACAATAATGCATTGATTTGTTTATTTTCTTTAGGTGCGGTAATTAGACTGATTGCACCATACTTGAAAGATAAGAAAACAGATCCTGCAGTAATCGTAATTGACGATAAAACTAGTTTTGTAATCAGTGTGTTATCTGGACATTTAGGTGGAGCAAATGAATTAACACAAATTATTGCTCAAAAACTGAATGCCATACCAGTAATTACCACTGCAGCTGATGTCAATAAAACAATAGCAGTTGATCTTGTTGGAAGAGAATTTGGTTGGAAAATAGATGATGATTCTACAGTGACTAAAATTAGTGCACATATGGTAAATGAAGAAAATATAGGGATTTACCAAGAGGCAGGCAAAATGAATTGGTGGAAAGAATTACCAAAAAATGTAAAAATTTATCCTAGTTTAGAAGAAATGAAACATTCGGGTTCTAAGGGATATCTGATAATTTCTGATAGAATTTTAGAAGGAGATTTTCTCAAAAATTCTGTGGTTTATAGACCTCCTAGTCTTGTAGTAGGAATTGGATTGCATTGGGATACATCTAAGGAAATCATAAAGGAAGGCTTGGATTTTTGTTTACAAAAATTCAAACTCAGTGAAAAATCTATTGCAAAATTAGTCTCAATAAAAAAACCGGAAGATATCAAGGGACTAGTTGATATTGGAAAAGAAATGGGAATTACTGTGGAATATGTGAATAGAGAAGATTTGGCAGAAATTTCTGCACCTAATCCATCAGATAGGGTCAAAGCATTTGAAGGAACTTCCAGTGTATCAGAAGCTGCTGCAATCAAAGTTTCTGGTGGAGAATTAATTGTTGAAAAACAGAAATTTCCACCAAATTTGACTATAGCCATAGCGAGGATATTAGATTGAAACGTGGATTATTACTAATAGATAGAGGGAGCAGAGAAAGAGAAGCTTCTGAAGAATTGGAGGTTATTTGTAATGCAATAAAAGCAAAGGGAGGTTATGTTTTTACTGAATACTGTTTTCTTGAAGTAGAACCACCATACATTGAAGATGGAATTGCAAAATGCCTTAAACAAGATATTGATCATTTAACAATAGTTCCCTATTTTCTGTATCCTGGAAAAAAAATAAAAAATGCAGTTACAGATGTTATGAAATTTCAGAAAGACACCAAAGTGAAATTTGTTGTCACAAAACCAATGAGTATGCATAAAACTCTGATTAATTTAGTTGAGAATAGAATATCTACAACCTTGCAGGAAAATCATGCTACAATTCCAAAAAAGGATGTAGACGTGTTAATTATTGGGCACGGTAGTAAAGATCCCAATGCACAAATGTCATTAGATTATGTTGTAGATGGATTAAAAGAAAATTATAGAAATGTAAATAGATGTTGGTTAGAGATAGAACAGCCTGACATTGTAGAAGGTATTAAGATTTGTGAAAAAAACAATCCTCAGGTTCTTGTAATTGTGTTTTATTTCTTACATGAAGGCGCACATGTCAAAACTGATATCAATAACGATCTTTTGCCTGCACTTGAGAATTCTAATATTAAAAAGACATACATTACAAAACATTTAGGAGCTGATGAAAAAATGATCGAGTTGATAATAGAAAGAGCAAAAGAGGTAGAAAATGCAAACTAGAAAGGGTCAATCAATTGAAGATGCAAGCATGCAAATGATTGATGATGAAATTGGTACTCATCAATATAATGAAAAAGAATGGCCCATTGTCAGAAGAATAATTCATTCAACTGCTGATTTTGATTTTGCAAGAGAAAACAGAGTAATTTTCCATAAAGAAGCTATTGAAAGTGGAATGAATGCTCTAAAAAAGGGATGCAGTATTGTAGTTGATGTAAACGGTGTAATTGGTGGTCTGAATAAGCAAAATCCAAAAGATTTTCAAAACAAGATTGTTTGTAATATTTCAAACCCAGAAATAATGGAAATAGCAAAAAAAGAAAATAAAACTCGCTCTCAGGTATCAATGAGAGCGGCATTATCAGATATTGATGGTGGAATAGTTGCAATTGGTAATGCTCCGACTGCTCTTATGGAAGTAATACAGATGGTAAAAGAAGGCATTGTAAAACCTGCACTAATTATTGGAATTCCAGTAGGATTCATTTGTGCTGCAGAGTCAAAAGAAGAACTGAGTAAATTAGAAGGGACGCCATTTATCACCAATAAAGGAAGGAAGGGAGGAAGTTCTTCCGCATCTGCAATAATTAATGCACTATACAAGATTGTAAGAGCAGAATCATCTTTTTGAATGATCAATGCAATTTTTCACAAAAATTTTGGCATAATCAGAACTATCAAAGTAGAGATGTCCGTATGATGCAAGTGTATTGTATTGAATCATACCATCTTTGTGATTTTTAATTCCTTCACCAATATCCAATTCATATGCAAATTTTGAATCAGAAGAAACAGAATCCAATTCTGAATAGTGAAATTCGTGTCCTCGTAAATCATGTATTTTATCTGAAATGGTATTTTTTGAAATTATCTTACCTTTTGTATAATTTAATTTCATTTTCTTGGTCATTTTTGTTTCTGCATCAAACAGACCAATCATTTTAAATTTTTTATTCCCATAATCAATAGATTTTGTAAGATACATCAATCCTCCACATTCGGCATATATTGGAGTATTTTCTTCGGATAGTTGCTTTATGATTTTTCTCATAACATAATTTTTTTCAAGTGAATCACCAAGAATTTCTGGAAAACCACCTCCAATGTAAATTCCATCAGATTTTGGAAGTTTCTTATCATGTATTGGGCTAAAAAACTTTAGATTGGCACCTTCACGTCTTAATGCTTCTAGATTATCACGATAATAGAAATTAAAAGAACTATCAAGTGCGATAGCGATTGTAATTTTTGGTTTTTTTATTATAATTTTAGATTTTTTTGGAAGCGGTATGGGATTTTTCATAATTTGAATAATTTTTTCAATATCAAGCGAGTCTGAAATTATTTTGGAAGTTTTTTCAATTTTTGATTTAAGATTTTTTTCTTCTGCTGGAATCAATCCGAGATGTCTAGATTCAAAATTTAGTTCTGAATTTTTATAAATTACTCCTATAGTTGGAAGTTTTGTTTTTTCAAGTGCTTGCCTACATAAAATTTCATGTTTTTTACTACTAATTTTATTTAGTATGATTCCTGAAATTCTAGAATTTCTGTGAAATTTTTGAAATCCAAGTGCTGTTGCCGCAATTGATCTAGCAGTTTTACTTGCATCCAATATCAAGATCACAGGAGATTTTGTTATAGATGCAACATGTTGAGTACTAGCATAGTTTGAATCTCCACTAAATCCATCATAGTACCCCATTACTCCTTCAATAACAGAAACATCTGATTTGGAATTAGATACAAAGCTCTCCAAGAGTTGATTTTCTCCCATTAACCAAACATCAAGATTAAATGCTTCATGTTTTGATATGCTTGAAAGATAACTTGGGTCAATGTAATCAGGGCCTACTTTGAATGGTTGTACAGAAAAGCCCCTTTTTTGTAAAGCATAGATAATTGCACAAGTTATCGATGTCTTTCCAACTCCACTAGTAGCTCCTGCTAATGTAATTCTTGGGATTTTCAATTCATATGATTAGAATCGTTTTTTATTTAAATTGATACATTTAGTCTAAACAATACTCAATGTTTTTACTTGGATAATTCATGAATTATCTATGGATAAGGACGGGTTAACTATCGTATATACTGGAAAAGGCAAGGGAAAGACTACTGCTGCTTTAGGAATTGCATTAAGAGCAACAGGTTATGCAAAAAAAACCTGCATGATACAGTTCATCAAAGGATCATGGCATTATGGCGAGATGTATTCATCTAAGAGACTAGAACCAGAATTTGAAATGGTTGCTATTGGAAAAGGATTTGTTGGAATAATAGATGACAAAAGTCCCAAAGAAGAACACGAAAGAATTGCAAAAGAGGCAATTAAAATCAGTACTGAAAAAATTCAATCAGGAAAGTATGACATTGTAATTTTAGATGAGATAAATTATGCCATAAATTTAGGTCTAGTAAAAGTTGAAGATGTTCTTAATTTGATTAAATCAAAACCACGGGAATTAGATCTTATACTAACTGGAAATTATGCTAAAGATGAAATCATTGAATTGGCAGACCTAGTCACAGAAATGAGAGAAATAAAGCATCCATTTCAACGTGGCATAAAAGCAAAAAAAGGAATTGATTTCTAACTAGCAACATTAAATTATACAGAAGAGAAATTTAGAAGAAATGTCTACTGAAGTTC
The DNA here is from genome assembly GCA_964475825.1 of uncultured Nitrosopumilaceae archaeon. Classification (GTDB taxonomy): domain Archaea; phylum Thermoproteota; class Nitrososphaeria; order Nitrososphaerales; family Nitrosopumilaceae; genus Nitrosarchaeum. The sequence goes on along the minus strand of CAYYXT010000001.1, from coordinate 23,792 downwards.
AAGAGATGCCAGAGCAAGGAGAAATTGTTCTTGCTACAATAACCAAAGTAATGGATCATGGGGCTTATGTCACTTTAGATGAATATGATGGGATTCAGGGATTTTTACATATTTCAGAAATTGCACCAGGTTGGATTAGATCAGTTAGTAGATTTGTAAAAGATGGAGAGAAAAAGGTACTACTAGTAAAAAAAGTAAATCCAGATAGAGGAGACATAGATCTTTCATTAAAACAAGTATCCAAAGATCAAAAAAAGCAGAAGTTAAAAGAAGTCAAGAAATTTGAAAAAGGGAAAACATTACTAGAAAATGTTAAAGAAAAGGGAAAACTTTCAGATGAAGATATTGAAAAATTAGAAGACAGTATTTATTCAAAATTTGATTCCGTTTATGATGCTTTTATTGAAATTGGAAGAAATGGAATAGAATCAATAAAAGAGTTAAAGATTCCTAAAAAAACGGCATCAATTATTGAAGAAATATGTTCTAAAATCAAACTTCCTTCAGTTGAAATTAGAGGAATTATGGAAATTACAAATAACAAATCAGATGGGGTTGAAATTATTAAAAAAGCGCTTTTGGATGCAACAAAAAAAGATTCTACAATAGATATTACTTATTTAGGTGCACCAAAATATAGATTATCGATCACTTCAGAAGATTTCAAATCTGCTGAAAAAACACTAAAACCAATAATAGTTGAAATTCAAGAAAATATAGAAAAAAAGAAAGGTTCATTCAAATTCACTAGAGAAGAATCTAAAAAAACCAGAGAGAATTAAGATGAGATTTCAATTAAGAAGATGCTCAAAGTGTAATCACTATTCACTTAAGGAAAAGTGTCCATTGTGTAATGAAGAAACAATTTCTGCACATCCAGCTAAATTTTCACCAGATGATAAATACATGAGATATAGACTAGCTGAAAGGTATAATTAAAAAAATATCAAATTAGTTAGTTGGAACAAAGTCTTTGTTTACTTCATAAATGAATACGCTTATCATAGGTTGACCTTTCTCTGCATTGAAACTTGGAGATGTATGTACAAGTCTTAATGGACCATTACTATCAGAAGGATATTTGATGTCTTTTACATATATTGGTGTAAATCCTGGTTGATATGTTGCAGATTGCTGATTAGTTTGTAAATTGACATATGCTAAGGAAGTAAATGGGAACATTTTACCTAGCAAAGTATCATTCCAAAAATAATCAGTACCACTAATACCATCAGATTGTAGATATTGTGCCATAGGCTTATCTGCAATTCGTATAAACCACTGTTTTTTTGATTCATCTCCACCGCCTTGTAATATGTAAAGAGCTTGATCTTCGTTATCAACTGCCAATCTCTGACCTGTAACAAAAACTACAACATAATCAGCTTGCATATCTCTTAACATTTGCCAACCTTCTTCTGGAGAACTGAGAAACATTTTAGCAAGTTTTTCTATAATGTTGGTGTGGATTGTGGAATTATCAGCTATTGTTGCTCTTTCTCCCAAAGTAGATATCCAATATCCATAATCCCACCAGGATGCAATTACAGCATCTTTAGGGGTATTGTTTTTTATCCATTCCATTGATTCTAACCAATCATTTGTACTTACTGGATAAGCAGAACCGCCATTAAGAATTGTAGGGGGGGTTTTTGCTGCTGTAATCCAATTGCCATTTGATGGGAAAGAAATTGGGAATACTAAAAGAATGATTATTCCTGCAAGAAATGAAAATTTGATAATTAAATTTTTGAATTTTTTTCTTTCTGTGTTGTTTAAAATCTCTTTTACAAGTACGGATAATCCTAATGAAGATAATATTATCAAGGATAAGGATGCAAAGACTTCCAATCTTACAAATGCAGAGCTAACATATATTCCAATTAATCCAAAAATTAATGAAAACAAAATCATATCATTTTTAATAAAACCAGAATTTTTTATTTGATGGTTTTTTATAATTAACCAAATTCCTAATCCTGCAAAGATCATCAAAATAGAATGAAATAAGAAGGATTGTTGAATTGTTGTACTGGCATGTTCAGCAACTGAATCTATTAAAGGAACAGAAGTAGTCAAAAATGGATTAATCGCATTTAGATATCTATAACTTGGAAGTGGTAAAAATTCTGTATCAGCATTAATTATCAAAATACATGTACCAAATATCAAAATAGATGCTAAAAATAATAAACCATTTCTAGTTTTTTTGTTTTCATTACTTTTACTTTGAATAAAAATACAAGATATTATGAAAATTGTTGGAATTATTAATGAAGCTCCTCCCAATCCAAAGATAAAGTTTGAACTTACTCTTTCAAAACTTAGAGAGACAAGAATTGTAGTTGCAGTAAAGAGAGGAATTGCCCAGATGATAAATTTATGATCAGATCTTACAAAAGGTAGTGTAAGAAAGAAAATACCTATAGGAATTATAAAAAATTGGCTTCCACCCCATGCTGATATCGATAAAGGTATAGTAATTCCTGCAGCTATTAATTTTGCAATTGCTATTTTTTTATTTTTAGTGTTAATACCACTAAGCAAAAGATAGGTTGCTAAGAGACCAAAGAATAACCCAAGAGGTTCAGATTTGAACCAACCTATTGTTCCTCTTAATATCAATGGTAATGAAACTGAGAAAAATAATGCAGAAAATAACCCAGCAGTTGTTCCTCCTATTACCCTAACTAATGCAAAAATCACAATAGTGCTAAGAGAACCAAAAATCACAGGAAATAGAATGGTAAAGTCATAAAGTTCCATTCCCCCACCAAAAATCCAATATGTAACAGCAGTAGTCATATGAAGTACTACTTGCGAAGTTTGTGAAACATCTCTTCCATTAGGATACCAACTTAGATCATCATTCCATTGAAAATATGCATTTATTCCATTGTCAACAATATATTGTGTAGCTCTGTAATTGAAAAATGGATCAAATTCATTTAGCTCCCAACCATAATCAGCTGCTTGTGATCTAACTAAAAACGAAATAGAAAAAGATAGAGAAAGGATCCCCACGATTAAGAGATGATGTAATTTAAGATCAAATTTTCCTAGTGAGAGTAAAGTTATGTTTGAAATCAATTAGCTTTTCTCTCTAAACTTTGTTTATTACTCTTTGTATAAAAAATAATTAAAATTATTCATATATTTAAAAACAGATATTAAAAATCTATAAAGGTTAATTCAAGGAGAATATTTACCTGTCAGTCTAGCTTCGGCAAGAATGTGATTTTTCATGGATTTTTCCACGTCTGTTTTAGATGCGCCTTCATTGAGATTCAATTTATTATCTAATGCATACAATTTGAAGATGTATGTGTGCTCTTTATCAGGTGGGGCTGGACCTCCATAACCAATTTCTCCAAAATCGGTTTTGCCTTCAATGGCACCGGTTGGAATTGAATCTTCTTTGATTTCTGTTGTGGTAGGTTCAATATTCCATATTACCCAATGAACCCAAATTTTTCCTACTGCACCCATTGCATCAGGGTCATCCATTATGAGAACTAGTGATTTGGTATTTTGTGGTATTACTTTAATCTTTAATGGTGGATTTATGTTGGTATTTTTATAACCATATTTTTTTGGAATTTCCTTACCATTTTTAAAAGCACTACTTTCTAAAATTAAATCACTCATACCGATTATTGATAAATTCTATAAGTTAAATTTTACTATGATTCTAAAACAATTTTGTCATTTGAGAAAGACATTATAGAGCCACCATATTCTTTGATTTGTTTTTTTAATTCCTTATCCATGGTGCCAATTATAGCCCTATTTTTTTTTACATAATCAATTAGTTCTTTATCTGCAAAATTTCCCGAAATTGATATAATTTTGAAATTTTTTATAAAATCTTGTGTTATATGTGCAGTTTGATTTTTTTGAGGATTTTTAATTAATTCAGAAAGTTCATTTTGAACAACTTGTGGAACAACAAAAGTGATTTGTCCTATTTCGACATCAATATTATCAATATTTTTGATTCTTCTGGTAGCTAGATGAATTAGAAAACTCGTATCGCAAATTACTTCAACCAAGTATTCCTGCTCCGATTAGTCTCCATCTATCAGTAATTCTTCTACTAATAGCCACATTACCACCTTCAAATATGCAAGCGGGTCGTCGAAGTTCAATGTCTATGCTATTTGATTTGATTTTAGAGACTTTACCTAGAATTGGAGCAGTTCCAATGTTTAATCGTAGTAGTTCTCCTACTTGAATTGGGAGTACTTTGGTATCTTCAGCTGCTCCAACAGCAGAATCAAACAGATTTACTTCGAGTTTTATCTGGATTGAATTTTCTGGCAGTGTACCTGGTTTTCCAATTACAGAGCCTATAAAAGAATCACTTCTTGTCATTGCAGGATCTAGTTTAGTACCAATTGCCACCAAACCACCAGGTTTTACAGAATCAACAATTCCAGCAGCTGTACCTAGGGAAGTAATTTCGGTCAGTAATGGCTCATATGTTTTCTTTTTTTCATCCATTATGCCAGGTTTAATTTCAATTTCATCACCAACATTAAAAGTTCCCTGTGTTAAACTTCCTCCAATTACACCACCTTTGATATTTTTTAGTTTTGTGCCAGGCTTGTTGACATCAAAAGATCTTAAGACATGCATTATTGGTTCTTTAGATTCATCTCGTTCTGGAGTCTTAATGGTAGATTCTATTGCACCAATTAATGCATCTATGTTAAGCCCAGATTGTGCAGATATTGGAATAATTGGTGCTTTTGCAGCATATGTTCCTTTAACAAACTTTGTAATTTCTTGATGATTAGCAATAGCTTCTTCATATGAAATTAAATCTACTTTATTTTGTACTAAAACAATTTGATGTATTCCAAGTGTTTGAAGTGCCAAAAGATGTTCTTTAGTTTGTGGTTTAGGCACCTGTTCATTGGCAGCTACTAACAATAATGCTCCATCCATTAATGCAGAGCCTGAAAGCATGTTTGCCATTAGACTTTCATGTCCTGGACTATCTACAAAGCTAACAACTCTAGATAATTCACTTTCTTTTCCACAATTATTACATTTTGGAGCTGTTGAATATCCTAATGGCTCTTCACAACTTTTACATTTGTAAAATGCTGCATCAGAGTAACCAACACGAATTGTAATTCCTCGTTTTAGTTCTTGACTGTGAACACTTGTCCATGAACCTGTTAATGCTTGAATAAGTGTAGTTTTACCATGATCCACATGACCTGCAGTTCCAATATTTACACATGGTTGATGACCATATTTTTTTATGTACCAATCAGGAAGTGTTTCTCTCCAATGCATCAATCAAAATGTAGAGCTGGTATATGTTAAGTTATTCTTTTTATTTATTTTCTTAAGCTTCTGCTACTACTTCAGCTGGAGCTTCTACTGGTAACTCTCCATCAAATTTACAATTTATTTGGTATATTTCTTCTGAAACAGTATTTCCGCGCATGAGTTTTCTTACTCTTTGTCCAATTTCTGCTGCTTGTAATCCAACTCCTTTTGAAAGTAAAACATATTTTCTTGCTGAACCATGAATATCATTTCTCATTGGCACCCCAGATTTATCACTACCACCGGTGAGTTTTAATTTTCCTTGCAATCCTACAATAGATGCATCTGTTTCATTGCCTAGTTGTAAACCTAGTAATGGATTTGCATCACTGTCTTTCAACTCTTTAGTGATAGATTTTCCCTTTACATCGGATACGGTGAGCTTGAAATTTGTCAAGTAATATAAAAAATAGTTGAACGACTAATTAACCTTTGGACATTATTTTTAAATCAAGATTACTTATCATATGCATGGATGATGAAATCAGATGTCCCAAATGTGATAATAAGATGGTAGATATGCAAGCATGCCATATGTTTTGTCCTAAGTGTGGAGCACATTTGGATTGTTCAGATAAAGGAAATTTTTGGTAATCAAAGACCAGATCTTTTTGGGATATAATCATATGACATGTTAATTGCCTGATCTTTCATAATTTCAAGGTAAGTATCATAATCTGCTTCAAAATTACAATGAGGACATTTTACATTAGTGATTTCATCATTTAAAATTGCTACTTTCTCACATTCAGGGCAACGTGCATCCATGATATTGTTTTTCAATCAAGATATTTAATCATAATTAATGAATTTGAGGTAAGCGGTGTTAGTCTAGCTCGGTATGACGTCAGCTTCCCAAGCTCAGCGCCTACGGCGCAAAGGGCCTCCGTGCGAGATTCTATTAAAGGTAGTTCAAGATTACAAAATGTTTTTAATTTTTTTCTAATAGAATGAATAATTTTGTATTCATAGTTTTTGTTTGGATGAATTTTTCCAGATAGATATTCCATCTCCATTCTACTTAGCACAAGGTCTTAACGTGGAGATAGTATTTAGATCTTGATCAAACATATACGAAATCATACAGGATAAAGTTACAGAAAAATATTTCTCTCTTTTCCTAAACTCTTAAATTTCTATAAAAATATAGAGAATCTGTGAGTGACAATTCAAAAAAGTATTTGAAGATTGAGTTGATAATTTTTGTTTCATTAACTATAGTATTCGGGATTTTCTCAGCACAAGTATTCAACGTTGAATACATAGGTTTTTTCTTTTGGGTTTTTTTGGTTCTTTCGATTATATTTGCAAGACGTTTGAATAAAGCACGACATAAAACTATTGAAAATTCTCTTACAGAACATTATCTACAAGCAAATGAAATAACAAAACCTATTGAAATAACAAAATCCAGAGGATCATTATCTGGTGGGAAAAAAATACTCATATGCGTAGGAATTATTATCATATCTCTTATTGCGATTCAAGTCACATTACATGAAACTGCAAGTGATGAAACTAAAGCAAAATGGGAAGAAGAAGCGAGAATGGCAAAGGTAGGAGAAAATGAACTGGCAAGTAAACATAATGAAATGGATTTAGCGTCAGAGTATGCAGTAAGAAATCCGCAGCTTGGAATATGGGCTCCTGTAGATGTTTCAAGATTGAGTGATGAAAGATATCATGATTTGGTAAATACACAAATTGAAAGCTATTTCCTAAACTACAAAGGAAATGACAAGGTAGGATTCACTATTCAAGAAGTTCTGTTAATGGGTATGAGAACTAATTGTGGGCTTGATACAACGCTAGAAAATGTAGATGTGGGAACAAATTTTATGGATATTGACGATACTATTGCAAATGATAAATTAACTTTCATACTCAACATTTCTAGTGAAAAAATAATGTGTGCAAACCAGATGTGGTGGTTTGCTATTGATCCATTTACTGGGGAGGTCTTTGCATGGGAAAATTCAGCAGAAGAAGACCTACTAAACAGAGTGAATTGAAGTATCAAGAGAGAATCCGATTTCAAGCCCATGAATTATGACAATTACCAAGTATTAATTTAGAAATTTACGTACAACGAAGTGCCTTGGAACCAAAAAAGAAGAAAAATGAAACAGATGTAGAAACATTTGATCATGTTTCAAAATACTATGATGAAGAATATTACAATGAAGATTGATGTACCTCTAAGCATTTCTAGGTATGACGTAGGCATGATACATTTGATAAATTAATAATGCATTCATCCTCTGCAAGTTTTGGGTTTTTTAGTTCATTCGTCCCGATCTGATTCAAATGCTAAATTATTCAGAATTGGATTTTCCAACAAATTTCTTACATCTTCATCATTTTCATAATGCTTTACAGTCCCCATGAAATGTTCTAGAGTTACTCTTGGATGATAATCTAAATTCAGCAATTCTTTTGGTTTGTTAATTAAGCGTTTTAATTTCCTCATGGCCAATCTTGCACTTGTATATTCATTATTGCTGAATCTAGGAGGTAAGTATCTGGAATCTAAATCACCGTCTTGGATTTTATAACTTCTTAATGGAATACATGAAATTAGCTGAATGATCTCCATTAATCTTTTCGATGGTTTGTGATTTGTATGCAATTAACTTCACTGATCATGATTTTTTGTTTCTTGTAATAAAGATAGTTGAAACACATAATTTTCTAACATATTAATATGAATAAAAATAAAAAAGGATGAGATACCAATTACAGTATCTCAAATTTTCTTGTCAGTTTTGAAATCTAGCTTTGCAGATTTTCAGTAGACGTAGTAGAGATCACAGAAAGATTCTTTTCTATTGAAATTATTGTCCTATTTTTAGGAAATATTCCATCACTTTTTGTATACTGATAGAATGATACCTCAAATCCTAAACTTCTAAGATTTGGTTTGATTCTATCAATTACGCTTTGCACTTTGTTTGATATAGATGGGAAATCATTTCCAATATCTATTCCATGTTCTATTACAAGTTGTTTTGCCATATCAAAGAAGTTCTGTACAGTATCTTCGTATTTTGTCTCAGATTCCATCATCGTTGTAATTGCAAATACCACGGGATGGTTTTCGATTATTCCAATTGCTGACTGTTCTAATTTTTCTGTATAGCCTTTGACAAATGAAAAATCGGCATATCCCAATTCTCTGGAAATGCATTCTCCATACACAGCAAAGTCTGCCATCCTTGGTTTTCCCTTGATCTGCGATTTTACATCCTTATACGATTTCAATACTCCAGATAGCACAGTAAAGATCTGTCCTAACAAGTAAGGAAGTAATTTAGAGAATGTTTCATCAAATTCTTCTTCTGTTATTCGCTCTAAACTTGTAGGAGCTTTTGTTTCATAAACAATGCATCTTTCCATCAAATCTGGCCTATTCATTCCAAAAGAAATTCCGTTGAGAATTATCTTTCTTCTATATGCATAGATGATCTCGGTAGAATCAGAATACAGTTTTCTCTTTGACAGTCCTTCTCCTGTTACTGCCCTGCACAAAATATCTGAATTTGTCGGGGTGATGAAGGACACATTGTCAAAATTAGGCATGAATCGATTGTTTAAGAGTAGAACTAGATCATCTCTGTTAGGAGGAATTGATGAAACTTCTTCTCCTGATGGGTCTACCGTACGTTTTATGGCCTTTGTAATGGTTGTTTTTAGAGAACCTTGTTCTCCTTTTGGAACCATAATAGGCACAGGCACATCTTCTAAGAACATCGATACCAGATGGACTTTGAATATTTGTCTGAATTGAGATTGTATTCTCAATAACTGGATAAGTTCCTCTAGAGGATCCCTATTGTTATCTGTAAGATATTGAACTTGTTCTCTCTGATGTTGTTTTCTTTCAAACATAGGGGTTGTAGAGTCCATCTCTACCATCTCTACTCCATTTTGTGAAATCTTTACCAGTTCCCAATCAATTCTTCTCAAATCATAGTAGATTGTGTTATCCACCATTGCGATTCGATTATGTAATGTTTCTACAGGAGTATTGCTAAACTGAGCTTGATTTCGAATCATAGACATTGCTCTTTTGTAGCTGGCATCCTGATGAATTTGTCCAGTTCCTTGATTGTGTACAAAATGCAACCAATCTTCAGATCTTCTACTTCCAATTTCAACTGTCTCGAAATGATCATTTACTTTGATCAACCCAAGAACTTGTTCATTATCAGTACTTGATCTAACTAGTTTAGATATGCGTCTTTGTGCAAATATTACTAAACTCTGAACAACTGATTGAGTTACTTCGTTTTCCTCTGTTTCTGTTTGTTGACTTATTTTATTTCACCTCCTTTCTTATCATTTTAGTTTTAATTAGAAATTGAGTACAAATCAAAATGAAAACATTTTTGAAATTTGTTTGCGGCATGATCCACTTGTTTTTGTTTCCTAATTTTTATACCTTTGTGATAATTTTGTCAAATTACACCAATTCGAAAAATAATTTTTTTGTCATTCTAATTCTTTGATGACAATTCCATATAGAAAATCCTCATAGAAATTTTGTATAGAGAAATTCCTATAGAGTAACTGTATAGCATTTTTCAATTTAACTACAGGAATAGATGATCTATTTTCTAAATGATCGAACGTAGATGGTTTTGCATGATTATTTAGGCCTATTTACACCGATTAAAAATCCTCCCATAGCACTAAGAATCGATGCGAATGTTACCTCCCAAATAGTGCCATTCTCTTTCATTATGAAGGAATAAATCATCATTGCAAAACTACCTATCCAAATAATTAGAAGTACTTGGAGTATCAGTCTTTCTTCCTCTGATAATTTTTTAATTCGTGGATTCTTATCAGACACCATGCCATGAAATTCCTTGTTTACATCTAGGACATGTAGAAGTATTTTTTGTAATGGTTAAATTACAATTAGGACATTTGTAGATTTGAGTTGTAGGATCAAAAATTGCTTTAAGTAATAATAGTCCTAAGAATATTGCCCCTATTGCTACCCAGCTCATTTTCTTTTCACCAAAGGAACTACTACTATTCCAATTGAAATCACAGTGATGATAATTCCAAAAATCAGAAAAGTGTCAGCAGTTTGTGCAAGAAGAGTATTATCCATCATTCTGCTTACCAAAACCAAAATAAATCCTACAATTATTCCAGATAACCAAACAGGTGAAGACATAGTTAGTATACTGAATAATTCTCTATTATTGTTTGCTTAAGTTTTAGCATCTTATATTCAACCGTTTAACGCTTTATGTGTGTCTTATCATGTTTAAGAATTTTCAATAATTTTATTCCAAATTTTAATCCATTTCTTTCTATGTTGATTCATGTTTGAGAGGTAGTAGTGTTTCTCGGATACAGATCCCCTTCTACCTTGTATGTATTCAGCGAGGAGAGGATCCAAATTAATTGCGTTAATAGTAAAATTCAGTTTTCGCAAATATCTCAATTCACATCCTAAGATTTTGAAATCATCATAGTCAAAGACAAATTTTCTGTCCATCTTGTCATGAAGTGCAGGAAAACAGAATGTAGCGTTAGTATTCTTTGTTTTCTTTGTCCAAAATATCTCAAGGATACCATCATGACAGAATTTTTTGTGATTCTCAAAGACTACTCTTGCTTCATATGTTCTAAGTCCAGACGTAAGCATGAATAATGCAAAATCTTTCTGAATTGGCTCTAGTTTAGATATATTTTCTAGGACTTGCTTCAATGGGAGTTGTTCCTTTGGAAAATTGTATGTCTTGTCTTTCCATTTAATTTCCTTCTTTTTTAGCCATGTAGTGAATTTTTGATGTAGATCTGTATCAAATTTTATGTCATGAAATCTGCAAAGGTTACCCATAGCTCGCAGATCATCTTGTTTGTTGCGATCACTTGATCTACTGACAAATTCATCATTGAATAATTGATTTACTACAGATGGACTTCTAAGCCAGATGTATCTTGCATATCTTTCATTCTTATTTGAATACAACCATTTCTTGTACTCTGGATCGATAGACAAACCACGGAGGGCATTACTAAAAATAGTAAGATCTTCCTTACCAAATCTAGTAAGAAAAAAATCGTTTTTAGTGGGCGAACCGAAGGTTTGCGCAGGCGGTGTTAGTCTAGCTCGGTATGACGTCAGCTTCCCAAGCTGAAGGCCGCGGGTTCAAATCCCGCACTCCGCATATTTTATAATTCTCTAATTGCTTGTTCTATAATTCCTCTATCTTTAGCTTTTGGAAAAAGTTTCAAATAACTTTTAAGATCATTTTTTGCTTCAGAATTCTTTTTTTGTTTCTCTTTAAGATAAGCACGATTTTTGTAAATTTTTGCGGATCTTTTAGGATTGATTTCAATGGCTTTATTATAACACGATTCAGCTTTATCGAATTGATTAGATTTTAGATAATAGTTACCTAGTCCATTGTATGCAAGATAAAACCTATTGTTAATTTTTATACATTTTTCATAATACTGTACACAGTCATTAGAATTTTGTTCGTTAAGTAAACTTCCTAACAAATACAATGCAGTTGAGTTGTTTTGTTCTAATTCAATTGCTTTTTTTAGAGATATCAAAGCTTCGGATGTGTTTTTTTGTATGCTTAATTTTTCAGAAATAAAACACAGTCTATTTGATCTTTCACTTGAATCATTTTCTAGTTTGATAGAAAACAAGACATTTGATGGAGCTAAAATTATCAACAGTCTTCCATCTTCAGACCACTCTTTATCAAAAATTTCCTGAGGAATAGCTCCTTCTTGCTGCTCGCCTTCTTGATTTCCTTTCTGAATGTAATGAAGAATAGTTTTCTCATTATCATCGTATCCAGATATTACTGAAGCGTGCTGTGTGATTTCAGGAATTCCTGGAAGAATTACTATCGGTGGAATTCCAATGTCTATTATTTTTTTTAATTCAGATAAAGAAGAATGGATAATTTTACATGTCAACCCATGTCTTTCTGCAGATTCAATTCCTTCAATTAAGATACTTCCATTAGAATTAGCATATTGTTTTGCAGTTTCAATAGCCTCAGACATTGGAAGTTCAATATTCCAATATTTTGAAACTACATTGATTGGTAGAGGCAAGCAAATATTTTCTTCTTCTACTAAAGGAAGTAAAAGTTGATGATCCAAGGAATCCATGAGATTGAATGAAGTTTGAGAGTTATTAAAATCAATCAGAGAGAGCAAAACTTTTGAATTAAGTTTTGACCATCACTGCTCATTTCAGGATGAAATTGAGTTCCAAAAATTAGTTTTTTATCATATTGAATAATTTCAAATTTACAGTTTTTGGATTCGCCTATTACAAGTAAAATATTGGGTAATTTAGAAATCTCAAATCCATGGCTCTCAAATACCTGTAAATCATCATTGGAAAGAAGATTTTCTCTTTGAATGCTAATTTTTTCATTATCTTTTTGAGGGAATGTAAGTTTTCGAATTGTTCCACCCAAAGTCAGAGCTAATATTTCTGCACCATAACATATTCCCAATAATTTCTTATCGTTTTGAATTGCATGGTTAATTATTTTGGAATTGATTTCATTTGTTTTTTTTTCATTTTTTCTTCGTCCAGAGAGAATAAATGAGTTGTAATTATCTAGTGATTTTAAATCTAATAGTGCAGCTGTTTGTTTTTCAAATGAGATTTTTTTGTCATTTAAAAAGTCAATTAAATTTTTTGTATAGACAGAACCATTATCAATGACTAGTAACAATAGTACATAAAAAAACTCCACCTAATTTAATGTTCTAAAATATTTCAGGCGTAATTTTTAGGTAAAGGAAATTCTTAATTATTAAAATTTTCTAGAATCGCCTTCTAAGAGCCCTGAGCCATTATGTATTCTGTCTATATGTTTGGATAGATCCTCATTATTTTTAAATATGGAGTTACAATATGGACATTTACTTTGTTGTGTCATCGTTTATTCTAGATTTGAAATCTAAATTTAAGGTTTTTGGAAACCAAAAAAGAATTATAATTTAGAAATCCAAATGTAAAAGTATAGATAATTTAGATTTTGAGAATAACTTAGCAATTAATTGCCTACTGCAATCGAGATATAATGCATTTCAGGAATATTGTCTTTTACAACTATTGTTCCAATATTAAGATTAGTGTCTTCTTGCCACATGAATACTCTATCACTTCTTGGTTTCACGAAATTATCTATAAATTTAGCTAAAAAGTCTTCTGTGTCAGCACGATCATTTTCAGTAAAGAAGAATATCTCTCCTTCTTTGAATGATAATGGAATTTGTATTGATGTTGGTTCAGAAATCTCTACTCCATTTTCTTTAAATGAAGATTTTATAATATCAATTCTGTCTGATTTTCCTAATTCAATATAGTCAACATCAATTGAAGTTGAGGAAACAGCCACGCCAGATACCTTTTTCAAATATGCCTCAAATGCCTCTTCTTGAGTATCTCCCAAACCAACATAATATTCTCCAGTGAATGCTGCACCTACGGCTGCAATAGTACCAAGTTGGGCAACAACTCCTTCAGATCCTGCAGTGTATACGGGAATAAAGTAGACATCATGTTCGCCTACTCGGTATAGAATATTATCTCCAATCCTAGGGTTTCTCAAAAGTGTCTTTAATTCAGCAAATTTTGGATCTTTATCTAATGCTTCTCTAACTGCAGTAGGACCAATCAATTTGGTAGTAGAGTTTAATGGAACTTCATAGAATTGCATATCACCTAGATTTTTAAGATCATTTTCAACTATCATGTATCCTGCAAGATTTCTTCCTTGAGAACCTCGTAGTTCCAAGGAAAGTAAACCTATGAATTCTGTTTGATTAAAACCTGGTGGTTTTGCTTCCACATAGTAAGTCTCCAAACCTTGAGGAATCTCATAAAATTCATTTGCTTGAATGAATGTTTCAACATCACTTACATGGTAAATGTTATACATTTCTGCTTTCCAGTTAAACAATTCAATGGGATATCGTATTTGTTTTTCAAGCCAAGATGGTATTGGTTTGAACTGATCAGAGTATTGGCTAACAAACATTTCAGTAAAGAAATCATCGCCTGTTTTCAATAGTTGAACATTACCATCATAACTATCAATTAGAGCAAATCCTACTAATCTAAGATATGGATTTCCAGCAGACCATGGTACATCATGAGTATCAAATCCAATTATCAAAGGCATCATCCAGTAAGAATTTTCTCCATCAGTTACTGGAATAGAGTCTAATTCCTTACCAAAGAGATCATATAGAAAATATGGGTACAAAGTTTTCATTCTGTCCTGAACATCCTTGTATCGCATTACATGGACTGATTCTGTAGGAAATGAAAGTAAAAAGTTTGGTTCAAAAGTCCAGCTAAGTGGTGGAGATACATCTAATCCTCCTTTACCACTATAAGATACTCCTCCTAGTTCTGCACTAGTAGATCCTCTAGAGTTTTGATATGCTGACCAAGTTTGCTCAAAGAGACCTCCTTCACCATAATAGATTTCTCGTTGTTTGAAGAATTCACCGCTATCTACAATTTGGCCATTTGTAGCCTCAAGTGTGAGGAACCCATTTGGAACGTGAGTATATACAAGATGTTCGTTATACCATCTATTTTCAAGACTAACAGAAGAAGGTAGTATAGGCTTCATTGAGGCAGTCCAGTATAATGTATTGTTAAAACGAAGAATATCATTATCTTCAAAATCTACGTTTGGTATCAATCCAATTTCCGGTTTTAATTTAGCAAATGCTGCCTCCCAATCCCAGATTCTAATTACATCAAGTACATCGCTGTTTTTATTTACATAATTTTTTATATTATTTGGGGATACAGATTGCAATTTTACATCATGTGTGTTTTCTTTGATATCATTTAGTTGACCAATGTAACGATTGACACCAATTTGTTGAGCAGTGTAAGGTCCCAAGTATTCAATTTTTTTTGCATCTGCAATACTGTTATTGACAGCTACTAATCCGCCAATAATAACTGCAATTGTGAGAACGGTTAGAATTCTAATGTATACGTCTCTCTTAAACATGTGAGTGAGAACACGTGCTCTTATTCTATCTACAATTGAAAAAGCTAAAAGAGCAAATCCAATTATCAGTGTTCCACCGACGATATATCTTGTATTGTAATCAATTTGATCAGTAAAAAATAGATTAAAACCTAACCAGAGTACACCTACACCAATTATGGTTTCTATAGTTGAAACATAATTGAGGTATCTTGGTTTTCCACTTTTTGAATCTTGAAGATAAGAAGTAATGACATTAATAATTTTATGAATGCCCACATACAAAACTAAACGAAGCCCAATTGCTGCAAGAACTGAAGGTAAAAGAATTACTAGTGCTGGAATCATTGGAACAACTTGTTCAACTGCATAGTTAGGATCAGTACTTGGTGTTACAAACGGTAAAGAAAATAGGTTGGATAAATTTTCTAAACCTAGATTATTTCCATCAATAAAAGATACTGCCGCAAATCCAAACATAATATTTACAAAAAATGCTCCAAAGAGCAAAATCTTTGTAATTTGCCAAATGACAAATTGTAGTGGACTAAGCTTGTAATCCTTAAAGCTTGGAATGCTATTTGAGATTGGTTGTTGGGTGCTTTTTCCGATAAAACCAATGGCTGTGTGAAGTCCATACCAAAAGATAGATGACCTTCCAATGATGTTTACTCGTACCAGAGCAATTGCTGAAAGAATGATAGTGGAGACTAGTGAATAATACAGTGGTTTGCTAAATTGTTCCCCAAATTCGGTAAAATTCATCGATAAAATTACAGCCTGATTTCCAGCAACTGCAAATATTACAACAGCAATTATGGCAACTATGATTAATCTGACAAATTTTCCTGCATCAGGAGGTGGGGCTTGCTTGTCAGTGGAGGCGCTATACAAAATCAACGTTTCTTGTGGCTCGGTAAATTAATGTCTTACCAGCAAAAATTCGGGATTTGGCATTATTTTTGAAATTATTTTACTCTGATTTTGATATCGTTGGTTAATAGACCTGATTTAAAAAAATTAAGAGATTGTCGCCAATTTTTTGCAAATCATATATACTGCAGCATATGTCGGAATAGACACTTTTTCATTAAAGTACGGACCAAATTTTCTGTTTTTTAGCTTAAATCCAATGGGGCAATCAGCCATTACTTCTACTGAATTTTCGCTAAGAAATGAGGCTTCTGTGTAGGGATCAAATTTTGCAAGATCATTGCAGAAAATTTTTGTCAGACCACTTTTACTATTTAATGATCCTGGAAGCCTGAATATCCTATGAATATCCATTGTTACATTAGGATCAATTTTAGCTCCAATCTTATCAGAGATGTCTTCTAGAATTTTTTGAAAAGAAGAGTATCCATTGACAATTAGTTCTGAGATTATTTTTGAACGTTTTGATTTTGAACCATATACCTCTTTTGAAAATCTTCCTCTCCATCCTTTTTCTTCAAAATCTGGAAATAATGAACGATTTGGTTTAAATTTTTTCATTCCAAAAGTTTCCGGGATTGCTCCATTAAACATTATGTAATCTGTTAATTCTGATCTTTCCCTTGAACCTAGTTGTTGGAATTGTGAATTATACACATACACATGAAACCCTTCATTGCCAGAGAAATAAACGTGAATATCATTTTGTTGAACATCCAAGTCTTCAGTTAGAATTTTTGATAGTTTGGATACTTCATTTTTAGATGTATCTATGCAATTATTACATGGGAGTGATTTTTTTTCTAATTTTATAGAA
Source organism: uncultured Nitrosopumilaceae archaeon (assembly GCA_964475825.1). Taxonomy (GTDB): domain Archaea; phylum Thermoproteota; class Nitrososphaeria; order Nitrososphaerales; family Nitrosopumilaceae; genus Nitrosarchaeum. Next base: position 6,677 of record CAYYXT010000001.1, on the reverse strand, counting down.
TTACACTTACTACAGCTATTACTGTTAGTGGATATTTCATTGCATTCATTGCATTTGGAAATTGTATGATTTTTTCTGCATTCTAGATTTAGATCTTTGGCATCAATATCAAAAATTAGATCTGCTTCTTTCCAATCTTTTTCATTCATAGGTAAATTTGGAAAAGAGTAACATGCATTAGAACAATAGACGTCAGAAGGAATATTTTTCATTAGTAAAAGATGTAACTCTTTGTCATCTTTAATTGAGATATGTCTTATCATACCAGAATTGAATTTTTGGAATCCAAATTCTCGCTCAGAAGTTCTGTTTGGCACACGGATAAGATCAAAATGCTCAAAATAGTATTTCTTGAAGGAATCTTCTAGAAATTTTATATCATTTTCTTGCATTAGATTCTCTTTTTTCCAAATTGAAGTGGGTTTATGATATTATCACATTCTGGTATTGCAAAACACAAATTTTGTGTCTTGAGTTTTTCACATGAAGGACATGAGTATCGAGTGCCACTTCCTGACATTCCTGCCAAGTGATTTAGTTGGTAAAGAGTAACTCGTTCATTGTAATCAGGGGCATTTTTGAATAATGGTGCAATTTCTTCTACTGATTGACCTTTTGATAACAGAAATGTTGCAAGCATAAATCTTCCAGAGTGCGGGAGATTTTCACCTTTTTCAAGAATTTCAATGGCATGTTTTATGCATGGTGGATATTCTCCAGTAGTTACAGTAAAAGTTGTAAACTTTTTAGACATTGAAATTAATTTGTTTACTGGTTCTTCAAAGCCTGAGATCATTGGTGGTGTTTTTGCATTAATAATTTTAGAGCTGATATAAGTTCCCAATTCTTTTCGAATTAATCTGACTGTTTCATGTGGAGTAAGAAATACTAGACCGTTTTCTACATGTCTGTTTATTAATTTCCATTCTCTTTCATGAAAATTTATTGAATGCTTGAGATAATCAGATGCAGGTATTACAAAAAAATCATCCTGTTTTTTTACCTGAACTGAAAACAAATCATCAATAACTCTAATTGCCAGTTGTTTTTTTGATTCATCGGAGATATTTGCCAAATCCTTTTCCAGGTATTTTTCTGCACGTCTGGCTTCGGCAAGCGCAAATCTTTTGATTAGTGTGGTCATGCCACTTAATTTGAGCAATACAATAGCTAAGAGAAAAGAGAATACCTCTCTTGGAAGTGCAGCCTCTTTAGATACATGATCGCCTGTTATTTCAGAATGATATATTTTCCCATCAGCAGCCACTTCAATTCGATTAAATGCCTTTTCAACCAATGATTTCAAATCTGGATCAGTTCCAAATTGCTCCAGTGTAAACCCCTTATCTTTTAGATATTGACCCGCATCTGCCAAAAAGGGGTATTTTGCAATTTCATCCTGTCCAAGTGCAAGCATGAATAGTGATTAATGACAATTACATAAAAATCTGGTTTAATTTTCCAAACAGATGCTGATTTAAATTATGTTTAGTTAAAGTTGTGACATATGCAGATCGGTTGCCATGTTTCGATCTCAGGTTCAATTGATAAGGCAGTAGATAATGCCGTAGAAAGAGAGTGTTCTGCTTTTCAGATATTTACTAGAAATCCAAGAGGATGGCATGCAAAAGATCTTTCAGATAGTGGCATTACAAATTTCAAAGGGAAATTAAAAGCAAGTAAGATAGATAGATTTGCAACATGTGCCCATATGCCGTATTTGCCAAATCTATCCACTCCAAAAGAAGATGGGTTTGAAAAATCAGTAAATACGCTGATTAATGAAGTTGAGAGATGTGGAAAGTTAGGCATTCCATATTTGGTTACACATCTTGGCAGCCATTTAGGGACAGGTGAAGAGGCAGGAATCAAACAATTAGTTAAAGGACTAAACAAAGCAGGACAAACAAAAAATGATGTCATGATTTTACTAGAAAACACTGCTGGGCAAAAAAATTCTGTTGGCGCAGATTTTGAGCAGTTGGCAGAGATTTTTAATCAGTTAAAGCCTGCAAAAAAATTTGGTATTTGTCTTGATACATGCCATGCGTTTGTTTCAGGATATGATCTAAGAACAGAAAAATCAGTCAAAGACACTTTTACAAAATTTGATGATGCAGTTGGATTTGAGAATTTGAAGATTTTACACCTTAATGATGCCAAGGGAGAAATTGGCTGCAATCTTGATAGACATTATCATGTGGGACTGGGCAATATTGGAGAGAAAGGATTATCAGAAGTGATAAAAACTGTCAACAAGAAAAAGATTCCAATAATTTTAGAAACTCCAATTGATGATGTTAGGGATGACTTTGAAAACATAAGAAAAGTCAAGGAGTTGGCGTAGGAATTTATTCAGTCATTGGTGAAATGGTACAATGAATTATGAAGATGTAATGAAATTAGCACTTGAGCGTGGATTTTACTTTCCTAGTTGTGAAATTTATGCAGATGCCCAAGCAGGTTTTTGGGAATATGGGCCTTGTGGTGTAAGTTTGAAAAATAAATTTCTGGAGTTATGGCGCAGAGAACTAATCAGAAAAGATGGAATGATGGAAATTGATGGCTCACAGATAATGTCAAAATCTGTTTTTGAGGCGTCTGGTCACTTGGGAAATTTTGCAGATCCAATAATAAAATGTACAAAATGCAAGTCAACCTTTAGGGCAGATAGAACTATTTCTGAAATTTCAAAAATTGAAATTCCTGAAAGTGCGAATTTGGAGGAGTTTGATAATGCTATTTTGCAAAATAACATCAAGTGTCCAAAATGTAAGGGAGATTTTGAGAATGCCAAAAAATTCAACATGATGTTCAAAGTCGGAATAGGCCCAGAGGAGGAACCTGCATATCTTAGACCTGAGACATGCCAGTCTATCTTTGTTGATTTTCCAAGACTGTTTAAGACTATGAGAGGGAAGCTGCCACTTGGAATTGCCCAAGTGGGTAAAAGCTTCAGAAATGAGATATCGCCAAGACAAAGTTTGTTGCGTCTTCGTGAATTTTATCAGGCAGAGATTGAAGTGTTTTGTAATCCAACAAAATTAGATGAGATGGAAAAGTTTTCTGAAATTGCAGATACAATAATTAGAATTCAGGTTGATTCTAAACTCCAAGTGATCACATGTAAAGAAGCAGTAGAATTAAAGATAATTCCAAACAAGTTTGTAGCATATTATTTAGCAATATTAATCGAATTTTATGAGAAAACAGGAATAGATGTAACAAAAAGTAGATTCAGAAAACTTGGTGATAAGGAAAAAGCATTCTATGCTCAAGTAGCTTTTGATTTTGAAGTTGAAACTACAATAGGTTGGCTTGAATTAGTTGCATGCAATTACAGATCAGACTATGATTTATCTAGTCATGCCAAGAAAAGTAAAGAGAAATTTGAAGTAATGGATAATGATGAGAAAGTGTTACCACATGTTTTTGAGATTTCAATGGGAATTGATCGTAGTCTTTACACAATCCTTGAGCATTCACTTTATGAGGATAAAGAAAATGAAAGAACTGTATTATCTCTAAAGCCATATTTGGCTCCCATACATATTGGTGTTCTTTCATTAATAAAAAAAGACGGATTAAAAGAAAAGACAGATGAGATATATCTTCAGATCAAAAGAAAATACGATGTATTTTTGGATCATTCCGGTGCAATAGGAAGAAGATACAGAAGACTAGATGAGATAGGTGCACCATTTGCTATTACTGTTGATCATCAAACTTTGGAAGACCAAACTGTAACATTGCGTAAAAGAGATTCAATGGAGCAAAACAGAATCAAGATTTCAGAGATTGACTCTATTCTTTCTGAATTTACTGCTTATCCATAGTTTTTTTAAAAAATATAATTAGATTACTCAGAATAAACAGTAATTGTTTCTGAATGTGTTCTATACTTTACTTTGATAGGCATATCTTTCATTGCTTGGGCTTGAGGAATAATTCCATCGGATGTTTCTAGGTATACAATCCATTGATTTACTAGTGGATCAATTGATGTAATTGAGAATCTTTCAAGTGGACTGTCTGGGCCACTGTATCTTACTCTTATGATTTGATCTTCATATTCAATACTTGTCAATCCACCACGTTGATTTACGGTACTGTCATGTATTGCACACTCTTCTGAGACACCAATTATACATTGACCATTTGGAGCTATTACACGGAATCTCAAGTTTTGATCAACAGAGTTTGATGCATAAATTAATGCTGGGTCTGCCAATACTGTATCATTTTCTGTAATGGATTCTAGTGACTTTATCTCTGAGGCTAACATGGTTATCGTTTTTGGATAAATGTGTAGTTTAGCAGATTGTGTAGAAATTGATTTGTCATACAAATCAACGCTTGCTATTACATCATAGATGATGTGCTTATCTACGTTGGGGGATTTCCATTCAAGATTAACAATAGTTTCTCCAGTTGCAAATAACTGTGATTTCTTGGATATGACTTCTCCATTTACAATTAGAGATACTATACCGTATGATGGTAGATCTTTGTTATCTACAAATAATTGGGGTCTAACTAGTGAACCGCTTTCTTTGACGGATGCAATATCCATCTCAAATGAAACATCGCCAACAGAGATTGGTTTTACGCCAATGTTGTATTGCTTTGACTCTGCTTCATTTAGATCCTCATCAATGATATGAATCCAGTATGAGATTGCTGGTTCCTGCATTAGATATGATGGAATTGTTGCGCTAATTACATATGTAGAATTTGAAATTGGTAATGACTCTACATCCATTTTGATTGCAACGTATTCTTCTTGTGGTTGTCCCATAGTGATTACTCTGAGTTCGCTTCTCTGCAATGGCGTCTGTGCATATATGATTGCAGAGACACTCAAGTCTTGCTTATCTACATAAGAGAATTCAGATTCAGTCTCTGATCTGTGTTGGGTGTTATTTTCAATTTGGAATTTAACATCAAATATTTTTGGTGCAGATGATGCAATCTCTTCAAATTTTTCTTCTGGGACTTTACTGATTACTGTTGTTCCCTCACATGATGTGAGATGAACTGCTGACTGGACAGTATTTTTGGATACTCCTTTTTCTTCAGTAACAACTACCATTAAGAATGTCTCATCAGAAGTAATTGGAATTTCATAGAGATATTTGTCAAGTGTTGTAATCTTGTTTGATTGCTCATATGGTTGGATGTTTGCTAGTTTGGCTAAGACTGATCCTGACTTTGCTGTGTGAACAGTTACAGATGGAGCCTTATCAGCATCGCTAGAAACTAGAATTGTAGCCATGTTTTCTTCACATCTGTCATAGGTGATCTCGTTTATTGTCAATGGAGTGCTTAAGATTCCACCAAATCCGCCCAATCCTCTACCAGAGCCGCCTGAACCTACACCTGTTTTACCTCCACCGCTTGATGGTCCTGAAGATGTTGAAGATGTTGAATGATGTGAGGATATTGATTTCTTTGAATAGTGATCTGATTCAAATACAATTTCACAAAATCCTGTAGTAGCAGAAGGCTCATTTGATAGTATTGTATCAATTGATGAATTCCATGTAGAACCAACTAGTGTTAAGATTTCAACATCTGCACATCCGTTTGGCAATTGTACAATATCATGGTCAATTGGGATTGGTACTAATACGGTCATCTTTGGCTTTACTGCAAAGTTTGCAGGATTACCCCAGTTGATTCCGCTTCCATCTTCTTCGTATCTGTATTTGACATCGATGAATAGAGATAGTTGTCTTTGTGTATCAGTTGGAAGTGATGGTTCGGATACAAGTTTGTTGTCAAGCTCTATTGCAAACCATTCCCGGTCTGGTGAGCCAGATATTGTGGCGCTAGATGATGATTGGATGTCAAGGCTTGTCATTCCACCATAGCTTGGCAACATATCTTGCTGTACTGGAATAATCATTCTCTGTCCTGGAGTGATTTGTGAAAGTGGTGGTGTGGATACAATCTGGTTATCAGACGAGTCTTTATTTGTTACAACTGAAGGGACGATTATAGTAAGATCTGATGTTGTTGGAAGATAATACTTTGGTATTCCAAGTTCTGATATTATGGATGAGCCTGAGGAGCTTCTTGGGATTGATTTGTCAAGCTGTACGGTATTCTGAGTGCTAGTTGCACTGGTTATTCCTGCATCGTTTGACTTTCCTACTATGATTATTTCTAGAAGGTCATGATCGTCTGTAAAACTGTATGACGTGGAACTTGTAAAGATCTTGGCGTTGTTTGATGTCATGTGATCAAGCTGGGTATCATTTAGCACTGGTGCAGTTGTTCCAATAATGGGTGGTGAGTTTGTAATGTTTGTAGATGATATTAGATTGAACACTACTTCCTGGTGTGTAACTACTCCTCTGATGGATAGTACTGTCACACTTGATGTTGATGTGTATCCTACAGGTACACCAGTCTGGTTAATTGTATATGACATGAGGATTGCAGGCGATACATCAATTGTTCCTGCAGTTGCATTAAGATCGCCTATTTCATTGTCAGTAATCGAAAGTAATCCTGTTCCAGTGCTAGGATTAGGTGAAATAGTATATGATGCCCCTCCTATCTGGGCTCCATCCTGCTGTGTGATGATTCTTAGGTTTCCTGTAAGAAGCATGATTGATTCTGATGGAGTCAAGGTCTCTGTTAGTGTTACAGATCTTGCTGCAGATGTGGTG